>CAUQLV010000005.1:0-102841 GCA_963519235.1 uncultured Oscillospiraceae bacterium
CTCCCGCCGCGGCATACCCGCTTGCGATTGCAAATCCGATTCCGTACGACGCGCCCGTTACCAGCGCGACCTTTCCGTCCAGTCTAAAACTTTTCATATCCATATTCAAAGCTCCTCCTAAAAAATAATCTAAGTTGCAGAACAAGGCGCGGAAAACCGCACCTTGTCCCTGTCTTACTTAATAAGTCCCAACGCGTTTGGAATCAGCATGGAAACTACCGGCAGATAAGTCACCAGCAAAAGCGCAATGATTGTAACTGCAAAAAAAGGCAACAGGGTTTTGAATACCCCTTCGATGGAAATATTGCCAACCTTACAGCCGGTAAACAAAATCGGCCCGACAGGCGGCGTGATGGTTCCGATGCAGAGATTCATTACTATCATAACACCGAAATGCACCGGATGCATCCCAAAACTCATGCAAATCGGCAGAAAAATTGGTGTGAAGATCAAGACTGCCGGTGTCGGGTCCATAAAGGTACCGACGACAAGCAGGATCACATTCATAATCAACAGAATCATGGTCGGGTTATTCGTAAAGCTCAGCAATCCGTTGGCGATGATGCTGGGAATCTGCGTGAAGGACATGACCCACGACATGATGGAAGAAACGCCGATCATAAAAATAACAATGGCTGTGGTTTTTGCGGATTCCAGCAACAGCTTCGGCAGATCAGACAGCTTCAGCGAACGGTAGATAAAGCTGAGCGCCAAAGAGTAAACCACCGCGATAGCGGAGCCTTCCGTAGCGGTGAAAATCCCGCCGAGGATGCCGCCGATTACGATTATGATTAGCAACAGGCTGGGGATCGCGTCCAAAAACAGCCCCAGCACTTCTTTTGCGGTGTGCTTTTGTGCGGACACATAACCACGCTTTTTCGCCATGAAGGCGACGAGAATCATACAGCCAATCCCCCAGAGGATACCGGGCAGATAGCCCGCCATGAACAGCGCGGAGATTGAAACCGAGCCAGCCACGGTGGAATAGACAATCAGCGTGTTTGAGGGCGGAATGAGCATCCCGGTCGGTGCAGAGGCAATATTGATTGCCGCGATAAAATCTTTGGCATAGCCCTCTTTTTCTTCAAGTGGGGTCATGGTGCCGCCGATTGCAGCAGCAGCAGCCACGCCGGAACCGGAAACCGCACCGAACAGCATGTTTGCAACGACATTGGTCTGAGCAAGGGAGCCGGGTAGCCTGCCCGAGAATACCTTTGCGCAGTTAATCAATCTGATGGCGATACCGCCGTTATTCATAATATTGCCCGCCAGCACGAAAAACGGGATGGCAAGCAGGGAGAACGAATTGACGCCGGTGAACATTCTCTGTGCGGAGGTAATCATCGCCCCGTCAAACGGTAGAATCAGCAACATGGCCAGAACAGAGGAGCCGCCGATGCTGATACTGATTGGAACGCCCATGGCGAGCATCACAAATACGGAAATCGCCATTACAATGGCAGCGGATAATGCAGGACTCATTGGTTTTACGCCCCTTCCTTTGATCCGTTGCCCGCAGCAAACTGTTTTGTAAGCCGGGAAACGTTATAAATAAAGTAAAATACAATCAGAACGCCGCTGATCGGAATCACCGCATAAATGATTCCGACTGGTATTTGCAGCGCGGAATCAAGCTGGATCATCTGTTTCAGGGCCCCTCTATATCCGCCGACAATCATCACTGTCAGCGCAAACAAAACAATGAGAATCTCACTGAAAATTTCTACAGTCAAACGGGCCTTTAGCGGCAGTTTATCGCGCAGAAATGCGATATTCATATGCTCGCGCAGCCCGAATACATAAGCGCCGCAAATCATGACCAGCCAGACAAACAGATATTTTGCCAATACCTCGCTGATTGCGCTTGGCGCATTGAAAAAATACCGGGTAACCACCTGATAAGTAACTAAAATCGTCATAAAACCGAGCAAAAAAATACAAATCCATTCAACAGCTTTGTCAATCGCTTTCTTTATCGCAGCCATGCAATCCCTCTCCTCCGATAGCGTCGTGTATCAAGGAAGCCTGCCTCATGATAAGGCAGGCTTCCCTCCCTTTAAAAACTGTATAAAACTAAATTATTCTGCAAGAGCGCGGACGGCGTCATAAAGTTTCTTTGCATTTTCAGAAGTCGCGGAAACTTCATCATGAAGCGGCTTAACTGCTTCCTGGAACGGCTTGATATCGACATCTTCAACAAATGTGGCGCCGCCATCAACCGCGGTTTTCTTCGCAGCGTCAATCTGTTCGTTCCAGAGCTGGAATTCGCGCTCTGTGGTTTCATCAACCAGCTTGGAGAAGATCTCTTTCACATCATCCGGCATTGCGGTATGAATGTCGGTATTGATGATGAGCAAGTCAGGAACCATCATGTGCTGGGTATAGGAGAAATAAGGAGCAACCTCATAATGCTTCAGGTCGGCGTAGGTGATTTCGTTGTTTTCACCGCCGTTGATGGTTCCCTGCTGAATTGCCGTGTAAACTTCACCCTGGCTCATTGGGGTGCCGACGCCGCCCATGTAATTCAGCATGGAGATGCAGGTCGGTGATTCCATGACACGAATTTTATAGCCCTTCAAATCTGCGGTTGTGTGAATTGGCTTGTCGGTGTAAACGCTGCGCGCGCCGGCGGTAAAAGCGGTCAGCACGTCAAATCCGTTGTTGGCGGCAGAAGTATCGGCAAACAGCTGATCCAGCGCGTCGGAAGTAAACACCTTTTTCTGATGCTCCTGGCTGTCGTAGATATACGGCAGACCGAGAACCGCAAAATCCTTGTTGACATTTTCAACAATGGAGTTCGCAACCATCGCCATTTGGACGGAACCGTTCTGAACCAGCTCAAAAGCGTCCTTCTGGGAACCGAGCAGTTCATTGGGGTGAATTTCAATTACATATTTTCCATTGGTCTGTTCTTTGAGCTTTTCGCCCATTTCAGCCAGAGCCTTATACTGCGGATGATTTTCAGACTGGTTGAACGCCAGCTTGAGCACCACTGCATCTGCTGCCGGCGCGGTGGTTCCGGACTGTCCTTCGGCCTGACCAGAAGCAGCGCCGGAAGCGGCGGAACTGACGGATGCGGATTGTCCCGAACCTGTGCAAGCACCCAGGGACAGCGCAATCGCTGTGGAAAGAACAATGGCTATAACTTTTTTCTTCATGATAAATTTTTCCTCCTTGAGCAATATAGAAAACCGGCGAGCCGGTTTCTGGCAACTTATCTCATTTCGACCGTTTTCAGGGTATCCATATCGTCGAATTCTTTGTTTTCTCCGCCCATAGCCCAGATAAAGGTATAGCTGGCGGTTCCGCAGCCCGAATGAATCGACCAGCTTGGGCTGATAACTGCCTGTTCGTTCTGCATAACAATATGGCGGGTTTCTTTGCCTTCTCCCATCATGTGGAAAACCACATTATCTTCCGGAATACCGAAATACATGTAAACTTCCATACGGCGTTCGTGGGTATGGCTGGGCATCGTATTCCAGACGCTGCCCGGTTCCAAAACGGTCATCCCCATGCAGAGCTGGCAGGTTTCCAGTACGTCCGGATGGATAAACTGGTTGATAATCCGCTTGTTGGCGGTTTCCGCCGCGCCGCAGGGACGCTTTGCCGCGTCGGCTATGCCGATCAATGTGGTTTTGCATGGCTTGTGCGCGGGCGCGCTCACCATATAGAATTTGGCGGGCTGGCTTGCGCTGTCACTGCTGAACAGAACCTCTTTGGTTCCCATCGTGATATACAGGCAATCCTGATAACCCAACCGGTATTCCTGCCCGTCCGCTATAATTTTACCGGCGCCTCCGATGTTGAAAATACCGATTTCGCGGCGTTCCAGAAAAAATTTAGTTCCAAAATTTTTCCAGACGTCAAGCCCTTTATCAATTGAAACGGTTTTCTTTACGGGCATGCAGCCCAGCGTAACCATACGGTCCACATGGGAATAAACGCTGATTACCTCGTCCGGGGCATAAAGGTTCTCGATCAGAAATTCCTTTCTGACCTCATCAGTGGTATAACGCTTAAAATCTCTCTGGTTTGCGGAATAACGAATATCCATGGCTACAACTCCTTATGCTTGTTATCATTTGTCAAAACAGGCGGCTTCATACACAAAGGAAAGTAACGCACACGGCGTGCCATGCGCTCAATGTTTGCTCGCTTCTCCCGTAACTGTCTGACAAAGAAAAAACCGAGCCTTACAGCGCGGTCAGCTTTCCTTACATACATTCTAACTCATTGTATTCTAATTTTATAGTTGGATACAAGCAAGAAATATCTATTGAAATTTTGTGATATATTCACAAAAACACAAACAAAAAAGAGACCATCTGAAACGGTCTCTTTGATAAAGCACAAGTTTTTGTTCACTGCAAGGCCGAAACCTGAATTTGCTGGGCACATGCGGCAAATAGCGCATTGGTCATTTCCAGATTCAATGCCGATGCCGGTATCGGCGGGCTGGGAAACTCTGTATATTCCCCGATCTGCTTGGAAAGGCACTGCATATCCAGCCAACGGCCGAATTTGTTGCCGACCGAATGAAAAATCCCCACTGTTTCAAAACCGAACGCCCGATGCAGTGCGATACTCTTCTCGTTGGGAATTGTAATTCGAACGGACAGATTCCGATAGCCCTGCATCTGCAGCACACCAATCAGCGCGCGATAGAGCGCTGAGCCGATACCGATGCCTTGGAACTCCTGGGAGAGATAGACAGAAAGCTCTGCGTTCCATCCATATGCTACGCGTTCATATTGTCTGGTGGCATAAGAATATCCGGCAACAACGCCGTCCGCTTCGCACACAATCCAGGGAAATTGTTCCATGACGCCTTCCATCCTCCGCTGAAAATCCTCTGGAGAAGGCACCTCGTATTCAAATGTGATGGTTGTATTCAAGATATATGGCGCATAAATAGCGAGCACTTTTGAAGCATCCTCCTGGGGCCTTGCAAGTCTTAATTTTATCTCCATTTTTTACTCTCCCTGCGCAAACAGTATATTTTCTACATACCGTTCCATAAAATAAGCGTTGACTGATAGATCAACTGTTTTTGCACGCGACGCAATGTCTTTGCATCGCCGCAAAGCTGTCTTACTTTGCAGAATCATGCCGGCGCCTGCGCCGGCGGCGTTGCCGATTGCCTTTGTTCTGGATGCCAGTTCTTGTGGCAGTAAACCGATGCGCGCAGCTGACCGGGGGTTCAGGAAACTCCCAAAGCCGCCGCAAAGAAAAACTTGTCCGACTTCGTGCAAACTCATTTTCTGCTCCTGCAGCAAGGACTCGATACCGGCGGCAACTGCCGCCTTGGCAAGCTGAAGCTGCCGGATATCCTGTTGGGTCAGACAGAGGCCACTGTCCCCGATGGAAACCGTTTCTCCGTCCGTAATCAGCCCGGTCGCATCCAATACGCCTGAAGAGAGAAAAGCCGCCGCCGCGTCTATCAGCCCTGAGCCGCATATGCTGCGCGCCTCTCCCCCGCCGATGACTTCATAGTGCAAACCGGTTTGACCGATGTGTACTGCTGAAATTGCGCCATCCGACGCGCCGCTTCCACAGGAGATGCCCGCCCCTTCAAATGCCGGCCCCGCCGCCACCGAACAGACGGTCAAACAGGTTCCGTCAAATAGCGCCATCTCCCCATTTGTGCCGATGTCCAACAGCAGAGATACGCCGCTACGCTCCAACATCCCTGAAGCCAGAATACTGCAGGTAATGTCTGCGCCCACAAACGCGGAGATACAGTCCGACAGATAAATCCGCGCTTTGGGGAATCTGTCAAGCGTCCAGCCCTGCCAGCCGCCAAACAGAGAGCCTGGCATAAACGGCGCCGCCGCAAGCCCCGCCGGGTCAATCCCTGCCAGCAGATGCAGCATGACGGTGTTGCCTGTCGCGGCAATGCTTTGAATGTCGGAAGCGGCAACCCTTTCCCGCTTACAGAGCGTTTCCAGCATTTCCGCCAGCTGCGCGCGTATCACGTCCCGCTGCTTAGAAAGCGCGCCCGCTTTGCAGGCCTCAATGCGGGAGATGACATCCGCCCCAAAAGAACCCTGCCGGTTTTGCTCCGCCAACGAAGCCAGAGGGCGTTCCTGATCCGACGAAAACAGGTAGCAGGCAACGGTTGTCGTTCCGATGTCGAATGCGGCGCCGAACCCCGTATAGCCGGGGTCAAGCTGCACCGCCACCGCATCCGATCCGGTGACGATCTGCGCCGATTTCTGCGAACCGATCCGCACTTCGCAGTCTCCGAGGACGATGAGAAAGCAGGCAAGCCGTTCCCCTTCCTCTGCATCGCCTAAAAGCGCACGTTCGCGGGGCGTCATCTCCGAAACCCCTCCGGTCGCCCTGACCCTGCATTTTCCACAGGTATGATTCCCCGCGCATGGAAACGCCAGCGCCCCCTCCTGCCGCAAAAGCGGCATCAGCGACGCTCCCGCCGGAATGAAACACCGTTTTTGGTGCCCGTCCCGCAGTAAAATTACTTCTGCCATAAGCAGCGTTCCCTTTCTCTCTGTTTCATCTGCCGGTAAAGCATTTTCCCTGCCAGCTGTCCCGGCGGACAAATTCCTTGTCAATCTCATTAAGCACACAGAGTTTTTTAAGGCTCCAAACCGGCCCGATCAGCTGTTCTGGCACGCCGTCCCCAGTTAGCCGTCCCAGAACAAATTCCGGCGGAAACAGCTCCAGCTGGCTGCATACGATGTTCACATACTCCTCCCGCGTAAGTAGGGGAAATTCCCCCGCCTGATACTGCTTTGCCAGCCGCGTTCCTTGAATCACATGCAGCAGATGAATCTTAACCAGATGCAGGTTCAGCTTTGAAAGCTCTTCCGCTGTTTTCAGCATCCTATCCGGCGTTTCGCCGGGCAGACCGTTAATGATATGTGCGCCGACCAAAACCCCTCGTTTATGAAGCTTTTCATAGCCGTTTAAGAAGTCCTCCCAGGTATGGCAGCGGTTGATACGCCTTCCGGTTTCCTCCCAGACGCTCTGCAAGCCCAGCTCCACCGTTAGGTAGGTTCGTTCCGCCAGTTTCCCCAGCAGATCGCATACGTCGTCCGGCAGGCAGTCTGGGCGGGTTGCAATGGAAAGTCCCACCACACCGGGGCAGTTCAAAGCTTCTTCATACAGCGCGCGCAGTTTTTCTGCGGGTGCATAAGTGTTTGTTCTAGCCTGAAAGTAGGCAATATGTTTTTGCGTATCCCACTTTTCCCCCATTTTTGCCGCGACATCCGTAAATTGTTCCGCAATCGGCGCTCCGGGCGTTCCGCCGAATTCTCCGCTTCCGCTTGGCGAGCAATAGGTGCAACCGCCGGTTCCCTTGGTTCCATCCAGATTCGGGCAAGACAGCCCTGCATTCAGGCTTATGCGGGAGACCTTCCCGCCAAACCTGTGCCGCAGAGAATAGCTGTATGTGTGATAGCGCTTGTTATCGTCTGAATAAGGAAACGGGTTCATGCAAAGCCTTCTTTCACCGCATAGAGGTTGTTGTCCCACGCCGGAATATACGGATGCTGCCGCAGATATAACCGATAAGCGGGGTTCATCGCGTGAATTTGCAGCGCCAGCGCAAACGTATCCTCGTTGCGATGATAGGCAGATACGATCAGCCGCGGGCAGTCCCGCGCAAGCACAGTCTTTCCGCCTGCAAGCGCTTTGCCTTCTTCCCCCTCCACATCCATTTTGATGATGGTAACCGCTTCTTCTCCCACCACGCTGTCAATCGAGCGCATTGGCACAGCGATTCCTTCTCCATCTCTGGAGACAGCGGAATGCCGCCCCGCCTTGTTGGCAAACAGGATGGACGTGTCCCGGTCGTAAACGCCTGCGTTCAGTAGATGCAGGTCGCCGGAATAGGTCTCTGCAAACGCGGACAGCTTCCGAAAGTTTTTTGGGTCCGGTTCCAGTGCAAAAACACGCCGCAGCGGGCCGCCAGCTTGTTTTGTCATCTCCCGGACGGTATCCCCATCATATGCGCCAAGATCCAGATAAACATCCTCCCTACACGGACGGATGAGGGCATATGCCTCTTCCTTCGGTGTGGTCACCTCGCGGATATAGGAAATCTTTCCGCTCATCTTATAGTTCCAGACAGCGGCATAAACCCGGCGGCTCTGCTCGTCCGCCATGAGGTGATAGGCTGCCTGAATCGCCGTTTCGTACCTATTAAGATAACCCTCGTCCACCGCTTCGGTTCCTACAACCGGCACATGGGGCGCGTAAAGCTCGTACTGTTTACTGAGCGCTTCGACCCGCTCCAGCAGCTCTTCCTGCCAAAATGCAAACGCCACAACAATGATAAAATCGCCGTAGCGTTCCTGCACCTCGGCAAGTTTTTTTACCTGCCAGCCGCAAAAAGATTGCCCGCGGACAAACTCGTCGCTCGCAAAAATATCCGATACAGCAATCTGGTAGGTTTTCATGATGCGGAGCATCTTTTCCGCACCAAGCCCCATGCCGTAGAGCACAATTGGTTTTCTGGTTTCGGCAAGCCGCTCCCAGACTGTTCGTCCTTCTATCATAAATGGAATCATCCGTTGACTCGCCTTCCCCGAAAATTTAACAGTATTCATTATGCCACATCTTGCCCGATTTCTCAATAAGTTCCGATAAAAGATAGACGCGGGCAGCTTCCTATGGTAAAATGACAGGCAGAAACGGAGGAATCAAAAATGCAGGCCCTTCCCTACTTCTATATCTTATCCGGCGCCGCGCTTTGGGGGCTGATCGGGGTATTCGTTCGCGCCCTGCCAGGGTTCGCCCCGATGCAGATTGTTGCCTGCCGCGCATGGATAACCGCGCTCATTCTGGTGCTGTTTTTGCTGGTCACTGACCCAACACGGCTGAAAATCCGCCTGCAGGACTGCTGGTGCTTCATCGGAACAGGCATTTTCAGCATTGTTTTTTTTAACTATTGCTATTTCACCACGATTCGCCTGTGTTCCCTTTCGGCGGCGGCAATTCTGCTTTACACTGCGCCATCGTTTGTGATGCTGCTGTCGCTGTTTTTGTTTCACGAGAAGCTGACGCGCCGCAAGCTTTGTTCCCTTCTGCTTGCTTTCGCGGGCTGTGTTTTAGTCTCAGGCGGGGGGTCTGCCCTGCATATTTCCATGACCGGAATCCTGACGGGGCTTGGCTCCGGTTTCGGCTATGCCCTTTACAGTATCTTTGCGAAGTATGCGCTGGAACGCTATCATCCGATCACCGTCACCGCTTATACTTTTCTGTTCGCCGGCGTTGGCGTTCTGCCTTTTGCGAAACTGAGTGAGTTTCCCCGGCTTTTGGCTGGTGCGCCCGGTTCCGTCTGGTATTGTCTCGCGTTGGGATTGTTCAGCAGCGCGATTCCCTATCTGCTTTACACACGGGGTCTGAAACAGGTTCCCGCCGGAAAAGCGTCAATTATGGCCTCAATTGAACCGGTCGTCGCAACGCTTGCCGGTATTTTTTTGTTTCACGAACCTGCCACCCCAACCGGTCTTTTGGGGGTTGCGGCAGTCTTTAGTTCTCTCATTGTCCTGAATTTACCAACGAAGGTAAGCCTTTCAACACCATAACGAGATGAAAACGCCGCGCAGAACTCTGCGCGGCACTTTTAGTTCGGTTTATGAAAGGAAAGAATCGCCACTATGCTTGCAACCGCCACAAGGATACAGCCCACCGTTAAAAGATAAGCGATTGCGTCCGGGCCGCCAAACGGCTTGGTCCCCTGCATCAGATAAAGCTGAGCGGTTATGGACAGCGCCGTTACAGAACAAAGTAACGAGATCGAGTCCGAAACCATCGAAACCCGCTCCCCTCTTAAGGTTATCTGGGTCATCAGATAACTTACCGGCAGGATGGTCATCAGCACGGTAATAACCCACCAGCGCAGATCGGTAGACGGGGAATCCCAAAAACCAAACAGCGGAAGCAGGCGGAAGACCAGCGCGGCCAGCAGAGCAAGCCCCCCTAAAACGCCCAGTACCATGGCAGAAATTGTTCCGGCGGTTGCGACAGGCGCGTCTGCAAGCTCCGGCTGCGCGTGGCTGAAATATTGATTTACCAAAGACTCCCCACAGTAGCCGCAGCTACGCGCGCGACCGCTGACAGGTCGTCCGCATTTCGGGCAGGTCACCATATTAAGCCCTCATTTCCTACCAGTTTCGCCACTATTTTATCATAGTCTTCCAATATTTACAAGGGTCTGTCTGAAGTGTCCGGCTCCCAGTCCAACTTCTCTTCAGTCAGGTTATTCCCATTGTTCCGTTCGAGCGCGTCATCCATCAGGTTCACTAGTTCCAGAGTGCTCCGAAAGCGCTGGCTTCTTTTTTCTTCCAGCCAGCGAATTGTTCCCTGCAAGGAATGGTTTTGCTGGAACTGCACTTCCACTACGAAAGTTGCTCTTTGCTCTGATTGTAATTGCTCCTTCATGCCGTCTTCCCTTTCCGTTCCTTTTTTATCTGCGGCCTGATCCCTGTCTGCAAAAACCAGCGCGACGCATCAGTATTTACACATTATAAAATAGCTCCCGCGGGAAGTCAATGACGGTGCAAATTCCTTCCTGCCGAAAAGGATTCATCGCGTCTTCAAACATTTCCCTTTTTTTCTGATATACTATTGATAGAAAGGCGGGATACAGATGAAAACCGCATTGGTATTATCAGGCGGCGGAAGCCGCGGCGCCTATGAGATCGGGGTTTGGCAGGCGCTCAGCGAATTGGATGTGAAGCTGTCTATTGTTACAGGCACCTCCGTTGGAGCGCTCAACGGAGCCGTAATCGCACAGGGGGATTTGGAGCAGGCTCGTCGCCTCTGGCAGGAACTTGAAACCTCCCGGGTTTTTGATGTGCCCTTGGACGAAACCCTTCCGCCCCGCCGAAAATGGCTGGCAGCGCTGCGTCTGTTCGGACGTGCCGCCGCAACAAAGGGCGGTGTTGATACAAAAGCGCTGGAGCACCTGCTTCTTGCCTTTTTGAAGGAACAGGCCATCCGTCAGTCCCCGATTGATTTTGGCTTTGTCACCGTGCGCGTGGATGACATGAAACCCTGCCGTTTCTGGCGGGAGGATATCCCCGAAGGCCGGCTTGCGGAGCATCTGATCGCCTCCTGCGCGCTCTTCCCTGCCATCCGGCCGCAAACCATCGACGGCAAGAAATATATCGACGGCGGATATTACGATAACATGCCCATCCGAATGGCAATAGACCGCGGCGCCGACCGGATCATTGCCGTTGATATGGAAGCAATCGGCATCGTCCGCTGGGAAAAAGAATTTGAAAACTATGATATCCAGACCATCCGAAGCTACTGGAATCTCGGTTCGATTCTGCTGTTCGACCCGCATTCCGCCCGTCAGAACATGCGTCTTGCCTATCTCGACACGATGCGTGCTTTCGGTGTATTTGACGGATGTGCATTTGCATTTGTAAAAGGAACCCTTGCGGAACTTGTCCGCCAGTATTACCGGGATTTTTATGCCCATTCGGCACTGCTCGGAATGGAAAGCACTGGCCAGACTTTTTTGGATTCTGTGGCTTTGCGCGCAATTGAAAAACGCTGCCTGCGCCGTCATATGAAAACGCTCAATGTTCGTTCCTATGCGCTGGATGGGATGGAATGCGCTGGCGAACTGTTCGACTTGGACCCGTGTGTCCTTTACACGCCAGCGCACTGGCAGGAAAAACTGACGCAGTCTCTTTCGGACATTTCTGTTCCGGAGCAAGCAGAATACAGCGCAAAAACGCTGGAACTGCTCGATCGCAGGGTGCGCACCGTGTTCCTTGCAAAACGGATGCGGGAAGCCATTGTGCAACAAAAAAAACTCAATCTGCTGCCGGTTGCCGCTGTTCTGCCGGATGAATTTTCTGCCGCTTTATATCTGGTAACAAGTAAAATGCTATAAAAAACCGACCGGGAAAACCGGTCGGTTTTTTTTACACAAAGGAAAACAGCCACTGCGCTGTCGTTGCAACTACGGGAATAGTTAAGATGGAAAAGAGCGTTGAAACCGCTACCAGCGCCGCACCGTGTGTGGAATCGCCGCCATAGCGAGCAGGCATCATTGCCGTTGTGATCGCTCCGGAACAGCAACTGCAGATGACCATAGCCAAGGCGGGCATTGCCGCGTTGGGAAACCATGCAGGTACCCGCATAATCCAAATCAGCGCGATAAATAGAAACGGAAGAATCAACAGGCGCAAGGCGGTCGCTATGTAGACATGCCGGTTGCGCAGCGCTTCTTTAAACGAAATATCCGCTAAAAACACACCGGTAATAATCGTCGGGAGCGGGGTGTTCATCGCCGCCAGATAATTTAGAGTAATCGAGAAAAGCGCAGGCAGGCGCAGCTGCAAAAAGAACAGGGATAACCCAACCCCTACCCCGATCATTCCCGGCGTACCAAAGAGTTCTTTGGCGCTGATTTTCCTTGTTTTTCGTAAAATCATAACGCCGTGCGACCACAAATACAAGTTAAACGCCGCGACATAAATGGCGGCGTAAAGTGTTCCGACATCACCCATTACGGCTGTCATTAAAGGAATCCCCATAAAGCCACAGTTAGAACAGATTGCCAGCAACCGCTCCACCGGGTACTGGTTGTCGTCCCGCGGACGCGGGATCCATTTCGTAAAGACCACCGCCATAATGTGGAACAGCACAGCAAGTAAAAAAGCAGTTCCCATACTGGTCAGCATTTCTTTTTCCAGATCCCTCTGAAACGCCTGCACGATGACACTGGGTATTACGATCATAATCACCAGATTGGAAACCATCCCCGCAGCCTCCATGCTGATGATCTTCTTCTTTTTGAGTATAATTCCGATCCCCATTAGCAGAAAGATGACGGCCACCTGCTGCATCAAAATCCAAGCCATAGTTTTTGTCCCCCTGCTTTAATCAGGCAAATTCCTCAGAAAGCTCTGCCCATTCCTCCATGCGGTCGGACAGCTCCGCCCGCATCTCTTCAAGTTGCTGGCAGACCAAGGCAACCTTCTGATAGTCGCTCGACACAGAGGGTTCGCACATCTCCTGCTGTCCCTGCGCAATTTGCGTTTCAAGGTCTGATATTTCCTGCTCCACCTGAAGCAGGCGTTTTTTCTTTGCCACTTCTTCCGCGCGCTGTTTTTTGCCCCGATAATAATCGTTTTCCGGTTTTGGCCGGTCTTCGGAAAGCTTCAGTTCTTCGGGCTGCTGTTCTTTGCTTTTTTCAAGAAACCGGTCATATCCGCCGTCATAACTGACAAACCGGTCAGGAAACATTTCAACGATTTTTGTGGGCATCCGGCTGAGCAGATAGCGGTCGTGCGAAACCATCAAAATGGTTCCTTCATACTCCATGAGCGCTTTGTCCAGTACCTCTTTTGTGGAAAGATCCAGATGGTTGGACGGTTCGTCCAGCAGAAGAACATTTCCTTCCTCATACATCATAATGGCAAATTTAAGCCTTGCCTTTTCGCCGCCGGACAGGGTTCCAACCTGTTTATAGATGGTCTCCCCGGAAAACAGCAGATTCCCCAGAACATTGCGGATATCCTGTTCATATGTTGCGGGAAACCTGTCCCAAAGTTCGGCCAACACCGTTTTATAAGGGTGAAGATCCAGCTGCTCCTGTTCAAAATATGCAATTTTGACATTGCGCCCCCACTGTATCCGCCCTTCCTGCGGCTGAAGCTGCCCCAACACTGTTTTGAGAAACGTGGATTTTCCGACGCCGTTACTGCCGACAAGCGCCACCTTTTCCCCGCGGAGCAGGTCGAACTCTGCATTTGTGCATAACGTTCGTTCTGTCTCCCCGCTTCCAACCTTCATCGACAATCCCTGCACATGCAAAATATCCTTTACCGGCTCCCGCTCGAACCGAAAAGCCATTCGAGCAGGATGTAGAGGCTTGGGGGGCTGCTTAATCAGCTCCATGCGCTCCAGCTCTTTTTCTTTGCTTTTTGCCATCCCCGCCGTGGATGCACGAACCTTATTCCGCGCAATATAATCCGTCAGCTTTGCGACATGGGACTGCTGCATCTCATAATCTTTTAGCTGGCGTTCATAAAGCATTTCACGCGTTTTCGTATACTTTGTATAGTTCCCTTTATAAGAAACAAACCTAAGGTTTGCAAGTTCCCAGATTTTTGTACAGATCTTATCCAGAAAATAGCGGTCATGGGAAACCACGACCAGCGCGCCCCGATAGCTTTGCAGATAGTCCTCCAGCCATTGCAGGGTGGCAAAATCCAGATGATTTGTCGGCTCATCCAACATCAGCAGCTCCGGCTCTGCCAGAAGCAGCTTTGCGAGTGCAAGCCTTGTTTTTTCCCCACCGGATAAAGTCGAACATTTTGTTTCCGTGTCCCGGTCGCCGAAACCCATTCCGTTCAGAATTGTTTTTATTTTTACCTCAATCTGATAGCCTTCATTTGTTTCAAAGTACGCCTGCAACCGATCATATTCTTCTGTAATCCGCCGATATTCGTGGTCTGTATGGTCCGTAAACTGACCCATCTGCGCCGCCAGCCGCTTCATTTGCTGCTGCGCATCCAATAACGGCCGAAAAACCGACCGCATTTCTTCCTGAATCGAAGCGGTTCCTTCTACCCCGCTGTTTTGGCGTAAAAATCCGATGCGCAATCCACTTCTGACTGCGCGCTCACCCTCATCAACAGGCAAAGAGCCTTCCAACACATTTAAAAGTGTTGATTTCCCGACGCCGTTAACGCCGACTAGCCCTATACGGTCTCCCTCTTCAATTTTCAGGTTGACGCCCATAAAGACGACTCTTTCCGCAAAGAGCTTTGATGCATTTTCTAAGCTGATCAGCATAGTTTCTAATCCTTTTACCTCTGTTTACTTCTAACATGTTCGTTTTTTTTCCAGCTATCCCCTGCTTTTCAAAAAGTATGGCTCGCTTACTCTTTCAGCAGCTGTTCCGTCTTTTCCGTTGTAACAGCTGAAATCTGCGCCAACTTATGTCGAATCATTCGGGTGCGCACGCCGACCAGTTTGTCCAGTTCATGGTTTGCCTGTTCCAACCGTTGCTGCGTCAGATCTAGCACCTCTCCAAAGCGGTCAAATTCCGTTTTGACCGCTCCAAGGACATCCCAAACCTCGCTGGAACGTTTTTGAATTGCCAGCGTCTGAAAGCCCATTTGTAAACTGTTCAAAAGAGCTGCCATTGTTGTCGGCCCCGCGATAATCACTTTGTAATCCCTTTGCAGTGTTTCCAATAAATTTAAGCGCAGCACTTGTGCATAAAGTCCCTCAAACGGAAGAAACATAATCGCAAAGTCAGTCGTATAAGGTGGGTCAAGATATTTGTCGCGAATATCCTTTGCAAAAGTTTTTATTCGGCTCGACAAAAGAGCGGAAGCTGCCGTAATTCCTTCGGCGTCTCCCAAATCATAGGCATCTGTAAGCTGCGTATAAGCGTCCGCAGGAAATTTTGCGTCAATCGGCAGATAAACAGGCTGTTCTCCGTCCCCCGGTAAAACAACCGCATATTCCACCACTGTCCGGCTTCCGCGTTTGGTTGCCACATTTGTCCGATATTGCTCCGGTGAAAGCATCTGCTCTAAAATAGCGCCCAACTGGATTTCTCCAACGATACCGCGCGTTTTGACATTGGAAAGCACTTTTTTCAAATCCCCGACTCCGGCTGCCAGAGACTGCATTTCCCCAAGACCGCGATAAACCTGTTCCAACCGATCGCTGACCAATTGAAACGATTTTCCAATTCTGGTCTCCAACGTTTGTTGAAGCTTTTCATCTACGGTCGCACGCATTTCTTCCAACCGCCGGGCATTGTCTTCCTGCAAAAACTGCAGTCTTTTTTCCACAGTTTCCCGAACTCCGGCCAGCTGCTGCTCGTTCTGCGCGGTAAACCCCTGTATTCGCTGATCAACGCTGCGCATCATCAAGATTACGGATTTCTGCATACTATCTTGCCGGCTTGATAATTCGTTCGACATTAAAGATTGATTCGCCGTGAGCGACTGCCCGAGAGAAGCCACTGTTCTGGATATATTCTGGCCATTTTCCTGTCTGGATTGCCGAGATTCTGTTAATAGCTCTTCTCGAAGCCGATTGATCTCTGCATAATAGGCCTTCATATCCTGTTGTTTTCGTTGTATATGTAGCGCTGCAATGAGTGTCGCCGTTGTGGCAAAGAAACTGAGTACCCCAACACAAAGCAACAGCCAACTCAGGCTGTCGGATTCCATTTTCTCACCTGCTTTACCTATAGTATCGTGGAATCAAGGCTTTTTTGTGGTAATTACTTTAGTTTTTTATTATAGCATAGTTCCTAATTTATTCAACCGCTTTTTATAAATCCCATCCATGGTTTTACTTCTTAAAGGAACCGTCCTAAAGCAGTAGAGCTTTCTATCGTTTTAAAAAGCTCTACTTTAGTACTTACAGGACATACAGTACATACAGCATCTTGTAGCGTGCCCAAATTGTACTACTAAACTAGGTATATAATGACATTTACAGACTTTTGAGTTTTGCTTTTGAGTGGACATTTTCGGTTGGTGAAGTGGGCATTTTCGGATTGCTCGGTAGCAATTTTTGGTTGGTACAATTGGCAGTTTTGGTTAGTTCGTATTTTGAAGGTTTATGTTATGATAACTGTTAGAGAATTATAAATTGAGTAGCAGGTTTTGTTTAAAATCTCTTTTGGTACCCAGTTCCGGTTAGTTATGGGTTCTATTTTCGTGTAAGCCCTTCTTCCCCGTTTGTTTCAAGGGAAAAGCGTAATAAAAGCGACTTCTGTTTGAACGTTCAATTGTGATAAAAAGAGCAAAATATGACGAAAATTGAAGATTTATAGAGGAAATCAAGATTTTAAATGCAGATAGTACCCAATTTAGGCTAGTCTTTTAGTTTTTAAAAGATAGTGATTGATTTGAGATTAAGCGCGGTTTTCGATAGCTGTAAAGAAAAACTCTTTACAGCGGATCGGATGTTTCTAGGCTTGTGGGTTCGCAAAAGAAGAAGAATAGGCCAAAAGTCCGGTGATTTGGTCAAATTATTCATATCGCAAAAACATGGTACCCAGTTTCGGATAGTCTATTTGAAGGGAACTTCAGCGGGTATTTTAACGAGACTGTTATCTGCTTTCTGCGAAAGAGGATGAATAAAGGAAAGCTCTAAATAAGCGAGAAATCGAGACGTTTTTACAGTCTCGATTTAAATGGTACCCAGTTTCGGTTAGTAAGGACCGTTGAAAGAGCAGTGTCTCTGTTAAGTAATAAGCTTTACTAAACGCCAAGTATCTTCTTTAAAATATCGTTGACTAATTTGCTGTCCGTAACTTTTTGTGCAGCGGCGGCAGCTTTGATTGCATGAATGACTGCGGCGTCCAGATAAAATGTTTTATTTTTAGCACTGCGCTCATTGTCCCGGATAATAAAGGCGGACAAATCAACTTGTCCGGATGCCGCAGTTTTTTGTTGTTTCCTGGAAGTGGGGCTTTCTTGTGCTTTTGGAGGGGTTTCTATAAAGGTTTTTTTATTATCTAATACGGGTTCGACAAGTTCCGCTTGATGATTGGCGGAGAGCAGTTCAGGCTCCTCTGGCAAACTCTGTGTATGTGTATGGAGCTTGGCATCTTTCGCTTCTTTGGCCTGACGTTCAAGAACGCTTTTTGTAAATTTGTTAGCCATTGTTAGATCCTCCTTGATGCAGTGTCTTATAAATTTTGAAATTCTATGTGCGGATGTAATCGTGAATATATTCGCTATTCGTGATCATCGATACCTGTTATTATACTATTTTTTTTGCGAGCATTTCGTCGACTAATGACGCGATTGCGTCGCAGCCTTTTGAACGAAGGTCATATAGTGAAATAGGGATCGCGGCAAGTTCGCTCTCTGTAATTTTTACGTTGCGTGGAATAATGGTGTCAAACACAATTTCCCGCAGGTCTGCTGTGTCTGGCGATGTGCGCAGATATTCGAGAAAATCGCTGGAAAGGCGGTTTCTTGCATCATAGTCGTTGACAATAAAGCCCTTGATGTTGTCCTCCCTACGCAGCCTGCGCCTTGCGTCTTCCCAGAGTGCGATGAACAGCTGGGCCCCTTCAATCGCGTTCATGGAAACATCGCTCACTAAAAGGATGGCGTCTGAAACCAGAAAAGCATTCTGGTTGACAATTGACATGCTGGGGTTCGTATCGATCAAAATGTGGTCGTATTGATCAAAAAAGTCTTTGTGATCAGAGAGATAGTTGGCAAGAATCTGTTCGCGCCCGGCTACGGAAGCAATTTTAAGTTCCGCCTTATGTAAAAAGATAGAGCCGGCAATCATATCCAGTTCCGGCAGGCGGTCGATCGGCCTTTTAAAAATAAGGCGTTCAGGCTCCGGGGGATCCGAATCGATGCTGTAAATGTCATAGGTTGTACAAAGGCTTTCACTGGTTCGGTCAATCCCCATATTATTGGTAAGATTTCCCTGAAGGTCGCTGTCAATGACAAGCACCTTATTTCCCAGCTGGGACAGAATGCCGCCGATGTTGAAGCAGAGCATGGTCTTCCCCACCCCGCCCTTCAATGTTCCAAACGTGATAATCTTTCCCATTTGATAACCCCCTGTATCGTGTCAATTATGTAAACGAATGGATTGTTTATTTGATTATATCATAGCTTAATTTATAAGTAAACCAATCTATACAAGTTTATATTCACAAATTTATTAGTTATGTAATAAACAAATATATTAACAGGTGCAATATAATATATATTAGTCAATATAAAAACTATTAACTAATATAATTACTTATACAATAGCTAATACACAAGTTAATATAAAAACATATATAATAAAACACATAATATATTAGCCAATATATTCTCTGAAAAACTCTATAATTGCAGACACAGTATATTACTGCATCTATGCAAAAGATGTCATAACATGGACAAGCTCTGAAAAATGAGCCCAGACGAACGAGCAATACCAAGAATAGAATCGCGAATAGAATCGTTTATAGACTTGTGAATAGAAACATTCCATGTTATTCTAGCCGAGAGGAGAGAAACACCTATGAAAAACAATGAAACCTTGATAGAGGAGCTAAAACAGCTCCTGCCGGAATATATGGCGCAGAAACGGATCCTGATTGCGGGAAAGCGGAACCGTATGATCCGGTGCATCAATCCGGCACATGAGGATTTAAACCCCAGCATGTCTTATAACCGCCAAAATTGTACGCTTCACTGTTTTTCCTGCGGGGTCAGCTATGACCTGTTCGATGTTGTCCGGATGGATTACCCAGAATGTGACAGCTTTCCGCGGCAGGTAAAAAAAGCATGCGAAATCTTCGGCAGACCCTTTCCGGAAGACTTCGGAAAGAGCGAAAGAGTTTTCGCACCAGTGAAAGAAATAAAGACTGTGCGGCGGGAACCCAAGGAATCCGCCGCCGACTTTGCCGCGCAGGTGGAAGCGGAAATCGCCAAAAACGGTGTCGGCGGCGCATATTTTGCAAACCGAGGGTTATCGCAGGAACTCTGCAAGCGATACCGCCTGTATGAAAGCGGAGGACGTGCGGTGCTGCCGATTTTCACGGCGGGAAAATGCACCTGCTACTGCGCGCGCGCCATCTCCGAACAGCTCCAGCCGCGCTATAAGAACAGCGCGGGCGCGATGGAGGTATTCGGCTCGGACTATCTTTCTGGCGAGGGAAAAGGCGGCGCGCTATTCGTAACCGAAGCGGTGTTCGACGCACTTTCGGCGGAAGAATGCGGCTTTCAGGCGATGGCGCTCTGCGGCGTATCGAATGTGCGCAAATTTCTGGCGCTGTGCGAAACGAACCCCACGGCGGCGAACAGCTACACCTTTTTGGCGGCGGGTGACGCCGACGAAGCGGGCCACCGAATGAACGAGGAACTGTTGGCGGGGCTGGCGGGGCTTGGGCTGGAATGCCGTACTTTGGAGCTGCCGGAGGGAGCCAAAGACCTGAACGAGCTGCTTGTGAAAGACAGGGACGCGCTCCGCTCCTGTCTGGAGCGCGCGGTGAACGCCGACCGCTACGAATACGACCGCACGAACACAGCCGGCGCGGTGGAGAGCCTGCTGGACTGGACGGCGCGACGCGCGAGCAGAAGCGCGTATTCGACGGGTTTTTACGAGCTGGACGCCCTGCTGGACGGCGGGCTATACGCGGGCCTCTATATAATAGGAGCGATTTCGTCGCTGGGCAAGACCTCGTTCGTGCTCCAGATTGCGGATTACATAGCGGAGCATGAAACAGACGTGCTGTATTTTTCGCTGGAAATGAGCCGCATGGAGCTGATGGCGAAGAGCATTTCGCGCACCAGCTATCTGCTGAACCCGACTGCGGAGCGCTCCGACGCGCTGACGATGCGGCAGGTATTGCGGGGCGGGCTGGAAGAGGGAAGCGCGCAGCAGGCGCTGTTTGACCGCGCGGTGGCGGCCTACCGGAAAGCGGGGGAGGGGCTGTTCATCCGCGAGGGCATCGCGGACATCGGCGTGCAGGAAATCCGGCGGGCGGTGCATGAGCACATCCGCCTGCGCGGGCGCAAGCCGGTGGTCATTGTGGACTATCTGCAAATCCTGCAGCCCGACGACCGGCGCGCCACCGACAAGCAGAACACCGACCGTTCGGTGGTGGAGCTAAAGCGCGTCAGCCGCGATTTTGACGTGCCGGTGTTTGCGGTCTCCAGCTTCAACCGAGAGAACTACCGCAACGCCGTTTCAATGGAGGCGTTCAAGGAGAGCGGCGCGGTGGAATATTCTTCCGATGTCCTGCTGGGCCTGCAATTGGCGGGGGCGGGGGAGCCGGGCTTTGATGTCAACGCGGCGAAAGCGGCGTCCCCGCGGGCGGTGGAGCTTGTGATGCTCAAAAACCGCAGCGGCCTGCCGTATGCCAAGGTCGCCTACCGCTACAACGCGCGGTTTTCCTGTTTTGCCGAGGGGGCGCGGCTCAAACGCTGACTGGCGACATTATTTTCCATTTTTTGCAAATTAAGTTACAAAGCGGTAACAAAAAGTTACAAAACTATGACAAAAGTGATTGACAAGCCAACACAAATGGGATATACTGGTGGCAAGCGAGGGAGGAACTGGAGAGTAGCTCCCTCGAAATAAAACTGATTTAAAATTATTAGGAGGAGATTCCCTATGAAAAAGCTGATTGCTTCCCTTTTGACGGTTGCAACCGTTGCTTCCATGGCGAGCATGTCTGCATTTGCGGCTGAGACCAAAGCCGATGTTGCCGGCGATTTTGATACTACTGCGTATATTGGTGATGATGCAGCTACAACTTATGATGATGTCAACAATGTGATCGAGGTAAAGCCCGGTAAAACCCTGTATTACAAATTGACTGACACAGTTCTTGTTACTGGTGGATCAGCGACTGCCGGTGCACTGAATGACGGCGACAGCTTCAAAGCCAAATTTGACAAAGGCGACGACAACACCAAAATGATCAAGAAGATGAGCCTGACTGAGAAGTCTATCAGCGGCGATCGTGGCCCTTGGCTCAAAGTCGAACTGAACGATGATATGACCGATAAAGAATACAAGGTTAAGTTCAGCGTAACCTTCACCTCTAAAGAAGCTATTGTAGGTACAACAGACACTGCAATAATCGGTTCGAAAGTCACTTTCACAGAAAGCGCTTATATTTCGAATAAAGAAGTTCCCGGCGATAAAGATTGGGATGCAGGTGAAGGCGGCTTCATTGCGAAACCTGAAAAGAATGACGACAACGAAATCACATGGGCAGATGGAAATAGTGATATTGCCAAACTGACCTTCGAAGGCGATTCCGATGTCAGCAAATACTATCCGAAACTTTCCACCAAATGGGACAACGCTGACTATGCTGAGAACTTTGCTGACACCGATGCGTTCATCCGCTCTTTCGTTGGCAACCCGACCATCTCTGCTACCAGCCGTCCGGTTCTCGAACTCTACAATCCGTTCATTGACGAAGATGGCGACGAGACTGTTGCCGCTGAAGATGTTGTCATCTACGAAGTTGTTGACGGAGCTCTGGTTGACGTGACCGAGAAATTCACCGCTGGCGAAAATGACGACGGCGATTCCGTGTTCACCATCAAAACCCGCACCCTCGGCACCTACATCTTCTCCAACGGTGCTGCTGTTGCGACTGAAGAAGCTCCCGCTGAAGAAGCTCCCACAGACGTGAAAGAAAACCCCGGCACTGGCCGCTTCTAATTCAGAGATTCTTTAACTGAATCAATAAAAGGACGGGTGGCTCTCCACATCCGTCCTTTTTCCATTTAATGGAAAACAAGTTACAAATTGGTTACAAAAAGTTACAAAAAGGTTACAAAAATGCTTGACAAACCCATTTTATTGGGATATACTAGCATTGTCAAAAGGAATTACTGGAGGGTTTTCCTTTTGGTTCGATCAAAAACTGATTTTTAAATTTTTAAGGAGGATTTTTGAACATGAAAAGAGTTCTTTCTGTTCTGATGGCCGGCGCTCTGACTGTGGCTATGGCTATCCCTGCACTCGCTGCTGATACGGCTTTCGTTAATGACGAAGCATACAACGGCGACGGCGAAATGATTGTTGGCGCTGGCGAAGATATTTACAATTCTGTTACTTGGGTTGTTCCCATAGATACTGCTGTTCCGAACAAGCTGACTGTGGATGGCGTTGTTCCTAACACCACCTTCTATGTTCCGCTGGGCGCTGGCACTACCAGCAAAATTATGATCCTTGATGATGCTACTACGGATCTTTTTGTGACTTCTGATGTATTGACCGACACTGATTGCTTTAAGTTCAAAGTTGACAAAGACGAAGGATCCAAATATATCAAGAAAATTTCAGTTGTTACCGATAAGAAGCTGGATGGCAGACCTCGCGCAAACTTCCTCAAGGTTGAACTGAACGAGTCTACTACCGTTTCTGAGCTGAAAGCTACAGGTACTATCACATTTGATGCAAAGGAAGCAGCAGCTGCTTTAATTGCTGATAAGGATATTGCTGATTCTGTTGCCGCTAACAACACCTTTACTGCTGATGACAAAGTTGTCATTGACTACAACTTCTGGATCAACAACAAAGAAGTTAAAGGCGAAGACGGCGAAGCTGATACCGGCGAACGCGTTTACTTCAAGCCTTCTTCTAACGAAGATAACACCATGGTTTGGGGCGACGACCGCGCTGCTCTGTTCTTTGAGGGCAACGATGATACCTCTAAGTTCTATGCGCGTCTGTCCACCAAGTCTGACTCCGAAATCTATTCCACCTACGGCGATCCTGTGAACGCTGACATGTGGTTCTATGATTTCGTTGGCTCCGCTACCATTCCTTCCACCTCTCGTGCTACCCTGACCTTGGGTATTCCGTGGGATGACGATGATGACTACACCCCGAACGCAGAAGATTGCTTCATCTATGAAAAAGATGCTGACGGCAACCTGGTTGACGTGACCTCCAAGTTCACCTTTGATGCTGACAATGACGGCACCACTGGTATCGAAGGCTGGACCATCAAAACCCGCACCCTCGGCACCTATGTAATTTCTGACACCGAGCTCGACACCACCGTTATTGATGATGTTGACGAAGAGCCCGTTGATGACACTTCTTCCGTAGTTGACGGCGGCAAAGAAATCCCGAACACCGGTTCTTCCGACATGGTTGGCGTAGCCGTTGTTGCTGCTGTTGTTTCTCTGGCTGCTGCTGGCGCTGTTGCGTTCAAGAAAGCATCCAAATAATAAATCCCTAGCGGTTTATTAAAACAAAAATTCCCGCCGTCTGCCTCCACAGACGGCGGGGTTTTTATTTGTCCGCGCGCGGTTGACAGCCCGCGTGCTTGCGTTTATACTGGACATAAAAAGGGGAGGGGAACATATGCCAAGACCGGTGAAATGCAGGCGTATCTGCGCCCTGCCGCCGTGCACATCGTTTGTCTGCGCGGACAGCGAGGGCGGGGTGCCGCTCTCCATGACGCTGGAGGAATACGAAGCGATTCGCCTCATCGACTATCTGGGGCTGACACAGGAGGAATGTGCCGCGCAGATGGCGGTTGCGCGCACCACCGTACAGCGCATCTATGAGACCGCCCGCAAGAAAATGGCGCAGTTCCTTGTCACAGGCGGCTCCCTGCAAATTGAGGGCGGTAGCTATACCGTCTGCAAGCAGGAGGACTGCCACTGCGCCGGCTGCCATTGTCCCAGCCGCCGCTGCGGGCGTTCAGACTGCTCCCGCTTTAACAAGCAAAGTGAAAAAAATCTCCCGTAAGAACTTCTTACGGGAGATTTTTTTAATCATTCAGTCGTTTTCGGATTTCCGAATCGAAAAACTGCGTAACGGATACGGAAGTGGGCGCGACGCTGAAAATCTCGTCTTCCCCCTCAAACTGGACGGACACCGCCTGCGCGCATCTTCCGAAGCAGAACGCCGCTTTGACCTCCAGCCGGTCTTCCAAACCGTTTTCAGAAATTAATTCCTGCAATTTGCTGATGATGTTATAGGAACCTTTTACATGACAGGCGCTGCCGACGCAGACCTCTAATGTTAACATAGAGACGCCCCTTTCATCTCAATCCTGTTTGCCGTAATGGACGTGCAGCAGCTCGTGGCGGTTCTTTTTCAGGACGCCGTTGTAAAGCGCCATAATCATGGGATTTTCCTCCGAGCGTTTGATCTGCGAAAGCTGGTCGGCGTCGTAAAGTCCCTGCGCACGCGCCTTTCTCTGCTGGAAACGTCCGGTCGGCTGGCCCGCGCCGCCGATGCAGCCGCCCCAGCACGCCATAACCTCCACCAAGTCGTAGGCGACCTCGCCCGCATCGATCTTTTTCAGCAGGTCTTGCGCGTATTTCAGCCCGTGGACAACAGCAATTTTCAGCTCTTTTCCCCCGACTGCAACAGTGGCCTCCTTGACGAAGTCCATCCCGCGTACGCCGCAGAATTCGATTTCACGCAGCATGTTGGTGTCTTTCTCCTCGGAACAGCGGCGGATTACCGCCTCGGCGACACCGCCGGTTGTGCCGAAAATGACGCCTGCACCACTGCCGAGCCCGAAAGGCATATCGGTAGCTTCACTTTCCAAATCCTTAAACACGATGCCATTCTCTTTTATCATCGTACTAATTTCCTGCGTTGTCAAGACATAATCAATATCATTTAGGCCTTCGCGCTTAAATTCTTCCCGCTGGGCTTCGCCTTTTTTGGCGGTACAGGGCATAATCGCGATCACGATGGCTTCTTTGCCGTCCACGGCCTCCATGCTCTTGTAGTGCGCCTTTAATGTTGCGCCGAACATTTCCATCGGGGACTTGCAGGTGGAAACATTGGGCAAATATTTTGCGTTGCGCGATTCCACGTAGCGCACCCATGCAGGGCAGCAGGAGGTAAACATCGGGAAGGGGCCGCCGGTTTCCAGGCGTTTGAGGAACTCGCTGGCTTCTTCCATGACCGTCAGGTCGGCGCCAAGCGTTGTATCGAGCACTTCGTCCACGCCCATCATTTTCAATGCGGCCACAAGCTTGCCCATCGTGTTCTCTCCGGCCTCCATGCCGAATTCCTCGCCGATGGCGACACGTACCGCGGGAGCGACCTGCACGATCACGCGCTTGGTGGGGTCCTGAATCGCTTTCCAGGCGCGACCGATATCACCCTTGATCGTGATTGCTCCGGTGGGGCAGACGGCGGCACACTGGCCGCAGCCAATACAATCGGTCTCGCTGAGCTTTCTGTTGAATGCGGGCATGATCTGGAGCTTGGAACCACGGTAAGCAAAATCGATGACGCCCATGCCCTGCACCTCTTCGCAAACACGCACGCAGTCGCCGCAGAGAATGCATTTATTCGGGTCACGAAGGATAGAGTGGCTGGTTTTATCAAGTTCGAACTTCTCGCGGGTATCCTGAAACCGGATATTGCGGATTCCATACTGAAGGGCAAGCTCCTGCAGCTTGCAGCGCCCGTTCTTTTCGCAAACGGTGCAGTCGCGGCAGTGTGCCGCAAGCAGAAGCTCCAGGATCATTTTGCGGTGCTTTTGCAGGCGAGCAGTATTGGTGCGGATTTTCATGCCGTCCCTGGGCTGCATGGAACAGGAGGCCTCGATGCCGCCGCGCTCATTCTCTACAACGCACATACGGCATGCGCCGTAAACGGAAAGCTCGGAATAATAGCAGAAAGTAGGGATTTCAATGCCGGCTTTGCGGATGACCGCCAGCACGTTCTTTTCCCCGTCAAAGGCAACCCGCTTGCCGTCAATATACATAATTCCTTTACTCATTGCTTAAGCCTCCTTGATTGCCTTGAACGGGCATGCAGCAACGCAGGCGCCGCACTTGATGCAGGTTTTGGTGTTGATGCTGAACGGTTCTTTAATCTTGCCGCTAATCGCGCCCACAGGGCAGGTCTTGGAGCATTTGCTGCATCCTTTGCAGAGAGCCGGGTCAATCTGAATCACCCGCAGCGACTTGCAGTCGCCCGCAGGACAGCGTTTCTCGTTGACATGCGCCTCATACTCATCGCGGAAGTATTTTAGGGTGCTCTGCACAGGGGACGCGGCTGTTTTGCCAAGCCCGCAGAGCGCGGTTTCGGAAATGGTGGAGGCGAGCTCGGACAGCAGATCAAGGTCTTCCGGGACGCCTTCGCCGTGAACAATCCGCTCCAGAATCTCCAGCATCCGCTTGGTGCCCTCGCGGCAGGGGACACATTTGCCGCAGGATTCGTTCTGCGTAAAGTTCATAAAGAAGCGGGAAACCTCAACCATACAGGTGCTGTCGTCCATGACAACAAGGCCGCCGGAACCAACCATAGCGCCCACTTTTTTCAACGAGTCAAAGTCCATGGGGAGGTCAAGATGTTCGCTTGTCAGGCATCCGCCCGAAGGCCCGCCGATCTGAACCGCTTTAAAGGCTCTGCCATTTTTCACGCCTCCGCCGATATCAAAAAGAACTTCCCGCAGGGTTGTCCCCATCGGCACCTCGATCAGGCCTGTATTGTTAACATTTCCTGTTAAGGCGAATGCCTTGGTGCCCGGGCTGTTCTCCGGACCGATGGATTTAAACCAGGCCGCACCATTCAGAATGATTTCCGGGATATTCGCAAAGGTTTCTACATTGTTCAGGACAGTCGGTTTGCCGAACAGCCCCTGTTCCACCGTGCGGGGCGGTTTCACGCGCGGCATACCGCGCTTGCCCTCGATTGAGGTGGTCAGTGCACTGCCTTCGCCGCAGACGAACGCGCCCGCACCCTGATTGATATGCAGCTTGAAACGGAAGTCTGAGCCGAGGATGTTCTCGCCCAGAAGCCCAACCTCTTCCGCTTTACGGATGGCGGTTTTCAGGCGGCTGACGGCCAGCGGATATTCCGCGCGCACATAGATATATCCCTCATGTGCGCCGGTTGCGTAGCCGGCAATCATCATGCCCTCCAGCATCTTGTGGGGGTCGCCCTCCATGACGGAGCGATCCATAAACGCACCGGGATCGCCTTCATCACCGTTGCAGACGATATATTTGACTGGCTCCGCCTGCCGGCGAACCTGTTCCCATTTTCTGCCGGTGGGGAAGCCGCCGCCCCCGCGACCACGCAGATTGGATTCCGAAATCTGTTTGCAGACATCTTCTCCTGTCATCGAGGAGAGTGCTTTTGCAAGTGCGGAATAGCCGCCTTTGGCGATATATTCCAACACATCTTCGGCGTCGGACTGTCCACAGTTCGCCAGCACGACACGGGTTTGTTTTTTATAGAAGGGGATTTCTTCCTGATGCTGATAGCTTTTCCCTTCCAGCTGATAGAGCAGCCGCTCGATGATTTCATCACCCAGAACACTTTTCTCTACGATTTCTTCGCAGTCAGAAGGCTTAACCTTCGTGTAGAGCACGCCAAGAGGCTCAATTTTCAGAAGCGGCCCCATCTCGCAAAAACCATGGCAGCCGCTTTTTTTCAGGCCGATATTGTCGCCGTGCGGTTCGTGTGCCAGCTCCACACAGACGTCAAGGCCTCGCTCCTCACACATTTGCTTGATATGATCGTAAATATGTAGTGAACCGCCCGCAACACATCCGGTGCCACCGCAGACCAGCACTTTTTTTTGCTGCTTTTCCAACGAACCGGCTGCAAATTCGCGCAGATTCGCCAGCTCGTCATAAGAATGAACACTATGCATCCTCTTTGCCCTCCTTCAGATCCTTGAGCAGCGCAATCGCCGTTTCCGGTGTCATTGCGGAATGAACCTTATCGTTGACGGTTAAAACCGGCGCAAGGCCGCAGGCGCCCAGACAGGAAACAGTTTCTACTGTAAACAGCATGTCGTCTGTCGTCTGTTTTTTCGCCGAAAGCCCGAGGTCGCTGCGCAGTGCTTCCAGTATGGGGATGGATTTGCGGACATGACAGGCGGTTCCGTCGCAGATACGAATCACATATTTGCCCTTGGGTTCCAGGGAGAAATTCTCATAGAAGGTTGCGACGCTGAAAACCTTCGCAATGCTGATATCCAGACCGGCCGCAATGTATTCCAGAATACTTTTTGGCAGATAGCGATATTCGCTTTGGATATCCTGCATGATGGCGATGAGTGAGGAAGGATTTCGCCCGTAGGCGTCAAGAATTTCCTCTGCTTTTTCAAAATTGAGTTGATTTTCCATCTTGTTCACCCTTTGATTCAAATATTTTTGCGTAAATCGGCATGGAAAGGTTGACGGAGAGACTGCAAATTTAACTGGATATCTTAAGTTTGTCAAATAACAAACAATTAAACTACTCACATTATACCATGCCGGCAAACGAACTGTAAATAGAAAAACAAGCCAAAAGCAACCACAAATTTATATTTTTATTGCATAAATAAAGACTGATTTTGTGAACTTTCACATTAAAAATGAAGAACCGCACAAATTAGAAAATATTTTTTAAAGCAATATGCATAAACACATGGGAAGCATATAAAAAAGGAATGAATCAAATGATTCATATCGTGATTATGGTGAGAATAAATTAGAAATGCAGGGAAACTTTCATTGTGCAAGGTGTGCACCCCGAAAGTAAAATAAAGGAGCAATTGACAAATATAGGATTATTTTCTATAATAAAACTATTCAAAACAGTGAATATATCAATGAATAGATTCAATTGATGAATAGAGTAGACACATTTTGAATTTATTTAAAGAAACGCAGCAATAGGGGCGATCTTTCAGGGATAGCAACCGGTTGCATCAGTGTCGTATTGCTAACCCCCCCTATTCAAGTGCGCTTGAATAGGGGATTTTTGTTGTTTGGGGAAAGGTTCTGAATTGCCGGAGCCGGAAGGGAGTCATCATGGCCTATATAAAAAGACTAGGCATGCTTTTTTTACTCCTGCTCGCCCTTTTTGGGTGTCTGCAATCGATCATGGTTCCTGTGAAGGCTGTGGATCGGACTGTCCGGGTCGGGTATATTGATTACGGCGATTTGCTGAAACAAAATATTGACGGCACTATGGAAGGATATCAAGCCGAATATCTCGAGGAAATTGCGCGGTATACCGGATGGAATTATGAGTATCACTATGATACTTGGGAAAATTGCTTTACTATGCTAAAAAACGGGCAGATTGACCTTGTTTTCGGCGCGGAATATTCCAAAGAGCGGGAGAGAGACTTTGAATTTTCCGCATATTCGGTTGGATGGGAACTAAGCGTGCTATATGTGCGGGAAAATAACGATCAGGTTTTCTATGAAGATTACCAGTCGTTCGACGGAATGCGCGTTGGAATTTTAGGGAGCAGTTATCAGATTGATGTTTTCAGTCAGTTTGCCGCCCAAAAAAAGTTTTCTTACACCCTCGTTGAATATGGATCTACCGAGGAAGTCGTAAAGGCAATTGATGAAGGAAAGATTGATGCCATGGTCACCGGGAGCCTCTCATACCAGCCCCACCTTAAGCTGGTGGCAAGCTTTGAGCAGGATCCTTTCTACATCATGACAGCCAAGGGAAATCGTTCGCTGCTCGATCCCCTCAACGACGCACTCCAAAAAATTAAAACAACAGATGCGGCCTTTGAGTCCCGGCTATACGAAAAGTTTTACGGCGACAGTTCCGCTTCGACACAGCCGATGTTTACTAGGCAGGAAGCTGAATTTGTGAAAAGCCGTCCAACCTTAAAGGTAATCTGCAAAACCGGATGGGAGCCGTATGAATACTGGAATCCGCAAATTTCTAAATTTTCTGGAATTAACATTGTGCTCTTTCAGAGAATATCCGAAGTCTCCGGGATTCAGTTTGAATTTGAGGGAGTAAAACCCGGCAAAATGGCCGATACAATGCTTAACAGCGGGGAAGCGGATTTGATAGCGAGCGTGTCACCTCCGTTGACGCGGAAGCGAAGCCTGAGCAAAACGGCCCCATACATGACCATTCCAACGATTCAGGTGATAAGCAGTCATTCTTTAGAAAAAGCGAAGCTGGAAAAGCTGGCACTTAGTCAGCAATGGAAGTTCATGGAGGACTATTTTATAAAGGAAAAAGGGATTCAAGAGATTGTCTGGTATAAAAATGCGGAAGATTGTTTAAAGGCTGTCGACAGTGGCGATGCGGAATTTACCCTGATTGACACGTTTTCAGCCTCTGCGTTCCAGCAGAATCAATTTTTAAAAAATGTTTTTATCGGCCAGACAAAAGACGCTGATGTGCCAATCAGCATTGCTGTCAGTTCAAAAGCAGACCCTGTCTTGACGGATGTTTTGAACAAATGTATTCTGCTCATTTCGCAGAAAGAGATCAATCATGCGTATCAGACCTCACATGCGCAGCTTCTCGAAATGCGAAAAGAGCAGATGAAAAAGCTGAACTTAATCGCGATTCCGTTGGTTTTGCTGCTGTTTGCAGGTGGGGCGTGGCTGCTGTACCTTGTGCATCGGAAAAAAATCCAACGGATTTTAACGCTGGATTTACTGACGGGAAGCTATAACCTGCAGCATTTCAAAACGCAGGCGCAAAAACTGCTGAGCGAAAACAAAAGCAATTCCTACTTTCTGATTAAGATGGATATTATGCATTTTAAAATGGTTAATCAGCGCTATGGGGCGGAAATCGGGGATCAGCTGCTGGTCATGGTTGCAAACTGCGGAAAGCGATACTTTCATCCATGGGAGGTTCTTGCGCGAATAAGCGATGATCAGTTCGTGGCATTGATTACGATAGAAACCACGAGAAAGATCTTGCGGGACGCAGCCAATATTCAGCAGGAATTGAAGGATTCTCTGCATTTGGACAGCGATATTGTCGTCAAATGCGGAGCCTACAAAATTGAAGATCCGAATGAGCCGGTACCATCTATGATTGACAAGGCAACCATTGCTCACAAATGTATCAAACAATCGCCAAAAAAGAATTACATGCTTTATAATGAAAAGGTTGCCGAGCAAATCCAAAGAGAAAATCTGATTGAATCTGAAATGGAAGCAGCGCTGAAAAATGGGGAATTCCAAATTTACTTGCAGCCGCAGGTGAATCTTTCCTCGCTGCGTCCCCGCGGAGCGGAGGCCTTGATCAGATGGATTAAGCCGGATGGGAGCAGGCGTTTTCCGGACGAGTTTATCCCACTATTTGAAAGGAACGGCTTTGTAGAAAAGCTGGATTTATATGTGCTGGAGCAGGTATGCAAATGGCTGGGGGATAGGATTCGCCGCAATGAGCAGATTCTCCCGGTTTCAGTTAATCAGTCCCGATATCTGCTCAATGACTCCAACTATTTGACAACAGTTCAAAATATCATTGGCCGCTATGATATTCCGCGGCACTGGATTGAACTGGAAATGACCGAAAGCTTATATCTGGAAAACATGGATCACCTTGTCGCCGTGATAGACCGGCTGCATCAGCTGGGCCTGCGTCTGTCAATTGATGATTTCGGCAGCGGTTATTCCTCGCTGAACCTGCTGGGGGAAATACCTGCGGATGTGCTGAAGCTGGACCGTGCGTTTATGAAGAACTGTGACAGCTCAAATTCTAAGAGGCTGATTGTACGGAAGCTGGTGGAGCTTGCCAAGGAGCTGCATATCAAGGTGATCTGCGAAGGAGTTGAGACGAAGCAGCAGGAAACGTTCTTGCAGGACATAGGCTGCGACGCGGCACAGGGGTTCCTGTATGCAAGGCCGATGCCGATTGAGCAGTTTGATCAGTATTTAAGGGAACACCTGGAAATGGGACATGAACAAACAGGGACGCCCGTAGAACAATAGGTAAACACGGAGCAAATGAAACAAAAGACCTGGAAAGGGACTTCCTTTTCAGGTCTTTTGTTTTTTCAAGACTAAAGCAAAAATCCCACAAAAAAACATGGAATTTATTAGCATATGTGTTATAATTAAAAAATAGAGTGATTGAAACAGGGCGGATTTTTTGCATTTGGATTCTCCATCCTGAACAGAGGATGTACAAAATTTTTAAGATAGTATAAGAACTCAGAAACAAAGGGGGCTTTCTGTTGCAAACCGCAGTTGCGGATTATCATATGCATAGCAATGTTTCACCGGATGGCAGGGCGTCTATGGAGGATATGTGCCTTGCTGCCGTTCAGCAGGGCCTGCGCGAAATTGTGCTGACCGACCATTTCGAATTTTTAAACCCGAATGCCCCGGGCAGCCCATTTACGGAAGCCTATGTAAATGACTATTTTGACAAGCTCAATTGCTGCCGTGAACGATATGCCGGCCGGTTGCGTATCCGGGCCGGTGTGGAAATGGGGCAGTCTTATTTGAATTTGGAATTGGAGCAGAGGATTCTGCGGGCCTTTCCGTATGACTATGTGATAGGATCGGTACATAAGCTTCAAAATACCGACCTCGGAGAATTGGATTATTCTCAGACGGATGTCCATGCGCTCTGTTTAAAGAATCTGGAGGCGCTTTATCGGCTGGCGGATCAGAGCGATTTTGACTGTATGGGGCATCTGGATTTAATCAAGAGATATGCAGCCTACGACGGGATCTGGGTAAATTTGATGGACTATCAGGCGCAGGTGAAAAAAGTTTTCAAACGCCTAGTTGAGCGGGAAAAGGGAATTGAAATTAATACATCCGGGTTGAGGCAGCCGGCGAAGGAAACGTTGCCCTCATTTGATCTAGTCCGGCTTTTTTACTCGATGGGCGGCAGAATTTTAACTGTGGGCTCAGACGCTCATCGACCCGAAGACGTGGGGAAAGGGCTTGCAGCTGCGCTTACAATTGCGAAAGAGGCCGGCTTTACGCAGCTTGCAGTGTTTGAGAATCGTAAGCCCCGGTTTCTTCCGATCCCATAACAACAAAAAATGGAAAGAGTCCCCGGCGGCTGCCGGGGACTCTTTTTGCGTCCGAGAGACGATATGATTTAAATGCCCGTCTGGTTTAAGATTGTGCCATAGTCTGATTCTCGGCTTTCTTATTGAAAATTGTCGTTTTCAAGAAGATCGCGAGGAACAGTGCGGCAATCAGCAGACCGATTCCATATGCCAGCGGGAGAAGCCCCAACTTCATAAAGTGCAGGCACTCGTCCGCGGCAAAGAAATAAGTGGCGCTGACAGCAGACATAAAGGTGGCCGGAATTACAGCAATCCAGTAATTCTTCTTTTCCTGCCACAGATAAACGGAAGCGGCCCACAAAGCCATCATAGCGAGAGTTTGGTTGCTCCAGGAGAAGTATCTCCACACAACCGCGTAATTCACGAAACCGCCAACGATAGCGCCGAACGCAAGCACAGGAATTGTCAGCAGCAGGCGGGGTTTCGTTGACTTCTGGTCAATGTTGAACCAGTCAGCAATGGTCAGTCTAGCACTTCTGAACGCGGTATCGCCAGAGGTAATCGGGCAGGCGATTACGCCGATCATTGCTAAGACACCGCCAACGGGTCCAAGGATTTTCATGCAGATCTGATAAACAGCGCCGTTCGGTCCGATATTCGGGTCGGACAACACCGCCTGCAGTCCGCCGGTGCTTTCATAGAAGCAAACGCCCGCGGCAGCCCAAACCATAGCGATGATGCCTTCTGCGACCATTGCGCCGTAGAAAGTCTGACGGCCTTTTTTCTCAGAGGCCAGGCAGCGCGCCATCAGCGGAGACTGTGTGGCATGGAAACCGGAAATTGCGCCGCACGCAACCGTAATGAACATAAAAGGCCAGATAGGAGTTGCCTTCGGATGCAGATTCTGGAGGGTCATTTCAGGAAGCGGATACCCTTCAAACAGCAATCCGGCACCCACGCCGACCGCCATAATGATCAGGCAGAGACCGAAGAACGGATAGATGCGCCCGATCAATTTGTCGATTGGAAGCAATGTCGCGAGAAAATAATAGATCAATACGACTACGAGCCAGAAATTTTTATCAAGAACTTTCGGAGTCAGCATAGCCAGCAAACCGGCCGGGCCGACAGCAAACACGGTACCGACCATCAGAAGCAGAAAAACGGAAAACACACGCATAACCTGCTTCATGCCGGTTCCTAAGTACTTGCCCACGATTTCAGAGATGCTACCGCCGCTGTTGCGCATGGAAAGCATGCCTGTCATGAAATCGTGCACACCGCCCGCAAAAATGGTGCCCAGGACGATCCACAGATAAACAACCGGTCCCCATAGAGCTCCGGACAGCGCACCCAGAATCGGTCCCAGGCCTGCGATGTTCAAAAGCTGAATCAGAAAGATCTTTTTGTCGTTCATCGGAACATAGTCAACGCCGTCCTGCAGCGCGATTGCAGGAGTCTGGCGATCATCTGGATGGAACACCTTTTCAACAAATTTACCGTAGGTGATATACCCGACGATCAACAGACAGATGCAAAGCAGAAATGTAATCATGCAAAAACCTCCTCATTCTGACTTTACAGAGCTTCCTCTGTTTTGAGTACAGTTTAGCACAGAAGCAGGGGCGACGCATCGAAATATGTATAAAAAGCATAAATCTATGCTTAAGTGGTTAAAAGTAATGGATTAATAGCATATAACATATGAACGCACTATTAACAATCAAACAATTCTTTTAAGGGTTTGATCTGTTTTCGGCTGACCGGAAGGTTCTGGGATTCAAAGCCCTTCAGCTTTACACAGGACATTCCGCTGAACCATGGGCAAAGCTCCACCACATACTGCAAGTTGATCAGATAACTTTTATGGATGCGGAAAAACTGCGCACAGGCAAGCCGTTTTTCAAAATAACTGAGCGGTTGGGTGCAGGTGTAATCCCCATTCACCGTATGTACCACGCAGTTTCTGCCGTCTGTTTCGATAAAAGCGATATCGGGAATATCCAGCAGGACGAGCCGTTTCTCGCAGGAGATGGAAATCTTGTTGCAGATGGGTTGTTCCTCATGGACAGGCGGCGCGGGTGCGGCATTTTTGAGCCGCGCCTCCAGCTTTTGCATTGCGCGTGCAACCCGTTTCGGATCGAACGGTTTCATAATGAAGTCCACGGCGTCCATATCAAACGCCTTGACGGCATATTCGTCATAAGCCGTCGCAAAGACAATCTGCACTTGCGGAAGCAGCTTGCGCACCATCAAAGACAGGGTAGTACCGGTCATGTCGCCCAAATGAATGTCTATAAACATCGCATCATAATGACTTTGGGCGGCAAGCTCCAAAGCCTTTTGTCCGCTGTCGGCCTCGTCAATCTGCGTCTCCGGCGCGCATTCGAGAATCAGGTGGCATAGTTCGCTGCGGCTTGGGCGCTCATCGTCAATAACTGCGAGTTTCAAGCAATTCACCTCCGGCTATTTTGTGGGGGATGCGGATAATGATTTCCGTTCCTCGGCGGGAACTCCGTATTTGCAGGCCATACGGTTCTCCATAGATGCTTTTGAGCCTTTTCTGAACATTGGCAAGCCCGACAGAATTTTTGTCCATTGTTCCGCACCGCAGCCTTTTTAGAATGCTGTCCGGAATGCCGGACCCGTTGTCCCGCACTGTGATGCGCGTTACCCCGTGCTGGTCGCGCGCGGAAATATAGACTTTTCCGACCCCTGCCGTCGACATGGCTCCGTGCTTGACAGCGTTTTCCACGATCGGCTGTAAAATAAATCTGGGCACGATGCAGGAAACGCCCGCGGGCACATTTTCACTGATTTCAAGCTTTTCTTCAAAGCGTGCCTTTTCCAGCTCCAGATAGGCGCGAACATGTTCGAGTTCTTCACTAAGACTGATCATGTAATGCTCCGATTGCAGCGTTTTGCGGAAATAGTTGCTCAGAACAATCAGCAATTCCCGGGCGCGTTCCGGCTTTTCGCGGCAGAATGAGGTGATGGTAGATAGGGCATTAAATAGGAAGTGCGGATTAATCTGGCTTTGAAGCGCCTCAAATTCCGCCTTTTGCCGCAGCTTTTTCTGATATTCCAGCTGGGAAAGCTCCAACTGAGTGGAAAACAGCTTGGCAAGCCCGCTGATGAACTCCTGCTCCACCTCGTGGGACAGCTTGAACTTGCGGATAAACAGAACCAGTGTTCCGATGACCTCCCCCCGCTGGGTCAGCGGAGCGCATACGGCGGTGAGCTTGGTCAGGCATTCAAAAAAAGAATCACGCGCATCTGCGCCTTCAGCAATCTGCACCTGGCCTGTGCGGATTGCTTCCTGCACAATCTGGGGCAGGGGGTGCTCCTGATAAACGTGCAGCCGTTTCAGCTCGCTGCCCGCGACACTCAGAATCATTCTGCGATCGGTTACCGCGACGCCGGAGACAGCCGCCCGGCTCCGAATAATTTCGGTCGCCTCGTCCAAACTTTTGCGGTCGTAAAGTCCCTTGCGCAGGTTGGGCAGGCAGCGATCCGCGATATCCATCACCAGACGGATGCGGTCGCCCGCTTCCCGGTCCTGCTCGATAAAGACCGAGTCGAACACCTTTACAAAAATGGCAACGCCGACAGAATTGAACAAAATCATGGGAATTGAGATCATCCGCACAAGGTTCCAGGCGTCCTGCAGCGGCTTTGCGATCACCAGAATAATGCCCATCTGAATAAATTCAGCGAGCGTTGTAATCATCGCAATGGTCATCCAGCTGTCTTTCTCATGTTTTTTTACATATTTGGAGAACAATCCGCCGATGCAGCCCTCCACAATCGTGGAAATTGCACAGGAGACAGCTGTAAACCCGCCGATATCTGTCAGATACCGGTGCAGACCGGCGATAATGCCCGCACCGATTCCGACAACGGGGCCCCCTAAAATCCCGCCGGCGATGACGCCGATGACGCGTGTGTTGGCAATTGCTCCCTGCACGCGGATGCCTGTATAGGTGGAAAGGATGCCAACAAGTCCAAAAATCACCGACATGGCAAGCTTACGTTTTTTATCTGCCGTATCAGTCGCGATAAAGGTTTTTACCAGTTGCAGCTTGGTAAGCAGATAGGCAATCAGAACCATTAGGCTCATGTTTAAAATAATATTTTTGAAAATATCTAAAATCACTTTCATCCCTCCACAACCCAAAGGTGCGTTGCATCTATTTACAGAATAAACGGAATTTTTCAAAACGGCAAGCAATTTTAACAATTTTGACCGAAATTAGAGCTTTTTTATGAAAAAGGACAGGATTATTTCATGTATTGGCTCGCGGAGAGATTCTCTGGAAGAAATTTACTCGATAGTTCCTAAAACTTCATACTTTTATGTTATACTATAAAATGAATGCAACATGGGAGGCAGACTATGAAAAAGTTCATTTCCGGAATCGCGGCAGTTTTAACCGCGCTTTCCTTCAGCCTTGCGGTGTCGGCGGCAAGCGGCTGTATTATCGAGCCGACTGCAAACGATAACAATTCTGTCACTTTGGAAAAAGGGGATCGAACGCTGGCGGCGCTGAGCTTCCGCGCGGACGATGATCCGGACAGCTTTTATTTTAAGGTGCTGACGAGTTTGAACAAATGTCTTGCGGCGGAGGCGTTTGACGGCCAGGATGCCTATTATTTTGAATTTGTCATCAATCCGTCTATTCCGGCTGCTTCCGTGCCCACACTTGCGATTTATAACCCTTATCTGGATGACGATGGGGAACCGGCCGTCAAACCCGAAAAGGTGAAAATCTATCAGGTCTATGACGACGAGCTGGTGGATGTTACCAAAAAGTTCACTGCTCAGGAGGATTCAGACGGCAAATCCTGCTTTGTAACCTCTACCCGTAAACCCGGGGCATATGTGCTGGCGGAAAAGAAAGTAGCCTCCGAATGGATTCAAACCAAAGAGCAGGCGAAAAAAACGGTGAAGAAACTGCCGGTTATTAACTGAAAAAGCACGGGGCGCACTCCAATTTGGAGTGCGCCCCGTATTTATATTAGGAGAAGACGGGCTGATTATCTTCCGGTAAACGGAATTGGCTTGGTGTTCTCGGTGATGGAGCCGCCCCTGGGGACTTCCACTACAATGTCGTCGTCATCCGAATGACCGGACGGCCTTTCAGGCAGGTCAGCCTTACCATCTGAGACAATATAGGTGCCGAGGGTGCGGGTTTTAATGGTCATCACATAGTCGTCATCCTCGTTTCTTTCAAACGTGAACAGGTCTGTCACGTCTTTAAGCTCTCTGCCCGAAACCTCGTAGATGCGAATCCGGCTGGTACGGATGGTCAGATCGCCATCGTCGTCCACAAAAGGATTATAGAGGGAAAGGGTGGGCCGCGAGGTTGCCGGGATGGTGGGGCTGCTGACAAAATCGAACAGATAAGCATCTGTGTCATCGAAATAATCGGCATAGTCAAAGGAATTCCAGCGGGTGGACAGGCGCGGGCAGTAGAAGCTCACATCGCTGTCCGCCCGGAAGGTCAGAACAGCGAGGGTGCGGTTGCTGTCTTCCCAGGTGACCGTGTTGATTTCATTTTTCACCGGCTTGACAATGACGCCTTTTTCACCTGCGGTAAAGGTGGCGTCGCTGTCTTCGATTTTCTCATTCTGAACCCAGATTTTAAAAGTATGGGTAAACGTGTTGCCCGATTTTAGCACATTGCTTCCTGTTCCGGCAAGCATGTTGTCCAATGCTGCTTTTGTATCGGTGACCGCTTTTTCCTTGGCGGGAAGTGCCGACTGCTTGGCGGACAGTTCATTTTTTTTAGCGGCAAGCTGGTTGGCCAGATCTTCAGGGGTAGAGGCGGCCGCCTGCAGTTCGCTGAGTTTTTTCTGCGCTTCGCTGACGGCGGCTTCCTGCGTTGTCACATTGCTGTTTGCCGTGTCCAGTTCTGATTTTGCGGACTGTTCGGTATTGGCCGCAGCTAGCAGCTCGGTGTTGCCGATTTCAATTACGGAACCAAGGCTGTTCAAAGCGGCGGTTGCTGTCACGATTCGGCTGTTTGCATCGTTAATCAGCCCGGAAACACGGCTGATCTCGGCATTCAGCTCGGCGGCTATCGTGGCATGATTGGAATCATCCCCCGCCAGTGGCGTAAAGGCTTTCGCTGTATAATTAACTAAGCTGTTATTCCATGTCTGAATCTTAGCAGGATCGCCGCCTGTGGCGTTGAAGCGGTCCACGATGGTCTTTGGGGTAAAAGGTTCCGGCTTCGGGTTTTCCGGGGGGAACTGCTCGGGTCCAAGCGCGGACTGAAGCGCCTGCGCGGCGGCAAGATTCTCGTTCGCCAGTTTCAAATCGCCTTCCAGTTTCGCTTTTTGTTCGGATTTGCCGGCTGTTGCGGTTGCGGTGTCCAGTGCGTTTTTTGCCTCATTATAACTGGTCTGTAAGGTTGCCTGCTGAATTTTGAGCTGCCCTAATTTTGTCTGTTCGGCGGACAGGGCGGTTTGCGCCGCGTTAATCTGCGCCAGTTTCTGTTGGTTTTTCACATTCAGATCCGCAATCTGCTTTTCCAGATTGGCAATCTCGGATTTGAGCACCGAAATCTCATTGTTCAGCGTGTTTCTCTCGCTGACCGCGTTATTATAAGCGGTTTGCGCCGCGTTAATCTGATCCTGCGTATAGGAGCCGTCAGACGAAGTGGCGGCGCGGAACGCCGGGAAAGCAAGCCCCGCGTTGTAGCTTGTGGCGTTGGTAATCACGAGGTCTTTTTTCGCACGGAAATTGGCCTCCAGGATCACTTTATATTCGTCGTCCGAGAAGTTATCCTTTACGGAAAACGCAATGCAGATATACCGCACCGACCCGAATTTTTTTTCAACGAGGTCTGCGTCGGTGATGTATTTTCCGCCCTCTTTCTTTTTTAAAGAAAACCGGATGAGATCGTCATCCACATAACTGTCGTACCCGGTACCCGACTGCGCGATGACATAATAGTAATCGGAGCCGGGCCGGATGGTGTTGTAACCGTCGCTGGCAATTTTGCCGTCAGCATCCACAAGCTCCCCCACAATCGAGGATGACGCGGCAAACGCGGGGACAGCTGTTATTACAATCAGAGCCATTGAGAGCGCAAGAGCAATCCACTTTTTCATGCTTAAAATCCTCCTTCTATTTATAAAAAATATGTCCATCCCCTAATGATGTCTTTCAACCTGCAGCCGGATGCTGGAACTCGATTCATCCAGAGTTTGCTATGCCGGATGTATTTTCCATTGTGCACTTCGGAAAACACAGCAGAAGCTGTATGAGTTCTATTCATACGGTGTGCAGTTTTTCCATTTTTATTGCATGCAACTGGAAATTTTTTAATTTTATTGTCAACAATTTAGATACATCCTATTCATATGCGGCCGTGCGGATGTATGTGGCATAAAGTTCGGTAATTTTATCCTCTTAGTCGGGCATAAATTTCCGGGATTTATGATGAAACGGCAAAAAATGCTAGCCATTTGTAGCTGATTGTTGTATAATCATACTAATCAATAAGCAATAAGGCGGAAATTTTTATGAATAAGACTGTTTTTTCTCCTGCGGATATTTTGCTTCCGCACGGAGTGGATATGCAAAAATGGAGTGTGGTGGCCTGTGATCAGTATACTTCGGAGCCGGAATACTGGAACCGTGTAGAACATGCGGTAGTGAAGGTGCCTTCCGCTTATCATATGATTCTGCCGGAGGTTTTTCTCGGCACGCCGGACGTGCAGGAGCGGATTAGCCGGATTAACCAATGCATGAGAGAGTATCTGGACGAGGGGCTTTTTGACTGCCTTCCGGACAGCTACCTTTATTTAGAACGCACCCTTTCGCCGGGTAAGGTGCGCCGCGGCCTGATTGGAAAGATTGATCTGATGGCTTATGAATATGGAAAAGGTTCGTCTTCCCCTGTGCGTCCCACCGAGGGAACGGTGGAAAGCCGCCTGCCGCCGCGCATCCGCGTCCGTGAAAACGCGCCTCTGGAAATTCCGCATATTATGATTCTCATTGACAACTCCGAAAAAACCGTGATTGAGCCGCTGGCGAGGGAAAAGGAAGCGCTCAAACAAGTATATGAAACTTCCTTGATGGAGCGCGGCGGGCAGATCAGTGGCTGGCAGGTAAACGGCGCTGCCGCACAAAGAGTGGACACGGCGCTGGCTAGACTTACCGAACGAATTTCCGCATCCAGCGAGCACCCGCTGCTGTTCGCGGTGGGCGACGGAAACCACTCGCTTGCAACAGCCAAGGCATGCTATGAGCAGCTCAGGGCAGTGCTTTCGCAGGAGGAGTGGGAGCGCCATCCTGCACGGTGGGCGCTGATTGAGTTGGTGAATCTTCACGATGACGCCATGCAGTTTGAACCGATTCACCGGGTGTTATTTGATGTCGACCCCGTGCATGTGATGAAGGAACTGGAATCCTTTTATCGCATTTCAAAAATCTGCGGCCGGCAGTCGTTTGAGGTTTTGGCCGGCGGTAAGAGGGAACGCCTGTTTGTGGAGAACCCTTCAAGCCAGCTTGCGGTCGGAACGCTGCAAAAGTTTATTGATGAATACCTGCGCCGTTTTGGCGGCGAGGTAGATTACATTCACGGCGAAGAGGTGACCGTGCAGCTTGCCGGCGGGGAACGCGCGGTCGGATTCCTTCTGCCGGCCATGCAAAAATCAGAGCTGTTCCCGACGGTGATCGCGGACGGCGCGCTGCCCCGCAAAACCTTCTCGATGGGGCACGCCTGTGAAAAGCGGTATTATCTGGAATGCAGAGCAATCCGGTGATGATATATTTGTGATTTTGATGTGAAGGAGGAAGCGATTTGAAAAAGAACTGGCTCATTCAAACGGCTTTAGGCGAAACGCGTCCCGACCTTGTGCTGCAGAACGGCAAAGTCATCAATGTGTTCACAGGTGAAATTGTGTCCGCGGATATCGCGATTACCCGGGGAGTCATTTCCGGGGTCGGCAAATATTCCGGGAAGTCCAACATCGATCTTGACGGCAAATATGTCGCTCCGGGGTTCATCAACGCGCACTGCCACGTGGAAAGCTCCATGGTAACGCCCCCGGCGTACTGCATCGAGGAACTGAAGTGGGGAGTCACCACTGTTATCACCGATCCTCATGAAATTACCAATGTCGCCGGCGGGGACGGGGTGCAGTTTATGCTTGATTCCTCCGATAATCTGCCGATGAATTATTATGTACAGCTTCCATCCTGCGTGCCCGCGACTCCGTTTGAACATGCCGGTGCGGTTTTTACAGCGGATAAGATGGAGCCGTTTCTTTCCCATCCGCGTGTTCTGGGGCTGGGCGAGATGATGAACTATCCCGGCGTATCAGGGTGCGATCCCGAAGTGATGGCGAAGCTGGAACTGTTTGACGGACGTGTCATTGACGGGCACGCCCCCGGCGTCACCGGAAATGCATTGCAGGCTTACGCCGCCGCCGGAATTCATACCGACCATGAAAGCGTTACTTATGAGGAAGCGCTGGAAAAATTGCGGGCAGGAATGGCTGTGCTGGTGCGGGAGGGAAGCGCCTCTAAAAATTTGCGGGATATCCTTTCCGGTGTGATTGCGAATGGAATTGATACGACGAATATGGCCTTCTGCACCGATGACAAGCATCTTTCAGACATCCGTCGGGAAGGCACGATTCTGCACAATATTAAGCTGGCAATCTCGCTGGGCATGCGCCCTGTTGCGGCAATTCAGATGGCGACCATTAATGCGGCGCGCATTTATGGCCTGCGGGATTTAGGCGCGGTCGCGCCCGGTTATCGCGCGGATCTTGTCATTTTAAACGACTTAAAAGGGCTCTCAGTCGATGAGGTTTATAAGGACGGGAAAGCCTACACCGAGCATGCAACGCCGAGAAAGAGCGCCCATGCCGGGGCAGAAATCCTGCATACCGTCAATCTTGCGCCGCTGGAAGAAAACGCGTTTTCCCTGCCCGACAGAGTGGAATATCCGGTCATCCAGATTATTCCCGGGCAGATTGCCACGAAGAAATCAACAGTCGGCGCGCAGGACGTTGAGGAGCGGATTGCTTCCGGCGCGCTGCGGAAGATTGCGGTTGTGGAACGGCATCATGCAACCGGGATGATTGGCGTCGGGCTGATTGCGGGCTACGGGCTGACGCATGGGGCGGTTGCGACCACAGTGGCGCACGATTCCCATAACCTGATTGTGGTCGGTGATAACGACGCCGACATGGCGGCAGCAGTCCGCGAGTTGGAGCGGGTGCAGGGCGGTTATACGATTGTTGCGGATGGAGAAATCAAAGGAACGCTTACCCTGCCGGTCTGCGGCCTCATGAGCGATAAACCGGTAGAGACGCTAATCCAAAACCTTGAAAATTTGATCGAGACCGCACGGCAGGCCGGTGTCCGGGAGGGCATTGACCCGTTTATTACGCTTTCTTTTATGGCGCTCCCGGTAATTCCGGAAATCCGGATTACTGATATGGGTATATTTGACGTTACAAAATTTGAATTTGTGAAGTAGGCAGAAAGGGCGGTTACGATGACAGACGGCGGCTTAGCAGAAATACGGAAAGCTTGTGAAACCAGAAAAGTCCGGCTCCCGGACGGGACTATGGTGCCTCAGCTTGGGCAGGGCACATGGTATATGGGGGAATTGACGGGTCGTCACAAAAATGAGCTGGAAGCCCTCAGAACGGGAATCGGGCTTGGGATGACCCTGTTGGACACGGCGGAAATGTATGGTGACGGTGCAGCAGAACGCACCGTAGGAGAGGCAATCCGCTCTCTACCCAGAGAGAAACTGTTTCTGGTTTCCAAAGTTTATCCGCATAATGCGGATCGCCGCAGGATTTTTCAGAGCTGTGAAAATTCCCTGCGCAGAATGAAGGTGCAGACGCTGGATCTTTATCTGCTCCACTGGCGCGGGAGAGTGCCGCTGGAAGAAACGGTGGACTGCATGGAGGAATTAATCCGGCAGGGAAAAATCAAGCGCTGGGGCGTTTCCAACTTTGATACCGCTGACATGGAAGAACTATGGAAGACGCCGGGCGGGCAGAGCTGCGCGGTGAATCAGGTGCTATACCATCTTGGTTCCCGTGGGATCGAGTTCAGCCTGCTGCCGTGGATGCGTGCACACAAAGTGCCGGTGATGGCGTACTGCCCGCTGGCGCAGGGGGGAAGGCTGCACCAGGGTCTTCTGGAGCATCCCGCCGTACAGGAAATTTCCGAAAAGCACAAAGTCACACCTGAGCAGTTGCTGCTTTCGTTTGTGCTGAGCCGGCCGGACATCATCGCCATTCCCAAGGCGGGAAAACCCGCACATATACAGCAGAATGCCGCAGCTATTCTGCATCCGCTCGATCAGGAGGACCTCGCAAAGTTAGACGCGGCATTCCCGACGCCGGACAGGAAACTGCATCTCGATATTGTTTAATGATGTTTTTATGGCAGGAAACCAATGAAAGAGTTGGTTTCCTGCCATTTTTTCTAGATGTTGCGTGGGGTGAACTGATAAATCCTATGAGCAAACAGCAGGGATACTATGGAATATGACGAAAACATGACACTATTTTTGTGAATTATTGCAAACGCATTGACAAAGACCGCAGAATCGGAAATAATTAAATTGTGGGATAGCAATAAAAGAAAGAAAAAGGGGAATTGCATGAGGGGAATCGGATCTTCCGTAACCGATATTAGAAGAAAAGTGTTTACAGAGGTGGCGCGGCTTGCTTATGAGGGCGGAGACTATTCGCGCATAGAGGCGCTGCCCTATAAAATCGTGCCCGGAGAGGTCGCCACCTATCGGGAATCTATTTTTTTGGAGCGGGCCATCGTCGGCGAGCGTTTGCGCCTTGCCATTGGTTTGCCGCTTCGTCCGCTGGATGAGCTTGCGCCGGTCTCCTTGGGCATTGACGAGAGCGCAATTGACGAGAAATATTACGACCCGCCTCTGGTCAATATCATCAAGTTTGCCTGCAACGCCTGTCCGGATAAGCAGTTTCATGTTTCTGACGCCTGTCAGGGCTGCCTTGCGCATCCCTGCAAAGAGGTTTGTCCTAAAAACGCCATTTCGATCGTCCATGGAAAATCAGTCATCGACCAGGCTAAATGCATAAAGTGCGGACGCTGCAAGGACGCCTGCCCTTATGGAGCTGTCCTGAAACTGGAACGTCCCTGTGCAAAAGCCTGCGGCATGGACGCAATTCGCAGCGACGAGCAGGGAATTGCTGCGATTGACTATGACAAGTGCGTCTCCTGTGGGATGTGCCTGGTAAACTGCCCGTTCGGCGCGATTTCAGATAAAGGCCAGATTTTTCAGCTGATTCATGCCATGCGCGACAATGCCCGCGTGATTGCCATTGTGGCGCCTGCATTTATCGGGCAGTTCGGCCCCGCGATGACCCCGGAAAAGTTCACCGACGCCATGAAAAGGCTCGGATTTGACAGTGTGGTGGAAGTGGCGGTTGGCGCTGATCTTTGCACCATCGAGGAAGCCAAGGACTTTATGCGTGAAGTGCCCGCAAACCAGCCGTTTATGGCAACCTCCTGCTGCCCGTCATGGTCGGTCATGGCGAAAAAGCTATTTCCGGAGCTTGCCCCTTACATCTCTATGGCGCTGACGCCGATGGTATTGACTGCGCGGCTGCAAAAAAAGGAGCATAGGGACTGCAAAATCGCATTTATCGGTCCGTGTGCAGCGAAAAAGCTTGAGGCGAGCCGCCGTACCATCCGCAGCGATGTGGACTTTGTGTTGACATTTGAGGAACTGATGGGGATGTTTGAGGCCAAGGGTGTCAAATTTGACGAAATCGCTGAGGAAGCCCCGCTGGAGGAAGCAACCGCCGCCGGTCGCGGTTTTGCTGTCAGCGGAGGCGTAGCCCAGGCTGTGGCGGACGCCATTCAGCGCATCGACCCGGAGCGCGAGGTAAAAATCGCCTGCGCGCAGGGCCTTCAGGATTGTAAAAAGCTGCTTTCGCTTGCAAAGGCGGGAAAATATGGCGGATATTTGCTGGAGGGGATGGCTTGTCCTGGCGGCTGTGTGGCAGGCGCAGGTACCTTGCAGCCGGTAACAAAATCCGCTGCGGCGGTCAGCAAATACAAAAGCCAAGCAAAAGAGAAAAACGCGCTTGATTCCAAGTATGAAATTACGCTGAGCCTGCTCAACGATTAATCAGGGAATTTGCCTGTAACAGGTTGGTAAATAATCGCCGTTTCTGTTGACAGAAACGGCGATTTGGTGTATAATATCCAACATTACGCAGGTATGGTGCAATGGTAACACTTCTGCTTCCCAAGCAGACAACGCGGGTCCGATTCCCGTTACCTGCTCCATTGGGATTTACCGCATGAATGGAATTCATGCGGTTTTTTTCTGCCTTGAGAAAGCAAAGAACTGGCGGTTGCTTTCTTTTCTTCCGCAGTAGCGGTCTGTTTAGTCTATTTTGTTTTGAATAAGGTTACGCAAAAACGGATTCATACGATCGAAGAAAAATTGGATCGGGATGACAGCTGAAAATGACGGACTGATAGAATTAATAGCTCTGTGAAATCGCAGTATCTGAAAACCGGCTTTGTTCAAGGCCGGTTTTTGCTGTTAATCACCGGAAAAAAGTTTTCTTCATATGCTGTCAGTAAAAAGGAGTGATTTTTTTGACCAATCGAGTAAGTCCGCAGTTTCGGGCAGGGGACAGGGTTGTCTCTCTGGCTTACCACCCGCCGGAAATTGAAAGCGGAACGGAGGCCACAGTTGTTTCGCCGCATCTTGGCGCGTTATATGCTGTACAGTTACCGGACGGGGAGCTGCACAGATGGTTTACAGGTTTTGAACTTCAATCAGTAAATCCGAACGCAAACCATTTCTTTCAAATTGGAGCTCTCGTTAAAATACAAACAACACACGGACATCCTCCTAAAATTGAAAAAGGAATGGTGGTAAAGGTTGTAAAAGTGATTCCTCAGATTTATTTTTATGACCTGATGTTGGATGATGTCAAGTATCATCGTTGGCTGGCAGAGTTTGAAATTACTTATCCAGTCTAATTATCTTCGATAAACATGGAAGAAAACAATCGCTTTTGCTGAAACGCCGCCAGTTATTGTAATTGGCGGTTTTGGCAGTTATAATATAAATTGACATCTTATGGGGAATCGCTTATGATGAAAACTGAATAATTTAACAAGACTTATTTTATAAGCCGTTTGGTTGAAAAACTGCGAATTGAATGCATATAAAACCGGGAAATCCAGTGACGCCAAGTCAGGGCTCTAAACGATCGACGGATGATAACATAGCAGCCGATTGCAATGATGAGATTCAAAACCTCTGTACATTGGGCTGAAAACAATTTCTTCTTTTGTGCGGGGAGGGATCTCATTGGAACAAAGCAGTTCACAACGAAACGCAGGCTTGAAAGTACTTTTTATACAATATTTTGGGGTGTTAGCGGTTCTTGTCTTGATTTTGCTGTCTTTTTGGGGATTTACACAGCAGACGGCAGAATATTCACAGGAAAAGAGCAAGGAACAACTCAACGAAATCGCGCTTCAGACCACAAATGCGGTGCGGATGAAGGTTCATGACGCAACCAGCTATCTTGCGGGCGCGACCGGTAATTTTGCCGGATTTCATGATTTACGCTCCGAAGAGGCTCTTTCTCTGCTCAGCCAGCTTGCTGAAACAGGTGGCTACTACGGGCTTAGGGTTGCATTGCCGGACGGGAAGGGTTATGCGGCTCCCAACAATGTTGTGGATTTATCGCAGCGCGACTTTTTTAAAAAAGCGATTGCCGGAGAAACCGGCATGTCAAACGCATTGATTGCTTATGCGCCAATTTACCAGAATGGAACCGTCGCAGGTATATTGTGCGGTTTTTACAACGTGGAGAGTTTATATACAACCACCGAAATTGCTAATTTTCGAGGGCAGCTGGCATCCTTGATTTTTCAGCAAAACGGAAACATCGTGCTCAATTCCCACAATACGGTGGGTTTGGGGCGACGCGGGAACGTCTGGGACGCATTCAGCCGGATGCAATTTGACGGTAAGACAGACTATCAGGAGTTTTCCAATCACGTAAAAGAGGGCAAGGGCGGATTTGTCGAATATTACCTAGACGGAGAAAAACAAACTGCCTGCTATATGCCTGTAGGCGTGAACGATTGGTATACGCTTCATATTGTTTCCGCTTCAACCGTTGCGACGAGCATTGAACCGGTCAATCGGATGGGAGCGGCGCTGATTCTAAACATTTTCGTCTGCTTTTTGCTTTTAGTTGCGGGGATTGTGTATTTTACAACCAAGTCCAGAAATACACTCATTCATATGAACCGGCGGCTTGATTTCCTAACAAATGTACTTCCCGGCGGAGTGCAGAAATGCCGCCCTGATGCGAAGGGCGAGTTCCTCTATCTAAGCGACGGATTTATTCGCATGTTCGGCTATTCGAGAGAGGAAATCACCCAGAAATTTCAAAATAGTTTTTATCAAACAGTGTATGCCCCGGATCTCCCAAGGGTGATGCAAAAGCTAAAGGCCCCGAAAATCGACGAAGTGGTCGAACTGGAATATCGCCTGATGACAAGGGAGGGGGAACTGCTCTGGGTGCTGGATAAGTGCACTCTGACGCAGGACGAACAGGGAAACCCGTTTTTTTACTGCGTCTGCATGGATGTGACAAGCCTCAAAAAGATTCAGCAGGAGCTTCTGCTGAGTAATGAACGATTCAGAATTTCTATGGCGCACACTTCCAATGTTATTTTTGAGTATGATCTGGCGCAGAACCGGATTTCGTTTGTTACCAAAACTCGCGCCATATACGGGCTGCCGTCTGTAATGGAGGACATCAATGTTTTGGAAAAATCGCTGAATTCGGAATCTGCCGCAGAGCTGAAAGAGGCGCTGAATCAGATCAGGACAGGCGCAAAAACGGCCGTCTGTTTAATCCAGCTGCAGCGGGCGGATGGTAAGACCGCCTGGAACCGGGTGACGCTCACAAACATCTTTAATGATTTTGGAAAGCCTGTCCGGGCAATCGGTATGCTGGAGGATGTGACGGAAAACAAGGAGGCAGAACTGCGCTATGTGAAGGAAAAGCAGTATCGAGCGGCTATGCTGGCCGATGTGCGCACTATTTTTGAAATCAATGTGACCAAAGACAGCTTTTCCGTTGAGTTTGGAGGAAAATCGGAGCAAAGGCAGCTGCAGCTGCCCCAAAGGTTTTCTGAAGCGCTTCCCGTAGTTGTGGCACAGTGTGTTTACTCAAAAGAACAGGAATTGGTTTTGCAGAATTTCAGCTTAAACAACCTGCTGCGCTGTTATCAGAACAAGGAAAATTCCATGGTTTTTGAATATCGCAGTCTAGATGAAAACGGGAAAAAGCTCTGGGTAGCCAATCGGGTTAATCTTCTTAAGGACCCTGAAACCGGCGATATTAAGGCGTTCTCTTACATTAGGGATATTGATGAACAGAAGCGCAAGGAGCTTGCGCTGAAATACCAGTCAGAGCGGGACCCACTAACGGGGCTTTATAACCGCGCCGCCGCAGAGAGGCTGATTACCGACTTTTTGAAAACTGAGGAACTCAGCCACGGCGGCCATGGTTTTCTCATTATTGACTTGGATAATTTTAAAGGGGTCAATGATAACTGTGGGCATTTATTCGGTGACAACTTGTTGAAACAGGTTTCAGCAACAATCAGAGAAGTTTTCCGTGCCACAGACTGTATGGCGCGTTTAGGCGGAGATGAATTTGCAGTCTTTATGAAAGGGGCTCGGTCAAAGGAGCACATTGTTGCAAAAGCGAAGGAGCTTGTTGAAGCGATGCGCAAAATTCATTTGGAGGAAAATTCGGATCGCACGATTTCCTCCAGTATCGGAATTGCGTTTGCCCCTGATCATGGGTCCACCTTTGAACAGCTTTATCAAAAAGCGGATGAAGCACTTTACTATGTAAAACGTACCGGTAAAAACTGCTGTTCCTTTTATGATGATTCTATGTCTGCGAAATCAGCGGCCGATTAAAAGGGAGAATCTGTCTAAATATCGTGGTTTTCTTGCATCCCGTGTGATATAATGAATTAACATCATTTGGTAAAGAAGGTTGCCGAAATGCCTGAGACCATTGTAGACATTGCCGCCTGCCTCAGCTCCGTCATTCTGTATCTTCTGCTGATCGATTTGAGATATAATATGCGCAGATCACTTGCAGCCGGAATTGCGGGCTGTATGATGCTCTCGGCTTTCTTTGGCTATGCAATGATGTCGAGCATTCCTGATGCCGTAGCGTCTGCGATTACCATGACCCTGCCGTCACTTCTGATCATGAGGGCACTGTCGAAAAATGGATGGTGGCCGTTCCTCTTTACTTTTTGTACGGTTGACATCTTTGCGCTGATTATATATTTTATATCGCAGGCGGCTTTTGCAGCGACAGGCGTGTTCCTGTTGTATGCATTTAGTATGGTGGCAGGTCATGCGCTGCTTTACGTTCTGGTATTCCGTATCAGAGACCCCTATCTGTGTATACAGCGTTCGTTAGGGACAGGATGGACAGCCCCAGCCTTCACATCAGCATTTTTTTACATCATGCTTTACCTGCTTTCGGATTACCCGACGCCGCTTTCTGAGCGGCCGGTATATATTCCAATTGTTCTGTTCTTTTGCGCGATCGTGCTGGTTGTATATGTGGTTATGGCCCAGTTTATTAAGCAGTTGAAACTGGCAAACGATTTTCGTAAGGATGAGAGACTGCTTCGGACACAGCTGGACTTAAAAAGCAGCCAATTAGAGGTACAGCAGCTGTATTATCGGCTGGCTTACATAGACACGATGACGGGTCTGAAAAACCGGACTGCTTTCGAGGAAAGAAAGCTTGATCTGGAAAAGGATTGGGAAAGCCGCTGCCCCGCTGCCTGCATTTGTTTGGATTTGAATAATCTCAAACAGACCAATGACCGTTTGGGTCACCTTGTGGGGGATAAGCTGATTCAGGCGGGCGCGTCGGTACTGAGAAGGGTGCTTCCCGGATTGGAAGAAGTCTACCGCATAGGGGGAGATGAATTCCTGGTGCTGCTGTGCAATACGACGGGGGAGCGGGCGGACCGGATTTATCAGCAAATTCTGAATGGTGTGGAACATTATAATGAGCGCCATATTCCAAAAATTGATATTGCAATCGGAATGGAAAAAACAGGTGTGGATGGCCTGATGGGTTTTGACGAGCTGTTTGATCTTGCGGATAAAAAGATGTATGAGAATAAAAAATTAGAAAAATGCGGAAGTTAATAAACCCCGGAATTCCAAAGAATTCCGGGGTTTATTTTTTATGTATTAACCGATTCCACCGTAAAAGATCCCAAGTACAAATACTGCGAGGGTAAGACCGCAGAACACAAACCTGCTCATCGGTTCAAACCAGGCGCCAATTGGTTTTTGGCGGCCCTTTTGGACGGCTTCCCGTGCAAATTTGGGACCACAGATCCAGAAAAACAGGATTCCAGCAAGCAGCGCTCCGAGCGGGCAGACATAAATGGAAACCACATCCATCCAGCCTCCGACAATTCCTTCAATGCAGACGCCGATCACTGCGGAGATGGCTGCAATTGACAGAACGGCTTTGCCACGTGAAAATCCGAATTTCGCCTGCAGAGTTTCGATGGGCGCTTCAAACAGGTTCACCAAAGAAGTAAGCCCCGCAAACAGGACTGCCAGGAAGAAAATAATCATGAACAGATAGCCCATTGGCATTTGCTTGAATACTTCCGGCATTGTAATAAACATCAGCGGAGGACCGGACGCCGGATCCAGATTGTAGACAAAGACAGCAGGGAGAATGACAAGGGCGGCCAGCATTGCGGCGAGTGTATCAAACAAAGCCACGTTTTTCGCGCTGCCGATCACATCCTCCGAATCCTTTAAATAGGAACCGTAAACGAGGGTTCCGTTGCCCGCAAGCGACAGCGAGAAGAAGGCCTGACCGAGCGCAAACACCCATGTTTTCGGCTGCGCGAGGGCATCCCATTTAGGAACAAACATGAAGCGGTATCCTTCAATAGCGCCGGGCAGAGTGGCAACGCGGATGCCGAGAATGATAAACATCAGGAAAAACAGCGGCATCATAACCTTGTTGATTTTTTCAATTCCGGAGGAGACACCGGCAACCATGACAATAAAGCACAGTGCCAATCCAACCAGCTGCCAGCCGATGCTATCGAACGAACCGGCAATCGAACCGAAATAAGCACCGCTGTCGGCATTATTGAACGCGGAGCCGGTAATAGAACCGACCAGAAACCGGATAATCCATCCAATTACCACAGAATAACCGATGGCGAGCGCCAGGGAACCCAGAACAGGGATCGCGCCGATTGCTTCGCCAATTTTGCCGTTTCTGCCGCTGTGCTCAAACGCTTTGCGGAAGGCTCCTAAGGGACCTGTGCGCATTGCGCGGCCAAATGACATTTCGCCGACAACGCCGGTGAAGCCGATGATAATCACGAAGAGAAAGTATGGAATCAGGAAAGCGGCGCCGCCGAACTGACCTACACGATAGGGAAACAGCCAGACATTGCCCATACCAACTGCGGAACCGATACAAGCGAGAATGAAGCCCCATTTGGTGGAAAATGTGTCGCGCAATTTGACATCGGGATTCTTGCTTTGGTCTATTTTTGCCATATCAATTCACCTCTCATCAAAACTCATACGTCAAACACACTGCGCCCCAAATGTGCGATGGACTTGTTCAGCTCAATGCAGCATTTGGGGCGCAGAATCGTTCCTGTTTTCTGTGCGGGGATTATTCTTCTATTGGAGCAAGGGACGCTTGGAAGTGGCGCAAAATCGGAGGTTCCCAGGTGATTTTATAGCCGTGCTTAATTTCATGCGCTCGTTTCTGAATGGCTATCAGAGCGTCCGCCATAATGTTAATGTGCGCCTGCGTGTAAACGCGGCGGGGGATTGCCAGGCGGGTAAACTCAAAGTCCGCATGGAGCTGTTTGCCGGTATCGGGATCATTGCCGAGCATATAAGAGCCGATATCACAGGCGCGAATTCCGGCTTCTTTATAAAGCTCGATTCCGAGCACCTGTCCGGGGAACTCATAATAAGGAATCTGGGGGAACATTGCTTTCGCGTCTACAAATACGCCGTGTCCGCCCACCGGGGACTGATAAGCGATGCCGGCATCATCGAGCAGGGCGGCGAGATATTCCATCTGACCGATGCGGTATTTCAGATAGTTTTCGTCGAGCCCTTCGCGCAGGCCGATCGCAAGCGCTTCGAGGTCGCGTCCGGAAAGGCCGCCGTAAGTAATAAAGCCTTCAAAGCTGATGCAGTTTGCTTTGATCTTCATAATCAGGTCGGCATTTTTTGTCTGGTCTTTAATGCCGATCAGGCCGCCCATGTTGACAATTGTATCTTTTTTCGCCGACATTGTAAACATGTCCGCATAAGAAAACATCTTGTGGATGATTTCCATAATGGACATCTCTTTGCAGGACTCTTCATCGCGCTTGACGAAGTATGCGTTTTCCGCATAGCGCGCGGCGTCAATATCTAGAGGGATGCCATACTTTTTGCAGACTTCGGAAACTTCTTTCATATTCTGCATGGAAACCGGCTGGCCGCCCGCGGAATTGTTGGTGATTGTCATAACCACCAGGCCGACGTTTTCAGCGCCATGTTCCTGAATCAGCTGTTCCAGTTTCGCGACGTCCATATTGCCTTTGAATTTGCACCGCTTGGAGGGGTCTTTGGCTTCTTCCACTACGCAGTCAATTGCGCGTGCGCCTGCAAGCTCCACATGAGCGCGGGTGGTATCAAAGAACATGTTGGAAATTGCAAACTGCCCCTTGTGCAAAAAGGACGGGAAGAGCACTTTTTCGGCTGCACGGCCCTGATGGACTGGCTGTATGTATTCATAACCGAAGATTTCCTGAGCAGTCTCCACCAGTTTAAAATAGCTGGTAGCGCCGGCGTATGCTTCGTCGCCGCGCATAACGCCCGCCCATTGCTCCTGACTCATGGCGTTGGTGCCGGAGTCGGTCAGCAAATCGATGTAAACATCTTCACCTTTCAGGTTGAACAGGTTGTAATGTGCCGCCGCAATTTTCTGCTCCCGCTCCTCGCGGGTGGTCATTTTAATGGTTTCCACCATTTTAATACGGAACGGTTCAGGGGTATATTTGATTGCCATGATACATTTCCTCCTTAGTTGAATACCCCGGTCATCATTTCGACTAGCGGACAGTATTCATGGCATATTTAAAAGGGGTTGCGTGCTGTGAGAATGTCGCGCGCTGACTGTCTCATCTGCAATAAGATTATCACCAAAATAAAATATTGTCAAGAAATAATTATAAAATTATGCCTAAACTTATACACAATCTATTTAAATTATGTAAATTTGATCAGTAATTTAAATAATTTTTTATTATATTAATAATATAATGTTGAATCAATAAAAAAATATGCGAAAAATGCAGTAATTATTCTTATAAATTATCACGCTGATAATTTATTGATTGCCCCTGTTGGAATCTTGTGTTATGATAAAGAAAAAGCCGGGCATCCCCGGCGGAATTTTCTATTAAATTTGGATGGTGAGCCATGAATAGAGTTCTCTTAAAGCAATATACCAAACTTGTGCAATTTTTGGCACTGGTGCTCGGCCCGGACTATGAGATTGCGCTGCATGATATCAGTGAAAAAACCAATTCTATTGTCGCAATTGCAAACGGAAATATCAGCGGTCGCACAGTTGGCGCACCGCTGACCAGTATGGCGTTGAGAGCGATTGCCGACAAAAGTTATTTGAATGAAGATTTTAAAATCAATTACAGCGGGGTTACAAATGGGAATAAGGTGCTCCGCTCCTCCACCATGTATGTTAAGGACGACGCGGGGAGGCTTGTGGGGCTGCTTTGCATCAATTTTGACGACAGCCATTTTCAGGAGCTGAGCACCAAACTGTTTCAGCTATGCCATCCCGACGCGTTTGTGGAGCAGAACATTGTTGTGCGCGGCGATCTGCTGGAATCGGATAAGCTGCACGGCGAGGAACAGGAGCAATATCCTAATTCGATTGCGGCAATTACCGACAGCACCATTCAAGAGGTCGTGCTGGAGAACGGTGTGCCGATCGACCGGCTGACGCAGGAAGAGAAATTGCGGATTGTAAAACTGCTGGATGAGAAGGGTGTATTTCTGCTCAAGGGAGCGGTTGGGTATGTCGCAAAAGAACTGCACAGTTCCGCAGCCAGTATCTACCGTTATTTGAGCAGGCTGCGCAGACAGAATGCAGGAGATTCCTATTAGCATAACGGCAGGAAGGCAATAGCAAATCATGCGGATAAAAAAACAGAGACTGTTGCCAAAACCGGCACCAGTCTCTGTTTCTATTTCAATATGTAGCAATTTAGGACGAATCCTATTCTGAATAAGCAGGAATCAATACACTGCGCACAATTTTCATGGCGTCCTGTAAAGTCTGTTTTTGCGCAGGCGTCAGGGCTTCAAAATAAGCCTGGTATTGCGCGGTATCGCCCTCGATTATCGCATGCATCAGCCCTTCGCCCTTGGTGGAAACCTCGATCATAATCATTCTGCGGTTGGCAGGATTTATTTTACGCCGGACAAGGCGTTTTTCAACCAATGCATGCACCACTTTAGTGAGCTGCTGACGAGGGATTGAAAGAGCCTCAGCCAAAGCGGACATACTCTGTGTGCCATTTCTGGTCAGAATAAACAGGGCACGAAGCTGGGTGGCGGGCAAAGAGGATACCTCAGGACTTTGAACAGACTGGTACAGCTGCCGATAAAGATGGGGGATCAGTTCCATTAGTTCAATGAGAATAGAAGACTGGTCTTCTTGCTGCATTTCATCACTTCCTTATTAGTATTGTATGAAAATTTCCTAAGAAAGTCAATATTTGGTATAATTTTACAATATTGACTTAATTTGTAAATGAAAACCATAAATTAAACTTTCATCGCACTGATTAGGAGGAAGTGTAGGAAAGCGGAAAGACGATTCCCGCTTTACGCTTATACAAACGGTCACCCGTCTGTATAAATTGATTGCAGGCCGCTATTATTGCTTCAATCTCGTTTTCAGATGCGCTTCGGTATAATTTGTAACTGCAATTGTGTCGGCGTTCAGAACCAGCTTGCAGTTAGAAGCGATTTCGGCGTCCTTTTTAATAAGAAGGCTCACTGATTGGTTGCCTCGAACAGACTTCACGGTTAAAACAGTATCCTCTTTGGCTGTATAGGTGCTTGTAAACGCAAGCACCGCCTGCTGACCAGAATACTCCTTGGTTAACGCAATGCGAAATGCGGAACGCGTATTCCCGTCCGGATCGGCAACCGGTGTAATTGAGCGTATCACGTCTACGCCTACCGTTGCTTTTGTGCGGCGGCTAAACAGACTGGAATCATGCAGAGGGGAGCTGTCCTCCAGCAGATAAAAATTACCCTTTGCGTCATAAATCCGTTCTGTAACGGTGCAAACAAGTGCGTCAGAGGAAACCGGTCCGCTTTTGCCCGACGCCAGAGGCTGATAGTCATAAATCTTAGTGATCGCCGAGGCGGTCGATTCTGTCTTGACGGTCGGCTCGGATGCGGCGGATACAGTGGTTGCCATCCCGAAGGCACAGACCAAAGAAAGAAGAAAACCTGATAGTTTTCGATACATCGAATACCCTCCAGTTAATAATAATTTCGTATACTATACCTTAAATTTCGGGTAAATTCAACGCACTTAAGTGACCAATTTGTAAATTCGTGATATTTACTGAATATAGACGATTACTTCATAAATATGGACATTAAGTGCACAACTTTGCGGGTGCAAAGGAGAGAAAATGGGTGAGGAAAAGCGTCTTTTTTTCTGTCGAAATATGTTATACTGTTTACGCAGGAATTTTTCTCTTTGCCGCCACTTATAGTGTACAGAACATTATGATAGATGAATGTGATGATCATATGGAGGGAACCCAATGAAACGTACAACAACAAACAGCCTGATCCTTGCCATCGTGGCTGTGGTCTTTCTTGCAACGGCAGGGGCAGCCACATTGCTGTCCCGCCCGGTGGGGGACGAACTGCCGGCATCAATTTCGATGACGGCTGTCTCACAGACGGAACAGGGTGTAGAACCGGACAGCGCTTTCCAGCTGACCAGCGGCTACCGTGTAAAAAAAGAACAGCTGACCGCGATGCTCAGCGTGGAACCCGAACTGAAGTTTGCGGTGGAAGGTTCAGGCAAAAACTGGACGCTGAAGCCTTCCGAACCGCTGAAGGTCAATACGGTCTACACCTTCCGCGTGCTCAATGAGACTAAAAATGTGGTGCAGTCCTTCGCGTTTCAGACCAAAAGCGATCTGCTTGTTAACAGCGTTTATCCGGCTGATGAAAGCACCTATGTGGATCCGAAAACCGGCATAGAATTCACATTCAACGCGGCAGGTGTCAATATTGAGGACTACTTTGAAATTCTTCCCGCTGTGGCGGGGACCTTTGAAACAAATGATTACACGGTAACCTTTATTCCGTCTGCGCCGCTGGCGGAGAACAGCATCTACCGTGCAACATTGAAAGCCGGGCTGCCCGCTCCGAACGGAACCGCTCTGCGGGAAGACTATACTTTTTCCTTTGAAACCTCCAGCCCGGAGCGGGACAAATGGGATTATACCAGACTGCGCCTTGCGGGCGAGTTTTCGGAAACCTTCCTCCCCGGCGATACATTGGCGGTGGAGGTCACTTCCGGCAGCGACGTGACAGGGGTGGAATTCGATGTAAAGATGTATCAATTCCCTGATGCGGATACATATATCAAAGTGCTCAACGAACGGGATAAATTCTATGCGGAGCGCTACGGTGTGCTCAGCGATTATATCGTGGATACAAGCGGACTTCAGGAGGTTGTAAATTACCACGGCGAGCTGCTGCATCAGGGCGAGGAAACATGGACTTCCTCCTATGCGGTTCTGCCCGATAACATAGAAGAGGGCTATTACATTGTCGCTATTTCCGGCAAAGATGCCGAGGGGGCAGACCAGTTCGTGCAGAAACTGGTTCAGATTCGCAATCTGTCGGTCTACACCCAGTCTGTAAACGGCGATACGCTGGTCTGGGTGAATGACCCGTCGTCGGGCGGCGCGCTTTCGGGCTTAACAATCAACCTGATTGACAAAAAAACAGGGAATAAGCTGGAGGCGACCACGCAGGAGGACGGCACCGTGCGCCTTCTTACCGGCGAAGTGGAGAACGCCCAGCTTCAGGTTCTGCGGGACGGGAAGCCCGCCTATGTGGAGGAACTTTCTCTCTCAAAAGAAGAAGAGAAAACCCCGCTCAATCAGCAGTATTACACTGCGCTCTATACCGACCGCGAAATTTATCAGCCGAACGACACCATCCGCTTCTGGGGAACGGTGAAGCCGCGCACAGTAACCAACACAATGCCGCAAGTTGTTTATGCGTCATTGGGTTCCGGGCTGTATCAGATGAAAGTCAGTGTCGGAGCAGACGGAACCTTCTCGGGAGAAATGAAGATTACCGGCGTCAGAAAAGACTGGTACAGCTTCACAATCACAGATGGCAAGGACGAAACCTACACTTCAAAAGGCTTTGAAATCAGGGATTATGAGAAGCCCGCCTACGTGATTGAGGTGAAAACCGATAAAAACGTTTATTACTATAACGAAACCGTCCGATTTGAGGTTTCAGCAAACTTCTTTGACGGAACGCCGGTTGCTGGAGGGAAACTGCGCCTGAGCGGATACGGAATGACGTTCGGGGCATCCGGGGAGAGCAAGGTGATTACGCTTGACGCCTCCGGAAAAGCGACGGTCAGCGGCATGTTGGACACATCTGTGAACCGAGACCAAAGCGGCATGTACGGCTGGTCTCCGCAGAATATCTACTATACTGTGAGCAACGCGCAGGAGGAAGATGTTTTCATCAACACTTCCGGCTCCTTCTATGCGCTGCCATCCAAGGTGGCGGCGCAGGTGACGGCCGGCAAGGACGGAAAAACCCTGACCGTGGAAACCGCGCAGCTGGAGGGATCTAAAGTAGGGCAGGCAGGAGGAATCGTCCGGCCGATGGTCGTTCCGTCCGAATTTGAACAGCTCAAAGGCGCGCCGGTCGATCTCCCGGTTGCGGTGCTGATACATAAGACAGAGTTTATTCAGACCCCGATTGGCAGCTTTTACGATTCTGTCAACAAGAAAACGGTTCAGCGCTATAAGACGGAATCAAGGGAATCGGTCGAACGGGTGCTCAACGGCTATACTTCCGGCGGAAAAGCCGTCTTTAACGATGTGCCCTATGCGAATGATGTAAACGTGTTCTACTGGTATGAAGCGCAGTTCAGCGGCGGAATCGTGGGACACGTGAGCGCCAAATCTTATCCGGGCAGGCTGTACAGCCTGCCGGAGGAATTCCAGCAGATCAGTTCTTATGCGTTTGTCGACGAATCCGCCGGTGGCGAACATACAGAACTTGATTTTATGAGGAGCAGAAGCTTCGACCGCGCCGCGATGGATGAGCCGATTGTGCTGGGGCTTTATAAAAATGGCGTGAAGGTGGAAAACAAAGGGAGCATGCTGTGCAGCGCGGTACAAAGTAAAGTGCTGAGAAACACGGTCACCCGGGAGGATGCGCTCACCTTCACAATGTCGGAGGAATTCCTGCCGAATGTCCGCTTTACAGGCGCCTATTTTGACGGGCGGCATGTCTATCGGATCAATGATTATGACGTTTCTTATAATTATGATGAAAAAATGCTTAATATTGAAGCAAAAGCGGAGCAGAGCAGCTACCGTCCCGGAGAAAAGGCAAAGATTATGATTTCTGTGACAGACAAGACAACCGGAAAGCCTGCGGCCGCCAGCGTCTGCATAGGAGTTGTGGATGAGGCGGTGTTCCAGCTTGCGCAGCAAACGGTGGATCTGGCGGGCCAGATTTACCAGAGCGTTTTTTATCCCAATCTGGTTCGGTCTGTCTCCTATAAAGAATACAATCTCGAAAGGGACAGCATCGCCACAGGAGGAAAGGGCGGCGGCGGAGGAGACAGCGACCCGCTGCGGGAAGATTTTGTGGATACCGCACTGTTCCAAACCGTGGCGGTGGATGAAAGCGGAAAGGCTGAGGTGGAACTCACGCTGCCTGATAACGTGACCTCCTGGCGGATTACCGCGGCAGGAGTTACGCAAGACCTTAAAGCGGGGGATACCACAGCAAATGCCGTTGCGACATTGCCGTTTTATCTGCGTCCTCTCTTCACCGACACCTATCTTGTCGGAGATGATGTGGTGTTTTCCTTAGGCGGCGTGGGCACCGCAATTAAAACAGAGGAATCTGTGGACTATACGGCGACTGTTTTTGATGCGGACAGCAAGCAGATTGACCAGAAGACCGCGTCCGGCAAGGCGGGCGAACGCACGGCGTTCAACCTTGGCAAGTATGACGAGGGCGCTTATACCCTGCGTCTGGAAGGAAAATGCGGTGAAAACAGCGACGCTGTTCAGATACCGTTCTCTGTGGTGAAACAGGAAATGACCGTTTCCCAGATTGACACAATTCATCTCGACCAGCTGCAGACGCTATCCAGCGTGACTTATCCTGTCAAGCTGAGCATCTATGACAAACGGATGGCCGCGTTTATGGATGGCATTCAGCGTTTGAGCGGTCAGAGCGGCGCCCGCACGGAGGTGCTTGCCGCCGCATACCGCGCACAGGTGCTATATAATGAGCTTCTGCCGGAAGAGGAGCAGATCATCGTTCGCAAGGATGCCCGTCTGGATACGATTCAGGAAATGGACGGGGAAAGCGGCGTGAAGCTGCTGCCGATTGGCGAAAGTGACGCATCGGTAACCGCGAAGATGCTTATTGCCGCGCCGGAGCTGATTAACAAGTGGCATGCGGTTGCTTACCTGAAAAGCGTGTTGGCTGACGCGGCATCTACCCCCAATGACCGTGTGATGGCTTATACCGGTCTTGCGGCCGCGAAATCCCCTGTTCTGCTGGATATCACCAGAATGCTCAAAGAAAATGCGGACCTTACAACGGCGCAGAAACTTTATCTGGGCAGCGGCCTGGCGCAGCTGGGCGACTTTACCAGCGCGGAGGCGATTTACAGCGCGCTCAAGGAGTCTGACGCGGTTGTGACAGAAACCAATCTTAAATATTTGACCGGCGCGACCAATGACGAACGGCTGGAAAATACCGCGGCGGCGCTGATGCTGACCTCCATTATCAGCAACCCAGATGCCGACGCGCTGATGAACGATCTGAACGCGCAGGATAATGACCGTTCCGCCAGCTATACGACACTTACGAATCTCGAAATGCTGACCTATCTGGAGAAGTTTACGCTACCGGAGGGAGAAAAAACCGGAAAGTTCAGTTATGTCATTAACGGCGAAACGAAAGAGGAAACACTCGATAGCAAAGGGGTTAAAGTGCTCAGCCTGAGCGCCGAAACATTCAGGAACACGCAATTCAAAGTTCTTTCGGGCAGCCTTTTTGCAGCAGTGCGTCATACCGTTTATGCGGGTGATCTGGATGTTCCGCCTACCAGCAAGCTGACCATCTCCAAGACCTATACGCCGGTAGACGGAGAGTTTAAAACCAGCGGCAAGGTTCGTGTGGACCTAAAAGTGACCTTCTCGGACAACGCTCCGTCCGGCTGCTATCAGATTACGGACTTTATCCCGTCCGGCATGCGTTATCTGCCCGCCTCCAATATGAGCTCCCCATGGTACGACTGGGGCTGGAGCAGCATGGAAAACGACGGACAGACGGTGCGCGGCTATGCTTATCGGGATAACTCCAAACTGCCGGGATCTGCGACGGATATCGGCGACGGGGACGCTTACGCGGAGGAGAACCCAAGTGTGATGGGCGGTGGAGAAGCGGAAACCCCGAATGTCTTCACCTTGACGTATTATGCAAGCTGTGTGCTCCCCGGCGAATTTGTTGCTGAAAGTGCCTATGTGACACCAAACGAAGCGGGAATTTCCGCAAAATCGGAGCGCACAACGATTACCATTCAGCCAAACTTATAACAAAATAACAAGCGGCCCGGTATTCGTTTTCGAATACCGGGCCGCTGTCTGTTTATAATTCAGTAGTGAATATCGCGCTGCCGGATCATGCTGAACTTGATGATATCCGGGTCGATGTACTCCTGCGCATACATAGCAGGTTTGTCGTTGGTGTCGTAATTGACGCCCTTCAGGTAGAGGAAAGCCTTTTCGCCGAGTTCCTGAATGCTGACATAGTTCTTCAAATTCGGGATGCGCTTGCCGATTTCCGCACTGATTTCTACCTTGTCCCAGACAATTTTACGGGCGGACTGATAAAACATGTAGGCAAAAATGGAGTTTTCAAAACGTCCGATTTCGGAAAGGTTCTGCTTTCCGCCGACAGAAGCGAGAGAAAAATAATCCGCGCAGAATGCACACATCTTCTGGTCAGCAAGAAACATTTTCTCTGCAACCACAAGCTCGTCGCCTTCTTCCAGCAGCAGGCTTTCGGCAATTTCCTTGTCGCGCGGGATAATTTTCATGTCCAGCAGACGGACGCTCGGGGTATATCCGCTGTTCCGGATCATGGTGGTGAATTCGGAAATCGGATTGAACTTCACCTTGATGCTCAGCGAGTCCACATTGACAAAGGTCCCTTTGCCCTGTCTGCGAAAGATGACCCCTTCGGAGGCCAGATCGTTAAGCGCGCTTCGGATGGTAATGCGGCTCACCCCGATGATATCTGCAAAAATTTCTTCACTTGGAAGCTTATTGCTATGCCCAAAATCCATGGTATTGATATATTTGCGGATTTGGATTTTTGCCTTTTCTGAAAGCGGCATTTCATTCAAACGGAAATCTTCCAAAAAACACTCCCCACTTTCTCACCCCGTGTACAAACGGCACGGCATATGTGATGCGCAGCTGTCTCAACGACAGCGGACCGGGCCAGTTTGTCAGGCAGTGACGATGCTGTCGGCAGCCTGCAGATTCAGCCGTTCAATTGCCTGCTCGCGCATCTTATATTTCAGAATTTTGCCAGCCGCATTCATCGGGAAACTGTCGACAAAGGAGATATAGCGCGGCGTTTTATGTTTGGCAATGTGGGTGACAATGAATTCGTGCAGTTCCTGTTCGGTCAACTCCGCGTTTTCTTTCGGAATCACGCAAGCCATAATCTCTTCCCCATACTGCTGGTCGGGAACACCGATAACCTGCACATCCTTCACCTTGGGGTGGGTATAGATGAAGTCCTCAATTTCCTTGGGGTAGATGTTTTCGCCGCCGCGGATGATCATATCCTTCATGCGGCCGGTGATTTTATAATTTCCCTCCGGTGTGCGGCGCGCAAGGTCACCGGTATGCAGCCAGCCCTGCTCGTCAATCGCGGCGGCGGTTGCCTCGGGCATTTTGTAGTAGCCCTTCATGATATTGTACCCTCTGGCGACAAATTCACCGTCCACGTTGTCCGGAAGATCCTCGCCAGTGGCAGGGTCGACAATTTTGCACTGGACGCCCGGCAGCGCGCGCCCTACTGTGCCCACGCGCACCTCAAGCGGGTCATCCACACGGCTCTGTGTGCAGCCGGGTGAAGACTCGGTCTGCCCGTATACAATGGAAATCTGGGTCATGTGCATTTTGTCGACCACGTCCTGCATCACCTTGACTGGGCAGGGGCTTCCCGCCATAATACCGGTGCGCATCTGGGAAAAATCTGTTTTTGCGAAGTCCTCGTGCTCCAGCATGGCAATGAACATGGTGGGCACGCCGTGGAAACAGGTGATCTTTTCGCGGTTGATACAATCGAGCGATTTGCGGGGAGAGAAATAAGGCATCGGGCACATGGTAACGCCGTGCGTCACCGACGCAGTCATCGCGAGCACCATGCCGAAGCAATGGAACATCGGCACATGAATCATAATGCGGTCGGCGGTCGACAAATCCATGCAGTCGCCGATGTTTTTGCCGTTGTTGATGATGTTGTAGTGGGTGAGCATGACACCCTTGGGGAAACCGGTGGTGCCGGAGGTATACTGCATGTTGCAGACGTCGTGCCGGCTTACAAGCGCGGCGCGCATATACACCGCCTCAACCGGAACATTTTCGGACATTGCCATCGCGCCATCCCAGGTAAGGCAGCCCTGCTGACGGGATTCCACGGTAATGATGTTGCGCAGGAACGGCAGCCGCTTCAAATGCAGGGGCTTGCCGGCCTCGGCAGTTTCCAGTTCCGGGCAGAGCTCCCGTATGATACCCACATAGTCGGAATCCTTGAATCCGTCCACCATCACCAGCGTGTGGGTGTCTGACTGGCGCAGCAGATATTCCGCCTCATGGATTTTGTAGGCAGTGTTGACGGTGACAAGCACCGCGCCGATCTTTGTGGCGGCCCAGAATGTGATGTACCATTGCGGGACATTGGTCGCCCAGATCGCCACATGGTCGCCCTGCTTCACGCCCATCGCGATCAGCGCGCGGGCAAAGGTATCGACATCATTTCTGAATTCAAAGTAGGTTCGGGTATAATCAAGCTGCGTATAACGGAACGCATCCTGGTGTGGGAATTCCTCGACCACACGGTCCAGCAGCTGACTGAAGGTCAGATCAATCAGGCTGTCCTTTTCCCAGATATAACTTCCGGTATTGGCCGCGTTGGAAAACAGCTTTCGGCTGAGCGTCCCTTCGCCCGCGAAGCGCTCCATATAGTTGACAAAATGGGGGAATACGATACCGGCGTCCTGAAGATCTTTGGCCCAGCGCTTGACCCACTCCAGCGAAACATAACCGCTGTAATCGATGGAGCGCAGCGCCTGCATCATCTCTTCAATCGGAAGATCGCCCTCGCCGAGCATGCGGTATTCGATGCCTTTTTCGGTTTCCACTGAATCCTTAATGTGAACATATTTAATGTAAGCACCCAGATTCTGGATGGTCTGGCCCGGCTTTTCCTGTGCAAAGCGGTAAGGATGATGCAGATCCCACAACGCCGCGACCGAATCGCTGGCGACTTCATTGAGCAGGTCGCGCAGGCGCGCTGTATCACAAAAGATGCCGTTGGTTTCCACCAGCAGCGTGACGCCTTTTTCCTCCGCCAGCGGGATGCAGCGGGACAGTTCGCGGACAACCGCCGCAAGATCAACCTCGCCGCCCGGTTCCGGACTGCAGTCCGCCAGGATACGGACAAACGGAGTTCCAAGCTGCGCAGCCAGCTGAATATGTTGGATAATTTCCTGATAATTTTCTTCGGTGTGCGCGGTGTCGTTCAGACAGCAGCCGGTGGACAGGCAGGGGATTTCCAGCCGCAGGGAAGCGAGTTTTTCAATCGTTTCGGGAAGATGAGCGGCGGAAAAAGGCGGCGCGTCATAAGCATGAAGCCAGTTTCCGATCCCCCGGACTTCTATACCGTTAAAGCCAAGGTCCTTTGCCATGGCGTAAATATCTCTCCAGGCGAAATCCGGACAGCCAAGTGTGGAAAAAGCAATTTTCATGACAGTTCTCTCCCATTTCAAATTACGCATATATGGGATAGTATACTGAAAAAAATAGGCGCAGTCAAACTTTTGTTGCGCATATGAGAAAATGGAGTTTTATTTTCTTATGAAAATATGTATAATGAAAGTGAAACAAACTTCCAATTTTTAGACACTTATAAAATGAAGAATTCAGGAAAGGGAGTACAACTAATGAAAAAACTAATTGCCGTGGCTATGGCAGCAGTTTTGGCGCTTGGCGTCCAGGTGACTGCGTTTGCCGCCGCTGTCAACACCAAAACCAGCAACATTACCGCGCTGACCGGGTTACCGATTAATGAAAACGGAAAACAGGTCGCAGCAGCCGGAGATTCCATCGCGCCCAACCAAAAAATTTACTATCTGCTTCCCCCGGATGCCGCGAAATATCTGAACGATTCCAAGGCGTTTAAGCTGTCTGTGCGCAAAACCACAAACGGCAAGTATATCAATTCAATCAAACTGGTGGAAAAGAAGCTGCTCTCCGGCACCGGCACCAACTACTATGTTCCAGCTGGTGCGGCGGCGATTACAGCAGACCCCGCAACCTATAAGACCTATGCGGCGAATGCCCGCAACACCTATCTGGAAATCAGCCTCAAGGATACCACCTCCATGGATGAGTTTAAGGTGGAGCTGACCGCCTCGTTTACCGCCAGAAAAGCAAACGCCAGCACAGGGATTCAGTACGCGGGTGGTTCTATGTTCTTTGGCAACACCGCTGTGGGAGAAAATAAAATCAATCCCAACGATAAGCTGAACCTGAAGATCAGCTTCTATATGGCGAACGCCAGCGACAGCGGCGACACCTCCATTACGGTTGGAGCAAAAGGCGTTGTTGTGAAGCCGGACTCCAATTCCAACAATGAAATCGTGTTTGAGAGCAGCGATACCTTTGCAACACTGACTTTCAAAGCGAATAATGACCCGGATAAATTCTACGCGAAATTATCCACGAAATGGCCCGCCGCGCTGCTTGCCAAATTCAGAAATACCGACGCGGTCATCCGTGTGTTTTCACCCGCAACCATTGATGCGTCCAGCCGCGCGACGCTCGCGCTGAATAATCCGTTTGATGAAGATGTCGATCCCGAGGATGTCTATATTTATTCGCTCAACTCCAAAGGCGTGCTTGTGAACTCCACAAAAAACTTTACCTATAATGATGACGACGAAACCTTTGAAACCAAAACGCGCACGCTTACCACCTATATTATTTCTGACGTAAAAGTAAGAATCTGATTGCTGTGCATCAACAAAACGGCGTCCGGAGCACTCCGGACGCCGTTTTTCTGTTTAAATCTTTTTGCCTTCCCAGTAAATGCGCACGCTGTTGATGGTGCGCCCTTCTTTGATGACCTCATATTTGGTGATGTATTTCATGTTGACGAAATGCGTCAAAATAATTTCCGTGTAGTCGCGGATGCGCTTTTTCCGTTTTTTATCGGAATCAATGTCACCCAGCTCGCGATAAACTGATTCATAAAGAATTTTATCGCGCATAATCTTATTGTTCTGGTTTTTCATCGCTTCAATACGGCCCAGCAGATAAGTTTTCAGCGGAATGGTGGTGGCGTTGTTATTGAGCGGCGCTTTGAGCAGGTCGATGGAGACAGTGGAAATCTGATTTTTCATTTTTGCATAGCTGTGCAGGGGAGGGGTATCAATGATCTGATACATCTCGCTGCGCTTGCCGTTGACCACACCGGTATATTTATTCAGCGGCAGCAGATAACCGTCGATGGTGAATGACTCCACTTCATTTTCCCCAACAACATTTTTTTGAATCATATGCGCCTTGATTTCTTCAGTCAGGTCAATATTGATAGACAGACGGCGCATGGTATCCAGCTTGGCCTTGATGTCCTCGACAAGGCCGTCGTCGACCGTGGGGTTTTCCTTGCCGGTCATCGCATGATAAAGCATCGGCACGGTGAAGCTCGAGTTGCCGCTTTCAAGGATGGAGACAACCCCGTTGATGATGCTTTTATCATAATTTGTCAGGTGAAAATTCCCGTCAATCTTCATGTGCTCGGGGCAATCAATGGTAACAGCAGTCTGGATGGTGAGATTTTTGCGGCGTGAAACCGTTACCTCGTTAAATTCCTTGAGCTGCGCCAGCTTATTGGTGATCGGGTCGATTGGCATCACGTAGTTCTTGGGGCGGATTGCCTGAATGGCAGGCGCAACGGACGCAAGCCGGCTGATTTCGTCGCTCACATCCGGCTCAACGGTCAACAGGTCTTCTATTTCTTCTTTGGTGATGCCGCCCATCAGAATGAGGAAACGGCGCATGTCCTCCGGAAGCCCGGAAAGGAATTCATAGTAGCTGCGCGTAGCGGCAACGACGGATTGCAGGGCCTCATCAACGCTGCCCTCCTGGCTGTCCGGATTCAGCAGGAGGCTGTTGCATTCCTGCACCGGAGCGAGCCGGCTGCTGCACGCATCCATATAGTTGCTGACGACCGAAAGGGTATATTTTTTGATGAGCTGCGGCAAAAGGTCGGAAAGGGCGCCGGTATAATCAACTGGAGCGGCTGGAATTGTCGGCATAAAGATTCACCTCATGCAGCGGAATACCGCCGGTTTCATTTCCTCATATTATACACAATTTTACGCGGCTTGTCATCCTATTTCGACAGGCTTTCCTCAAATACGGCCGATTCCCTCCGCCATGCTAGACAGGCATCCAGGCTGTTCCTTTTTGGGGGAATATGGTATGATAGTCATAAAGTTGTAGAATGGAGGAATTCGAATGTATTTAGCAAATGCAAATAGATATCAAACCATGCAGTATAAGCGTTGCGGAAAGAGCGGTTTGCTGCTGCCGCGCATTTCCTTGGGCCTTTGGCAGAATTTCGGCGGGAAGGTTCCTTATGAAACCAGCAGAGAGATGGTCTGCGCGGCGTTCGATGCGGGCATCACCCATTTTGACCTTGCCAACAACTACGGGCCGCCCGCGGGTTCGGCGGAAGAAACTTTTGGAAAGCTGCTCAAACAGGAGCTTCACCCTTACCGCGACGAGATGGTCATCTCCACAAAGGCGGGGTATACGATGTGGCAGGGGCCATACGGTGACTGGGGAAGCAAAAAATACATGATTTCCAGCTTGGACCAGAGCCTAAAGCGTATGGGACTTGAATACGTGGACATCTTTTATCACCATCGCCCTGACCCTGAAACGCCGATGGAGGAAAGTATGGACGCGCTTGTGACTGCTTTACGGCAGGGGAAATGTCTGTATGTGGGGCTTTCTAATTACAATGCGGAGCAGACCAAACGGGCGGTCGGAATCCTGCGTGATATGGGCGTTCATTGTCTCATCCATCAGCCGCGCTATTCCATGTTTGACCGCTGGGTGGAAGACGGGCTCTACGAGGTTCTGAAAGAGGAAGGCGTCGGTGCAATTCCGTTTTCGCCGCTGGCGCAGGGAATGCTGACCAGCAGATATTTTCATGGAATTCCCGTTGATTCCCGCGCGGGAGGGGATAGCTTTTCGCTTGACGCGCACCGCGTGACCCCTGAAAAGGTGGAAAAGGCGAAAAAACTGGACAAAATTGCACAGGCACGAGGTCAGTCGCTGGCGCAGATGGCACTTGCGTGGGTATTGGAAAAAGAACAGACCACCTCAGTGATCATTGGTGCGTCCCGCGCGCAGCAGATTGCGGAAAACCTCGGCGCGCTGAATCATCTGGAATTTGCTACCGAGGAACTGGCGGCTATCGATCAAATACTGGGAGATTGATTAGTAACATGCGCAAACTCTTACAATCGGCAGGTCTGGCCCTTGCGGCAGTCAGCCTGTTTTTCGGTCTGCTGCCGTTGCTGCTTTACGGAATCTTTCATACGGGAGTTGCTGCTTTGCTGCTGTTCGGCTTGCTGCTTGCGGCGCTCTGCCTTTATTGGGATCCGACAAAACGAGAAACAGGGGTTCGTATCCGCAGACAGCTTCGGCTGGTTTCGGACAGGCGCCGCCCTCATGTACCGCGCTGGTGGAAAATCGGAAGGGCAATCGGTGCTGTCGGGGTTTCTGCCTGCATACTTTGCGCCACCGCGGTTTCGGCGCTGATGCTCTCGGCGGCGTTACAGCCGGCAGGGCAGGAGACGCGCACGGTGATCGTGCTTGGGTGCCAGATTATCCAGGATCAGCCATCGCGGATGCTGGGGTACCGGCTGGATGCTGCTGAGCGATATCTAAAAGAGCACCCGGACGCCTCTGCTGTCGTTTCCGGAGGGCGCAGCCCAACCGAGGCATATTCCGAAGCGGAGATCATGAAAAACGAGCTCGTAAAGCGGGGAATCGATGCGGCCAGAATCCATCTGGAAGACCGATCGACCAACACAGAGGAAAACATTCGGTTTTCTAAACAGGTGATTTTAGAGAAGAACCTGCCCAATCAGACGGCAATCGCAACCGATAGCTTTCATCAGCTGCGCGCGGCGATTTTTGCAAAGCGTGACGGGCTGTCGCCTGCGCCACTGAGCGCAAAAACCCCGTGGGGGCTGCTGCCGTCCTATTGGGCGCGAGAATTTTTCGCGCTGGCAAAAGCCACAATTTTTTCTTAATAAAACAGACCCCCTGCTTCTTAACGGAGCAGGGGGTCTGTTTTTGTTGATAGAGGTTATTTCATGTAGCCGCCCTTCATCGGGGAAACAGCATGTTCGGAAAAGATTTTGAGAACGCCGGACGGGTATTTGGGAGCATGAGGTTTCCAGTTCGCCCGCCGCTTGGAAAGAACTTTTGCAACTTCTTCCTCACTCATGCGTTTTCCGTCGATTCCGACGATTGCCAGAATGCGTTTTTCTATATCAATCTCAATGAGGTCATTTTCTTCCACCAGTGCGATAGGGCCGCCGTCAGCGGCTTCGGGGGAGACATGCCCGATCGCGGGACCCCTGGACGCTCCGGAGAATCTGCCGTCGGTGATGAGCGCGATGGATTTGCCCAACTCCGGGTCGGAAGAAATGGCTTCGGTGGTGTAGAACATCTCCGGCATGCCGGAGCCTTTGGGGCCTTCGTATCGGATGAACACCGCATCTCCGGGCTGGATGTTGTGGGAAAGGACGGCGGCAAGCGCGTCTTCCTCGCAGTCAAACGGACGCGCTTTCAGGACTGCCTGAAACATTTCCTGCGGGACAGCGGTATGTTTGACCTCAGCGCCCTCCGGCGCGAGATTTCCGCGCAGAATGGCAATGCTGCCGTTTGTGCCGATTGGGTTGTCAAAGGTGCGGATAATATCGGTGCGCTTGAGTCCTGTTTTTGCGAGCAGCTCATCGCAGCGGTCATAAAAGCCGTTCTGCTTGAGGTCTTCCAGATTTTCCCCAAGCGTTTTTCCGGTTACGGTCATGACGTCCAGATGAAGCATCGACTTGATCTCTTCCATGACGCGCGGCACGCCGCCCGCATAGTAGAAATATTCCGCCGGCCAGCGTCCCGCCGGACGGATGTCGAGCAGGTAATGCGCGCCGCGATGCAGGCGGTCGAAGGTGTCGCCATCAATTTCCAGCCCGAATTCGTGCGCCGCAGCCGGAATGTGAAGCAGAGAATTGCTGGAGCCGGAGATTGCCGCGTGCACCATAATGGCGTTCTCAAACGATTTCATGGTTACCATGTCGCGCGGCTTGAGTCCGGTATGCGCCAAAGCGACTGCCTGCTTTCCTGCGCGTTTCGCGAATTCGTTCAGGTCTTCGCAGGTGGCGGGCATGAGGGCGCTTCCGGGCAGCATCAGGCCCAGCGACTCCGCCATAACCTGCATGGTCGAGGCGGTGCCCATGAACGAGCAGGATCCGCAGGAGGGGCAGGCGTGCTGCTTATAATAGGTGAGCTTTTCGTCGGTGATTTCGCCGCGCTGCTGCATGGCGCTGTACATACCGATCTGTTCCAGCGTCAGCAGGTCGGGCCCAGCCTGCATGACCCCGCCCGTCACAATGATGGAGGGGATGTTGACGCGTCCAATGGCCATCAAGTGGGCGGGCACCGCCTTGTCGCAGCTTGCGATGAACACACCCGCGTCAAAGGGGGTGGCATTTGCGTGAATCTCGATGAGATTGCAAAGTGTGTCCCGGGAAGCGAGGGAATAGTTGATGCCGTCGTGCCCCTGCGACATACCGTCGCAGATGTCGGTGGCAAAGTAGCGCGCGGCTTTTCCGCCCGCCTGCGCGACGGCTTCGGCGGCGCTGTTGCAGAAGCGCAGAAGATGGGCGCTTCCCGGATGGCTGTCCCCAAAAGTGCTCTCTATGAGAATCTGGGGCTTTTCCAGATCCTCGACCGTCCAGCCCATACCAAGGCGCAGGGGATCCATTTCCGGTGCAATTTTCCGGATATCCTGACTGATCATTCGAGTTCCTCCAATTGTTGTGATGTGACAGCAATGTGATTGCTGTTGTAGTTAAGTATGAACGACTTGACACATATGATGTCTATGGTTAAAATAGTATCATGTTTCAGTTAATATAGCAAGATATATTCAAAATAATCGCAAAATTTGCTAAAATGGATAAAATTCCCCGTTAACACATACGACGTGTCAATGGGGAATAAAAAAGCCCGCGCGAAGCGGGCAAGGAGCGACGGTGTTTACACCGGCTGATCAAATTGCATATCCTGAATATCTCTGCGGTTATAAACCAGATGCAGCAGCATCGCATCGTGGGCGGCAATGCTGTTATGCGTCTTGACCGCCTGCACGACTTCGCGGTGGGTGGCGATGGTTTCTTCTATGAGCTTTCGGTGAGTCAAGTCTACAAACAACTCCACGGAAGCGGAAATGATTGGGACAAGATTCGAAACAACAGAATTTTTGCTGCAAAGCGCCAATTTCGTGTGGAATTCGATATCCTTATATACGTGGTTTTTATGTTCCAAAATCAAAGACTCCACCGAGGCGGCCAGCGTTTCCAGCTCGGAGACTTCTTCGGGGGTGGCGTTCTGGGCGGCCAGAGCCGCAATTTCCGGCTCAACCATAAAGCGGATTGCCAGCAAATCAAGCGCGAGCTTGTGCTTGTCCTTCATAAATGCCAAACCAAGCGGATCATCTGAAGTTCCGCATTTGTTGGCAAGATAGGTGCCCGCGCCGCGGCGGATGACTAGAATATTGCGGGATATCAGCATGCGGATTGCCTCCCGCACCGTTCCACGGCCAACCTGAAGCATCGAGGTAAGCTCGGATTCGCTGGGAATTCGGTCGCCAACTTCTAGATTATGGTCGGCGATGTATTGGATAATTTCATCGCTGATTTTTTCCGTCAGGGATTTTTTTTGATATTCTTCAATATTCATGGTGGTTCCTCCGCTGGCTGCATTTCCCTTATTATACCGAACTGTTCGGGAGATTACAAGGAATTCCGGATGAGGGGAATTTATGAAAAATCAATGGGAAGACTGCAAGATGTATCTATCAAAGCGAACTTACTTTTGCTATTGATTTGCAAATTGTCTTTTTGCGCACTATAATGGGATCTATTGTAAAAAATAAGTAAACAGAAAAAGCTGCGGATCGCCTGTTCGATGGCTTTTAGACTGGTTAGGGGCGGAAGAAATGGCGGCACATAACATGACGGAGGGAAAGATTGCAACGCATCTGATTGGCTTTGCAATTCCAATGATATTAGGAAACTTGTTTCAACTCATGTATAATACGGTCGACAGTATTATTGTGGGGCGTTATCTGGGTACCAATGCAATTGCCGCGGTGGGAGCGGCGAATCCGATTATGAATGTCGCGATTTTTTTCATCGGGGGCATCTGTATGGGCGCTTCGGTGTTGATGAGCCAGTATTTCGGCGCGCAGGAACTGGAAAAGTTGAAGCGGGAAATCAGCACCACGCTGCTTGCGGGGATTCTGTTTACGGCTTTTATGACGGTTCTTTCATTTTTTTTCGCAAAGCCGATTTTGATGCTAATTGATACGCCGAACGAAATTCTCGACACCTCGGTATCTTACCTTAAAATTGTGTTTTTGGGGATGATTTTTACATATCTTTATAATTTTTTCTCCAATACCCTGCGCAGTATAGGCGACAGCAGGACGCCGCTGATTTTCCTGATGATATCCAGCGTGCTGAACATCGCGCTGGATATCCTGCTTGTGGTTGTTTTTAATCTTGGCGTGCCGGGGGCAGCAATCGCAACGGTAATCTCCCAGGCTGTTTCCAGCATCCTGTGCCTGACTTATATCAACCGCTCGATTCCGCTGCTCCATATTTCCAAAGAGGAACTTGTACTGGATAAAGGCCTTTTGAAAACGACCATTGAATACAGCTGGGTAACGGCTATGCAGCAGACCTGTGTTTATCTGGGGCGGGTATTTGTGCAGGGAGCGGTAAACCCGCTCGGCGTCGACAGCATCGCCGCATTCAATGCGGTTTCCCGTGTGGACGACCTGGCCATTACGCCAATGCAGAGCATCGGAAGTGCTATGACCACCTTTTTTGCGCAGAATAAAGGCGCAAATAACACAAAGCGTATCCGCAAGGGGTTTCTTTATGGAAACGCGATGTCAACTTTTTATTGGGCGCTGCTTTGCGCGCCTGTGTTTTTTGGGGCGGAATCTGTCATGAACCTGTTTCTGCCGCACGGCGGGGAAGCGGCGGTTCGGCTCGGTGCGCTTTATCTGCGCAGCATGGCGTTTTATTATGTCATGCCCGGGTGGACAAACACCTTGCAGGGATATTTTCGCGGGATGGGGATGATGACGGTTACGCTGATCAGCTCGCTGCTGCAAATTGGCACAAGGGTAATATTTTCCCACATTCTGGCACCCATGAGCGGCATCGCAGGGATTGCGACCGCCTGCTTGGTCGGTTGGAGTTTGATGCTTATCTATGAAATTCCCATGTTTTTGTTTGACAGAAGAAAGCGTGCGGCTGATAAGCCCCCGGCAGCCTGACAGAAAACCCTCCGCAAGGTTCAACTTGCGGAGGGTTTTCTTATGACAAATTATTTTGAGGAGCTGTCTGTTGATTGGCTTTCTGCGGAATCTTTATCTCCGGAGCGGCCGCCTTGTTTTCCGAAACCGTCGGTTCTCACAGTAATTGTTGTGGGGGTTGTTCCATCATCAGCGAAATCCACACAGATAATATTCTCCACTTTAATATCGGTTAAAGCACCTTCGGAGGTTTCGCCCTCTTTTTCAATCAAAATGCTGCATTCGTCTGCAACAGTGATGGTTTTTTCCTCCCCTTTTAGTTCTCTTTGATCGTCTCGATCGGGAGGATTCCCTCTACTCGGCCTGTTTTTCTGCTGGCCGGACGGGGAACTTTCGATTTCCGAACGTTGACTGTCTGCCGATTCAGCCGCGTCTGAAGAACTACGCTGTTTATTTTGGCGCCCTGCATCTTTATCCGGTCTTTGGTTGGGACCGCCCCTCACGGTCAGCAAAGTAATCGTTGTTCCATCTATTGCGGTGACCTTTCCGAAGACCATATTGGAATCTTTCTGCTCCTTAACAGTCTCTTTTTCGGATTGAGCGTTTTCCACAACACTCGCAGCCGGATTTTCGGAGGTGGAAGCATCAGCAGTAGCGGCCTCTGCGCATCCGCCGAGCATTGCGGCGGCCAACAGTATGGCAAATAGTTTTTTCATTGTATAATTCATCTCCTGTTTCATCAATCTGAAAGGAGTATACAATTCTGTTGTGACGGCTAAGTGAAAAAATTCTCAAGAATTTGGTAAAAATTTTTAAAAATAAAACAGAGGCTGTCTGTTTAGCATGACAGCCTCTGTTTTTATAGAATTCAGCGATCCCATTTATCACATAGAGAATTGACCTGATCGGCAAATCGAGCAATATCTTTATTAGCGCCGTGCTGGTTGCGCTCAATAACACCGAGAAGACGCTGGCCTGCAGCGAGCAGACGCGCAAAGACACCGGATACTTTGGCGGCAGCCGCTTTTTTCGGCTCGCGCTGGATTCCTTTTTCCAGCAGAGTGTCGGAAACCAGGTCATAACGCTCCTGAAAATTGGGAGCAACGGCTGGAATACCGCAGGTGTCTTGCACCAGCGTTGCAAACGAGTCGGCAGCGGTGGTATCTCCGTGTACGACAAAAACACGTTTTGGTTTGGTAGTAATCGCATTGAGCCAGCGTAAAAGCCCGTCCTGATCGGCATGTCCGCTTATGCCCTGCAGGGAAACAATCTCAGCTTCCACATCGATCACTTCACCGAACAGCTTTATTGTCTGGGCGCCGTCAAGCAATGCTCGTCCGGTCGTGCCAACCGCCTGATAACCGACAAATACCACAGTGGATTCCTTCCGCCATAGATTATGCTTAAGGTGGTGCTTAATACGGCCGGCTTCGCACATGCCAGATGCCGAAATAATCACCTTTGGCGTATCAGTAAAGTTGATTGCCTTGGAATCGTCGCTGGTGATGGAAATGTTGAGATCTGGGAACGCGATGGGGTTGATTCCCTTCCGAACAAGCTCCATGGCTTCCTCATCAAAGCAGTCCATGCGATTATCGTTAAAGATGTTCGTGGCTTCGTTGGCCAGCGGGCTGTCTACATAAACAGGAAAATGATTGTGCTGTTTTACAAGGCCGCGCGCTTTGATTTCACGCAGAAAATACAGCATTTCCTGTGTGCGGCCGACAGCAAAGGAAGGGATCACCACGTTGCCGCCTCGGTCAAAGGTTCTTTGAATGATCTCTGCCAAAGACGCGCAATAGTCAGGCGGACGCTGGTGAAATCTTCCGCTGTAAGTAGATTCCATCACAACGTAATCGGCTTCGCTGATATAAGACGGGTCTTTAATCAGCGGCTGATTGAGGTTTCCGATATCGCCGGAAAATGCGATTTTGCGGGAAACACCATTTTCATCGAGCCAAACTTCAATACTGGCTGACCCGAGCAAATGCCCCACGTCTACAAAGCGAATTTGGATGCCTTTGCAAACTTCTATGATTTGGTTGTAGCGGCAGGGAACCAGCTGCCCGATTACCTGTTCCGCGTCTGCCATCGTATAAAGCGGCTCGATTTCCTCACGTCCTGCGCGCTTTCCTTTGCGGTTACGCCATTCCGCTTCAAATTCTTGAATGTGCGCGCTGTCGCGCAACATAATGGAACATAGGTCGCAGGTTGCATCGGTAGCAAATACTTGTCCGCGGAAACCCAGTTTAGCAAGCAGAGGCAGCCTGCCCGAATGGTCAATATGCGCATGGGTAAGAAATACATAATCAATCACACCGGGCGCCATCGGGAGTTCCTGATGCTCGTATTCATCGGGCCCTTGCTCCATACCGCAGTCTATCAGAATTTTCTTTCCGGAAGCTTCCAAATAGTGGCAGCTTCCGGTCACTTCGCGGGCAGCGCCCAAAAAAGACAGCTCCATACTTTGAGTCTCCTAACGTCATTTTCTTTATATTTTATCATATTATACAAAAAAATACAAGAAAAAACCATATGAGTTGTAAAATTTTTTATAGACAAACCAAAATGCTAATAGATTATCGAATAGTTTAGCGATTCGTTTTTAAGATCCTATAATTGCAGTTTCATAGCGCAGGCGCGCGGCACAACGCAGTTGCGCTGCTCTCAATTGCGCTAAACTTCGATTTAATGTATTAATATCCTGCGTTCCACCACGATTCGTGGTTCAGATACCATGCGACTGTCCGGCGAATTCCTTCCTCGAACCGCACTGCAGGATGCCAGCCAATATCCGCTTCTATATTTTTTGGATCAATGGCATACCGTCGGTCATGCCCGGGGCGGTCAGCCACAAATTGTATCAGATTTTCCGGTTTTCCAAGAATCTCCAAGATTGTTTTGACTACAGACAGGTTGGATTGCTCCTGAAGCCCGCCAATATTATGAAGCTTTCCCGTTTTCCCGCGCCGAAGGATCAAATCGACAGCCGCGCAATGGTCTTCGACAAAAATCCAGTCGCGGACATTTTCCCCTGTCCCGTAAACGGGAATCGGGCGGTTCTCCAGCGCGTGCCGTATAGCCAGCGGAATCAGTTTTTCGGGATGCTGGTAGGGACCGTAATTATTGGAACAGCGAGATATAGACACCGGAACGCCAAATGTACGGTGATAGGCCAGTACAAGCAGGTCGGCGGATGCCTTGGAAGCGGAATAGGGGCTGGAGGGATGGAGCGGAGACGTCTCGGTGAACGAGAGCTCCGGGCGGTCAAGAGGCAGATCCCCGTAGACTTCGTCTGTTGAAATCTGATGGAACCGCGCGGTGCTGTATTTCCTGCAGGCGTCCAGCAGAACACCGGTACCGATGATATTGGTGTGCAAAAACAACTGTGGGTCTTGGATAGAGCGGTCGACATGGCTTTCCGCCGCAAAATTAACGACTACATCCGGACGTTCCTCTCTGAACACCCGGTCGACGGTTTCCGCGTCGGCGATATCCCCTTTTATGAACGTAAAATCGGGATTTGTTCGCGCATCTTCCAATGTTTTCAGGTTTCCGGCATAGGTAAGTGCGTCTAGGCAAACGATCTGTTCCTCCGGATGCTCACGCAGCAGATACTGGATGAAGTTTCCTCCGATAAAACCCGCGCCGCCTGTGACGAGAAGTTTCATTCTCTTCCCTCCCCCGGTTTCCATAAAATAGCAGCAGCTTATGAATTTTATCTTATCTTCTGGTACGTATTTTGTCAAATAACTTCGATTTAAAAAAGCCCGTTTTTGCGACATTTTTTGCCGACTGGAAAGTTCTGTGCTATACTTGATATACTATAATAGATCTGAAAGCAAAGGAGATACATCATGCATCGCGGAGCAGTGTTTTTTGACTATGACGGAACGCTGGTGGATAAGGCACAGGGAGTTCCCAACCCAACCAGCGCAACAAAAGCAGCAATCAGCAAACTGAAAGAAAATGGGTATCTGGCGGTTCTTTGCACCGGACGCCCGCTTTCCTACCTTCCGGATAACGCTGATGAACTTTTGTTTGACGGATGGATTACGACCAATGGGGCATATGCAAAAATGGGAGACACCGTTCTTTTTAACGAAATAGTGGATGAGAAATTGGCACGCTCCCTGATAGAAACCTGCGAACAGTTGAACATCTCTTACGCGCTTGAAGGGCAGGATGCCTGCTACTTCCGGGCGTTCAGCGGCGTTTTTGAGAGGTTTTTAAAGCGATTTGACATTAGAACGGACAGCTTTTATCCAATTGAGCAGATGCAGGGCTGGAAAGCGAACAAGATCATGACGGCTTATGATGAGGAAAGCCAGCAGGTGCAGTTGGAGCAGGCGTTTGGCGGCGAATTTGTGTTTGATCGTCACTCGCTGTTTACCAGTTGCGATGTTTCCCGCCAAGGCGTAAACAAAGGAACCGGAGTACGACAGTTTCTTGCGCGGATTGACATTTCGCCGGAAAATGCCTACGCCATCGGGGACAGCGACAATGACCTTGAAATGATGCGCGCAGCTGGCACCGGAATCGCCATGGCGCAGCACTCCCCGCGCATGAGCAGTGCGGCGGACTATATTACTGACAGCGTCGCAAACGATGGTGTAGCCAAAGCGCTTGCCCATTTTAAGCTGATCTAAAAAAGATGTCAGCTACTTTTACGATAAGGAGAAAAACCGCAGCCAAAAACCTGATGTGCTTCTGACGCAATTAAAAATGCATTGGGATCAATTTCATGCACAATGTCATAAAGAGCGGCAGATTCGTTGCGCTTGACGGTGCAGAGAATGACCTTTTTGGGCGCGCCTTCATAGGCCCCTTGCCCGCTCAGATAGGTGACGCCGCGTTCCAGTTTGTCTTGAATTTTTGCGGCAATCTCCGAGGAAAAATCGGAGATAATGTAGATCATGGTCGCATAATCAAACCCGTTCATGATCAGATCAATTACCAGTGAACTGACATAGAGGGAGATTGCGGCGTAAAGCGCGCGGTTGATATCTTGAAAAACCGTTGCGGAAATTGCGACAATCCCGCAGTCTACCAGCAGGATGATTTTCCCCAGCCGGACATGCGGATAGCGCAGGCGGACGAGCTTGCTAATGACGTCGCTCCCGCCGGTAGTTGCGCCGCCCGCAAAGACCATCCCCATTCCGGCCCCCATCAGAAGCCCGCCGTAAATCGAGGCCAGCAGCAGATCGTTTGTGAAAGCCGGCAGAAAGGCCCACAGGTCGATCAGAACGGAAGACAGGACGGTTGCGTAGGCTGTATAAAGAATAAACCGCTTCCCCAACTTTAAAAAAGCGGCAATTTGAAGAGGAATATTCATCAGGAGAATCCCCATGCCGATTGGCAGCCCGGTCAGATATTTTACCACCATCGCAAGGCCGGAAACACCGCCGGGCGCAATGCGGGATGGGTCGAGGAACAGGTCAAAGGAAAGAGCAAACAACACACACCCAAGTGTGACCATTGCGAAGTTGATCCAGTTCTTTTTGCGAAGCGGAGTCAGCATACAGATCCCCCCTTCTATCCATTGTTCCTAACAAAAGCCCTCCAAAACCTGTCAGATTTTGGAGGGCTTTTAATATGATGTTTTGCGAGCAATTAGAATTTTAAGAAGCCAAACGCGCCCAGCACGGAACTGATGAAGATAATCACCAGACAGACGGGTGCTAAATATTGAATGCAGAACCGGTAAGCCTTCTCACGCTTAAAAGCGGAGGAGAGCCGGATCTCTTCCGACATTTTCGAAAAGCCGACCACCTTTACAATGAACAGGCAGGTGCAAAGCCCCGCAACAGGCATTAAAACGGAGTTGCTCATGAAATCGCAGAAGTCAAGAATCGACATTCCCAGTGGCTTGATGAACTCCCAGACCCCAAAGCCCAGTGAACACGGGATTCCGACAACCAGCATCTCAAGCCCGATGATCATGCCGCTTTTCCTGCGGCTCCATCCGGCTTGATCCTGTATGGTGGATACGCAGGTTTCCATCAGGGAAATTGACGAGGTCAGCGCCGCAAACATCACCAGCAGAAAAAAGACGACTCCGACAAGATTTCCCATACCCATGCTTTCAAAAACTTTCGGGATGGTAATAAACATCAACGACGGCCCGGCTTGCAGCTTGGACTGATCTCCACCGGAAAAGGCGAATACCGCAGGAATGATCATCAAACCGGCAAGGAAGGCGATGGCGGTGTCAAACAGCTCGATCTGACCGGTCGCCTTTTCAATATCGACGTCCTTTTTCATATAAGAGCCATAGGTAAACAAAATTCCCATTGCGATAGACAGAGAGTAAAACAGCTGCCCCATCGCGGCGATCACAGTCATAAATGAAAATTTAGAAAAATCAGGAATCAGGTAATAGGCGACGCCTTCCATCGCTCCCGGGCGGGTTACCGAATAGCCGGCGATGAACACGGCGAGCACCACAAGAATCGGCATCATAATTTTGCTGACTTTCTCGATGCCTTTTTCAACGCCGCTCAGGACGACAACAAAGGTAGCCAGAACAAACAGGAAAAACCAGAACACAGGTTCCCCTGCACCGCTGATGAACCCTGCAAAATAATCGTCAGACGCAAGCGGAACTGCTTGCCCGCGCAGATATTCAAACAGATATTTTGCGACCCATCCGCCGATGACACAGTAATAAGGCACAATGATCATCGGCACAATTGCATTGATCCAGCCCCCGAACTGCAGCCGGCTTTTCCCAAACGCCCTGAATGCTCCAATCGGGCTTTTGCGGGTCATTCGTCCAAGCGCCGTTTCCGACAGAATCAGCGCAAAACCGAAGGTAACCGCTAAAACAATATAAACAAGCAGAAAAATGCCGCCCCCATATTTTGCGGCAAGATACGGAAACCGCCAGATGTTTCCCAGTCCGACAGCGGAACCTGCCACCGCCAGGACATAACCGATTCTGCCGGAAAAGGTGCCGCGGGAATCTGTTTTCCCCATAAACACAACCCCTAAATAAAATTTCCTCAAATTGACGATAATCATTATTATAAGACACATTCTGGCATGTGTCAATTAGAAATGCGCTGTTTCTCTTGACATACAGAATAAAATTCTTTATAATTACGTATATTAATCATTTAATGCGGTAGTAAGGAAAAGGACGTGCACTCATGAATTTTGTGCTGGATCAGTTTGATAAAGCAATTTTGAACGCCTTGCAGGAGGACGCTTCAATCTCCAATTTGGAATTGTCCAAAAAAATCGGGCTTTCGCCCTCCGCCTGCCTTACCCGAACCAAAAATCTGCGGGAACAGGGCATTATTCGGCAGTTTACCACCATTGTGGATGAACAGAAACTTGGGATGGAAACGTTGGTGTTTGCGCTGGTGGATTTGACCCCACTTAATCGCGAAACGATGCAGAGCTTTCTGGACGTCATTTCACAGTATCCGCAGATTCAGGAGTGTTATACCATTACCGGGCCGCATGATTATCTGCTCAAAATTGTGGCGAAGGATGTGAAAAGCTACTACAGCTTCATTGTAGATTCGCTGATGAGCCATCCGGCGGTCAGCGATGTGCAGACCTGTGTTGTGGTGGGAATTGAAAAACGTACCACAGCGGTGCCTACCGACTTATAACGCTTCCGGAAAATCTGCCAAACGACTTGCAATCAGCAGAAAAACATGGTACCATATGAAAAACAATTGAATAAAGGGGCATCAGCGAATTGGGAAGCCGGGTGAAATTCCCGCACAGTCGCCGCTGCTGTAAAGACGTGAAGAAGGGCTGTTTTACTGCCACTGGAAAAGTTTCCGGGAAGGCCGCAGTTCGGAGCGTCTGAGTCAGAAGACCGGCTTTTGCCCCTGCGTGAGAGACTTTCGGTGAAGAAGCTGCTTGCCATAAATAATCACAATCGTTCAGCGGGTTTTATCCGCTTGATTGCTTGTGTTTTGATTGGTATCCTGCTTTTTGAAAGCGGGATTTTTTATTGCCTGAAAGGCTGGGAGAGAAATGGAAGGACAAATCGGGGTCAAACTTGCCGGAAAAAGAAGAAAACATCTGTTGGCTGGAATGGCAGTTGCCGCCGCGATTGCAGTGGCGGTGCTGCTCCTGCTGGGAATGGGTGCTATGAATCTCGGTATGGCGAAGACTATGGGAATTCTTTGGGGCAAGCTGACAGGAAACGGGGCTTTGCTTGAAGCCTACCGCCCCAATGAAATCGCTGTTGTTTGGAATATCCGGCTGCCCCGCATCTTGTGCGCGCTGTTTGCGGGAATGGGGCTGGCGGCCGGCGGGACGATCTTTCAGTCTCTCCTGCGCAACCCCCTTGCCGATCCTTATACGCTGGGGGTGTCAACAGGCGCGGCGTTTGGCGCATCCCTTTCCATGTACCTTGGGCTTGCTTACGGCGCTCGGATTTCGGCTGTGGCGTCGGCGTTTTTATTCGCGTTTCTGACGCTGGCAATCGTGATTTTAATTGCGCAGAAGGGCGGCGGAATGCTTTCCTCCAGCCTGATTATTTCGGGAATCATTGTGTCCTCCATTTTTTCTTCCGGAATCAGTTTTCTGAAAATGCTGTCGGGTGAAAATGTTTCTGCAATCGTATTCTGGCTGATGGGGAGCTTTTCCTCAAACACATGGATGGACGTCTGGACGGTTGCACCGGTGGTTCTGGCGGGATGTATCCTTGCTTTCTGGTTTGCGGACGATCTGAATGTTCTGACCATGGGAGACGAAACAGCGCTGTCGCTGGGCGTCCCCGTGAAAAGGGTACGGCTTTTTTATCTGATTATTGGCTCCTGCATGACTGCGGCCTGTGTGGCGGTCAGCGGGGTGATTGGTTTTGTGGGACTGGTAGTTCCGCATATCCTGCGATTTTGGCTCACCAGCGACAACCGCGTGCTTTTGCCGCTTTCGGCTTTGACAGGCGGGCTGCTGTTGCTTCTGGCGGACAGCGCCACGCGGGTGTTTTCTACCGGCGAAATTCCGGTAGGCGTGCTGACGACATTAATCGGCGGCCCGTTTTTTATCTTTGTCTATTTAAGGCATTCCAATGGGAGGGGCTGACATGGAAAACGGTATTCTGGAGGCTCTTGATGTCAGCTTTTCCTATGGCGGGCGGCAAGTACTGCATCAAATCGGTGCAAGGATCCCGCAGGGCGCTTATGTCTCGCTGGTGGGACCGAACGGCAGCGGGAAATCCACACTGCTTCAACTGCTCAGCGGCGCGCGCTCCTGCGAAAGTGGAAAAGTACTTTATCAGGGAAAAGATGTGGCGTGTATGCCGCTTCCCCTACGCGCGAGACAGTTCGCAATCGTGCGCCAGCAGGAGGAGAACAAGTTTCCGTTTTCCTGTCTGGAGCTGGTGGTTTTCGGGCTTCACCCCCAACGCTCCAGATTCAGCCCGCCGACAGCGGAGCAGATGGAAACAGTTCGTGACGTGATGGAACAGACGGATACCTGGGCGCTTTGTGACCAGCCGGTGACCGAAATCAGCGGCGGAGAGTTTCAGCGGGTGGTTCTGGCGCGTGCATTGGTGCAAAACCCGCGCGTCCTGTTTTTGGATGAAGCAATGTCGGATTTTGATATTCGGGTTAAAATCCAGCTGACCGGATACCTGCGCGAGCAAATTGCCCGCACAAAGCTAACCGTGGTGGCGGTCAATCATGACCTGGCGGCGGCCTACCGATACAGCGATTCCATCATCGCCCTGAAAAACGGGCGGGTTGTGGCCTGCGGCGCTCCGCGGGAAGTGATGACCCCGGCGTTTTTTGCAAATGTGTTTGGCGTGGAGGCGGAAGTGCTTGGCGACAAGGGCTTTTTCATCCGCGATGAGATAAATCAACCTGGTATATAAAGGAGTACAGAAATGAAAAAAATACTGAATATTTTACTGGCTTCCACGCTGTGTGTATCGCTTATGTCCGCCTGTGGCGGCGTGGCGCCGGAATCTTCTTCTTCCGCAGCGTCTGAATCTGCGGCCCCTGCGTCTTCGGAGGTTTCAGAACCTGCCTCGTCGGAAGAATCCCAGCCGGAAAAAGCCCCTGTAAAGCAGGCTGAAGTGAAAAAAGGCGATCCGGACAAAAAAGCGATTCTGGTGGTTTCCTTCGGCACCAGCTACAACGATACCCGCGAAGCGACGATTGGGGCGATTGAAAAAGAAATTGCGAGCGCGTTTCCGGAGTATTCCGTGCGGCGTGCCTTCACCAGCCAGATGATCATTGATAAGCTGAAAAGCCGAGATAATCTGGAGATTGATAACGTCAAGCAGGCGATGGAACGGCTGCTTGACGAGGGCGTCGGCACGCTGATCTGCCAGCCCACCCATGTAATGCATGGCTTGGAGTATGATGATATGGTTCAAGAAGTCAGCGAATACGCCGATCATTTCGAAACACTGAAGTTCGGCGAGCCGCTTCTCTCTTCCACACAGGACTACCGGGATGTTGTAGCCGCAATTAATCAGGAATTCACCGTTCCGAACGATACCGCACTGGTATTAATGGGGCACGGCACCGAGCATTTTGCAAACAGCACCTATGCGGCACTGGCCTATTATTTCAGCCATAATAATCCGAACATTCTGGTAGGCACAGTAGAGGGCTTCCCCGATCTTGATACAACCGTCAAGGATGTAAAGAAACTGGATGTCAAGAAAGTCATTCTGACCCCGCTGATGGTAGTTGCGGGCGATCATGCCAATAACGATATGGCGGGAAACGAGGAAGGCTCTTGGAAAACAGTATTTAAATCGGAAGGCTACGAAGTGGAGCCGGTACTGAAAGGGCTGGGAGAATATCGGAGCATCCGCGACATTTACCTTGCCCATGTCGCGGAGGCAATTAAAAGCGAGGAATCAAAATAATCAATGAAAAAGCTTCTTGTTCATCTGCTATCCGCCGCGCTTTTGTCGGGAATCATTTCCGCGTGTGGGCAGTCGAATCTGCCGCAGCCTTCTCAAACACCGTCTTCGCCCGATCAGAATGCAAAGATTTCCTTTACAGATGATGACGGACGGGAGATCGCGCTGGAAAAGCCCTGCGAACGGATTATATCGCTTTATTCGGCGCACACGGAAAACCTTTATTCGCTGGGCACCGGAGACAAGGTGATCGGTGCGCAGGACACTTCAACCTATCCGCCGGAAGCCGCTTTTTTAGACCATTACGACTATGACGCCGATCCCGAAAAAATTATTGCGGCAGACCCGGACTGTGTGCTGATTCGTCCGTTCATCACGCGCAAGGTACCGGACTTCGTTAAGGCGTTGGAAAACGCCGGACTGACGGTGGTCTCTCTCTATCCGGAAACATTTGAGGACTTTGACGGCTATATAGAAAAGCTCGCCATGCTTACGGGAACGGAAGAGTCCGCCAAGGAAAGACTGGCTCAGTTCCATGCGGATTTGAATGCAATTTCAGAAGAGACAGCCGGGATTGCGGAAAAGCAGACGGTGTTTTTTGAATCCACTGAAGTCAATCTGCGCACCGTTACGCCGGATTCCATGCCGGGTCTGGCGATTAAAATTGCGGGCGGAGAAAATGCGGCGCCGGATGCCCAGCCTATCAGCGAGGGTGGGACTATCGCGGCGTTCGGCGCGGAAAGAATCCTTGCGCTTGCGGACGATATCGACGTTTACGTCTCCCAACGCGGCGCGATGAATGCGGGAGGAGACCTGCATTCCATCACGACGCGTCCCGGATTTGATACTCTTCGAGCGGTGAAGGACAGCCGCGTCTATGCCCTCAACGAAAAACTGATCTCCTCCCCCACTTTCCGCTTCGACAAAGGTGTGCGGGAGCTGGCTCGCTATCTTTATCCCGATCAGATAGACGGTCTAAAGCAGTATCAGACCGATACGTCGGCAACCAAACGCGACCTTGCGAACATTCTGGTGCGCGCGGCGCATCTGCCGGTTTATGTGCCTTCCTCCTCCAAATACTATACACAGGAGCATACGGGGCACATTTACGGCTTGTTTGAGGATGTTCCTTGGCAGGATCGGGATTTTGACTATATTGAAACCGCAGCCATTTCCGGCGCGGTCGGCTGGGAGGCTGACGGCGAAAAACAATTTTTCCGACCCGATGCCCCGGTAACAAGAGAAATGCTTGCAAAAGCGATTTTTATTCTCTACGAATTTGAGACAAAGGCCCAAAACTCCGCGATCGGTGACCTGGACGAGTGTGAGAAACCAAGACTCGTTCAGACACTTGTGGATAACGGCGTCTTTTCTCTGGCTGACGGACAGTTTGAGCCGGGTAAGGTCATGAGCTGCAGGGAAATCGTGGATCTGCTTGAGAAGCTGAAGCCTCCTGCGCAACTGCCTTCCGCCGAATAAAACCAGAACAGCAAAGCCCCCGCATAAACAAACGGTTTATGCGGGGGCTAATTTTGTGATTTCACCGGCGCGCAAGCCTAGTCCTCCCTGTCATCCTTTTTTTCTGTGTTCAGTTCCGGTTTTGCCAGATTTTCATAAACCTTGGCCAGCCAGCGCGCCTCTGTCTCGTCTGTGACTTTCAGGCCGTCTCTTGCGGCAATCTGCATGCCGACAAACTGCTTCCAGTTTTCATGATCCTGCCCCTCCGGCTGGGGAAACGGCACGGCTGTATGGCACCGGCACCGCTCGGATTCTTTTCTGAGCAGAAAGTCGACGACTTCTTTGCCGTGCTCATCCAGTGTACGGTATCGTTTAATTTGTTTGAGTTCTTCCGGGGTAACCTCCGGCGGGGTCAGGGGCAGTTCATCCTGATAAAAATAGTTTGCGTCGCAATTGAGGACGGACATCAGCCCGATCAGAACTTCCAGCTTCGGAACGCTCACCTGATTTTCATAGTTGGCTACGGCGCTTTTTGTAACGCCGACTTTCTCCGCCAGTTTCCCCTGAGTAAGCTGCTGACTTAGCCGGGCCGCTTTGATACGGCTACCAATACTCATTTTCAGCCCCCCTTTTTTCATAAATATACCAGTATAAATTCGTAAAGTCAAGAAAAATATCAAGTAACTTGGCTTAAAAAATCATGAAGTACAATAATATTTGGCGTTTAAAAATACCTTCATGTATCATCTGACAGGACTATTTTCGGGATCTGATAAAAAGAGCAGGCTGGATCGTTCATGACGGTTCAGCCTGCTCTTTGAACATTTATAATCATCAAATCTAATCACGCCAATTAATAATATCCTTCATACATTTTCTTGGCCTGGCAGAAGGGGTCTCGTCCGCATATCCAATCGCTAAAGCTGCAAAAAGTTCTCCATCGACGTTAAGCCAATCGCGCAGTTCCTTATATGCGAAATAGGTATCGCAAATCCATAAACTGCCCAAGCCAAGTTCTGTAGCTGTGAGCGTCATGTTTTCAATAGCTGCACCTATTGATTGAGCATTACAAATTTCATAGATACGTTCTTCCGGATTCAAGGAAGAGTGAATATCTATTCCAAGTGAATTAGCAACAAAAATAATAATAGGTGCCTGCTCCATGATTCCTAAGGTATATTCCGCGCCGCTGAGATACCGTACGCTTTCTGGAAGAAGCGGGTATCCTTTTTCCCGCTCTAATCCTCTGGCCATAATTTCAAGCATTTCCTTCTTTGCACCGCCAGTTACCACAGTGAATTTCCACGGCTGACGATTTTTTGAAGATGGTGCAAGCATTCCAGAATTTAAAATTTCCTCTATCAGGGGCTTAGGTACATCAATACTTTTATATTTCCGTATGCTACGTCTGTTCATAATAGCAGGCAACATTTTAGTCATCCTTCTTGATATCAAATTTCTGTTATTTATATTATACCGCAACACAGCATTGCTTTCCATCCTTATACAAGATTGAGCGGATGATTGACGATATCACATACTTTTGATATAATAAACCAAACAAAAAGATTGGAGTTGGGAAGATGCGTAATTTTTCCTGCAGATAACAAACAGCATATCGAAATGAACGCAGCGGTGTTAACCGCTTGTTTCAGTGTGCTTTTGCGGGAATGTTACGACCATCTTTTCTCTCGGACGATACAGGGGTTACTCTGCCTTAACAGGCTGTGTTTCGCTGTATATTGATGGGCTGCGGGAAGATGTTTTCCCGCAGCTCATTTTTTTACGGGAGGCACGCCTATGTCACAAATTAACGTATCCAATTTAACTTTTGCCTATGAGGGCAGCTACGACAATATATTTGAACAGGTCTCTTTTCAGCTTGATACCGGCTGGAAGCTGGGCTTTACCGGCAGGAATGGAAGAGGAAAAACCACTTTTTTAAATCTGCTGCTTGGAAAATATGATTATCAGGGGCAAATTTCTGCAAGTGTGGAATTTGCATATTTTCCGTTTGAAGTATCGGATAAAACGAGGGCGACGGGAGAAATCATCGACCAAATTCATCCTGACTGCGAACAGTGGGAACTGTTGCGGGAACTCTCTCTGTTGCAGGTAAATGAAGAGGTCCTCGACCGGCCGTTTGAGACACTGAGCAACGGGGAACAGTCCAAGGTGCTGCTCGCGGCGCTGTTTTTAAAAGAAAACAGTTTTTTGCTGATTGATGAGCCGACGAACCATCTGGACGCGGATGCGCGCCGGCTCGTCGGCGATTATCTCAAATCCAAAAGAGGGTTTATTCTTGTTTCCCATGACAGGGTATTTTTAGACCGCTGCATTGACCACATCCTTTCCATCAATAAATCAAACATTGAGATTCAAAAAGGGAACTTTTCTTCCTGGTGGGTCAATAAACAGATGCAGGACAGCTTTGAACTGGCGGAAAATGAGAGGCTCAAAGGGGATATCAAACGGCTTTCTGCCGCGGCGAAACGAACGGCCGACTGGTCAGACCGGGTCGAAAAAGCCAAATGCGGCAAACAGGCCAGCGGGCTGAAGCCGGATAAAGGCTATGTGGGGCACAAAGCCGCCAAGATGATGAAACGTTCCAAGACAATTGAGGAGCGGCGAACCACATCAATGGAAGAAAAGTCCCGCCTGCTCAAAAATATCGAAAGCGCTGACAGCCTCAAACTCAACCCGCTCTCCTATCATACCAACAAACTGGTTTCGCTCGAAAAGGTATCTGTTTTCTATGGGGATAAAAAGGTGTGCGGACCGCTAAGCTTCACAGTTGAGCAGGGCGACAGAATTGCGCTGTGCGGCAGAAACGGCAGCGGAAAAACCAGCCTGCTGAAGCTGATTCGTGGTGAAAACATCACGTTCACAGGGGATTTTTCAGCAGGCAGCAATCTTGTAATCTCCTATGTTTCTCAAGATACCTCATTTCTGCGGGGCAGCCTGTCCGACTTTGCGGAAGTGAACAAAATTGAAGAAAGCCTGTTCAAGGCAATCTTGCGCAAGCTCGACTTTTCGCGGGAACAGTTTGAAAAAGACATGCAGGAGTTCAGCGGCGGCCAGAAGAAGAAGGTGCTGCTGGCAAAAAGCCTGTGTGAGAAAGCGCATATCTATCTTTGGGATGAACCGCTGAACTTTATTGATGTTTTTTCCCGAATGCAGGTGGAAGAATTGCTGTTGTCCTATTCGTCCACACTTTTGTTTGTGGAGCACGACGCCGCATTCACGGAAAAGATTGCGACAAAAATAGTAAGGTTGTAAATTGAGCAAAGCCCTCCTTCCGCGGCTGCGGAAGGAGGGCTTTATGAATGTTCGCGAAGAACCGGCGGCAAACTCCGGCTTTTTAAAATAAACAGCTTCTCGTGCATCGGCAAATCCACCGACGCAACCAAAACCGCAAATCAATCAGTTCTTGGCAATCTGCGAAATAAACCGCATGAGGTTTTCCATTGTCAGACCCATATCGGCTTTGCTGCGCTTTTTTGCCTCCGAAAACGGAACCGCCACGCGGTTGATGCTGAAAATGGCGGAAACCCCTTCCTCATAAGCACCCTCAATATTGTCCCCGATGTCACCGACAATGGCAATCAAGGGCACGCCCTGCTTTTTCGTGCGCCTTGCCACACCAATGACGACTTTGCCGCGCAGGCTTTGGAAGTCAATCTTCCCTTCCCCGCTGAATACCAGATCAGCGCCCTCCAGCAAATGGTCAAACCCGACCGTATCCAGAACCGTCTCAATTCCCATCTGCAGCCGGGAGCCGAAGAAAGCGACCATGCCGCCGCCCATGCCGCCTGCCGCACCCGCGCCGGGAAGCTGCGCCACGTCCGCGCCAAGCTGCTCGCGTATGGTGTCTGCGGCGGCGCGAAGCTGCCCGTCCAGATAATCCACCATGGCCGGGTCCGCGCCTTTCTGCGGGGCGAATACATAAGCCGCGCCGTTCGGCCCGTAAAGAGGGTTGTCTATATCGCACATCGTGATGATTTCGACCTGCTTGAGCTCTGGCAGCAGGGAACTTTTATCAATTTTGCAAATCTTTGAGAGAGTCCCCCCCACCGGAACAAACGATTTTCCGTCGGAATCCAGAAAACGGATGCCTAAAGCGGCGGCGGCGCCTGTGCCCAGATCATTGGTGGAGCTTCCGCCAAGACCCACAATCAGCTTTTTGCAGCCGCTTCTGACCGCGTGCTCCATCAGCTGACCGACGCCGTAGGTGGTCGTTTTTTCCGCGTGGAGCTGGTCGCCAACAAGCGGAAGCCCCGCACAGGCAGCCATCTCGATCACAGCGGTAGCCCCGCCGTCCACCAGACCGTAAAAGGCCTGCATGTCCTCCATATACGGGCCTTTGACCGTAACCCATACCTTTTCACCCTGCATAGCAGACAAAAACGAATCGACACTACCCTCTCCCCCGTCGGCAACCGGGATGGAAATGACTTCGGCGGACGGATAATAGGCGTGGATGCGCTCCTGCATAATGGAGCAGATCTCCGAAGAACTCATGGTACCCTTAAAAGAGTCCGGAATCAGTAAAACTTTTTTCATGTTGTAATCCTCCTTGAAAACTATGTGTATACGACGTGTGGGGCGGCAGCCCGCGCTGCCGCCCCACACTGTGAGATCCGCAAACGGAATCCAAACGACTTATCTCAGGAACAGCGAAAGAACGAAAATGCCCAGCATGGAGCAGATGCCTTCCACCAGCGTGACCATGGTCTGAGTTTTATAGCCCTGCTGCGGAGTCATTTCTCCGAAATTGGTAACAACCCAGAAATAAGAGTCGTTCGCGTGGGAAACGGTCATTGCGCCGGCGCCGATTGCCATTACGGTTAGAGCGGTCATTACAGGGGACGACAGACCCAGCGCGCCCATTAATGGAGCAAGAATGCCGGCTGTCGTGGTAAGCGCAACGGTGGAAGAACCCTGCGCGGATTTGAGAATCGCCGACAGGATGAACGGGAAGAAGATCCCGATCGCTTCGAGCATGGAGGAATTTTCGGTAATAAAAGCAACCATACCGGAAACAGAAATGACTTTACCGAGCACGCCGCCAGCGGCAGTGACAAACAGAATCGGGCCGACCGTTTTGAGCGTTTCATTGGTTAAATCATAGAACTTATCCATTTTATGCGTGGCGTGCAGCAGCCAGATGCCGAACAGTGTGCCGGCAGCCAGCGCGATAATCGGGGTGCCCAGGAAAGAAGAAAGCTCAAAGAGCGCCCCTTCCCACTTGGCCATGGAAGCAATAGAACCCAAAGCCATGAAAAGAATCGGGGCAATAATTGGCGCGAGAGAACTCCACGAACCAGGCAGTTTGCCATACTCCGCTACGATCTGCTCATATGTTTTTACAGTTTCGCCCTCGTCCAGTTCGTCTGCGGACTTGACGGTTTTTCCTATATATTTCGCGTAAAAATACGCGCCGACTAAAGCAGGAATAGAAACCAACGCGCCGAGCCCCATAACCAGCAGAAGATTGTTCCCAATGCCCAAAGTATTCGCTGCGGCGATAGGACCGGGGGTCGGGGGAATAAATACGTGGGAGGCATATAAACCGGCGGAAAGCGCAACGGTCATGGCGACGCTGCTTGTACCCGTCCGGCGAACCATCGCCTTGCGGATTGGGTTGAGGATGACAAAGCCGCTGTCACAGAACACAGGAATGGACACCACCCAGCCCATCAGCTCCACGGCAAGCTCCGGATGGTTGGGGCCCACCAGCTTAATAACCAGATCAGCCAGCTTCAGCGCTGCTCCGGTGGCTTCCAAAATGGAGCCGATCAGCGCCCCTAAAATGATGACGATACCGATGCTGGTAAATGTCCCCGAAAAGCCTGCACCGATTACATTTGCAAGCCCGAGTGTTACGGTGCCGTCTGCCGCGGTCTGGTTTACCAGCGGAATTTCGGCGAGCAGCCCAAGAATGACGGAAATTCCCATGATCGACAAAAACGGGTGAATTTTGAGTTTGGAAATAGCGAGGATCATAACAATGATTGCAACAACAAACGCGAAAATCAATCCGATTCCAGACATATGCTCTACCTCCATTTGATTGCGGGAATTTTATATTTTTACCCCGCAGTTATTATACTAATTTTAAAATGAATTCTTCATTTCGTCTATGTTATACAGAACATAATTGATGTGCATATATTGTAATTTGTAACAACATATAACAATATTGTAGAGGTTTATTGTATAGATATGTCAAAGATCGCTGTGCTCATTGTCCATTTGATCATAAAACTGGACAGCAAGATAGAACAATGCCGCATCAGAAAGACGGCGGGGATCGCAGCCTGTCTGCTCGTGCAGGCGCCGAAGCTTATATTGCAGTGTGTTTTTGTGAATGTAAAGCTGGGCGGCGGTTTCGTTTATGGAGCCGTTTGCGCTGAAATAAGTCCGAAGCAGGTGCACCCAGGAGGAAATATCGTCTTCATCAATCCCCCGAAAAATTCTTGTCAAAAATTCTTTTTTTGAATTTTGAGAAATTTCATCGGTAAAAATCTCCAGACTGATGTCATTATAAAATCGAATGCTGCCATCCTGCGAATAGGTGCAGGCACGCAGGGCCTTTTTTGCCTTCAGATAAGCCTGATGAAGCACCCGGCTACGTGCGTCAATTCCAATCATAACGGTCATCCCCGAATGGTCTTTGATTTGATTTTGAATGTTCTCTGCAACAGTGCGCATCTTTGCGTCGTCGCAGACAGGCACCAGACAGATCATCTGGGAAGCGGTTTTTGTAAAGACGTAGTTTGCTTCGGCTTCCATCAGCTTGCGCACGATTTTGTTTACCTCGTCAATCTTACGCTGGCCTTCGGCGTTGTCGCTGTATTTTTTAAGCCCGGTGATTTCAGCCACCATGATCCTGCGCGAAATTGTAATGTCAATTCCGAGCCTCGCACCGCGTTCGATAAACTGCTGGCTGTAAAGCGGGACATCCTCAAAAAGCCACTCGTCAAGAAAACGGGCACGGATGCGGTCATCAATCTTTTTCTGCTCTTTCGAATAATTTTCCAAAAGCAGGATTTCGGTCATTTTTTTCAGAATCTGCCCGTATTTCACAACCTCGTTGTAATCTCCGGTCATCCCGATGACGCCGACAATTTCATGTTCGAAACGGATGGGCAGGTTAATGCCTTCCAAAGTGCCTGTATATTCCATGTCGTCGCGGATAATCAACTGATCGAGATTTTGAGCGATTACCCGGGAAGCCCCCGCGTGAAAAGCGCCGATTCGGTTTGGGTCGGTGCTTGCAATAATGATTCCCCTTTCATCCATCAGATTAATGTTCTGATGGATGATCCCGCTGATTTCCGTCACAATCTGCATGGCATTCTGTTTGCTTATATTCATGCCCAAACCATCCTTTCTTTAGACAATACGCTAATAAACTGTCCCGCCGGTTTTCCAGCTCGCCGTCCATTACCAGCAGCAGGAGCGTCTGCAATGCGCTGCCAAGCTGCGCGTTTTGGGGCATCCCTGCCGCGGCCAGGTCACGTCCGCTCACGGCAAGCTCTTTCAGACGAAAACACCGTTTCTGCGCCAGCAACTGCTCCAGACATTTTTCCACAGCGTCTAGTTCCTGCAAAGCGTTCTCTTTTCCAATTTGCTCCCGCGCCGCCAGATCGGCGCGTTTCACCGCCAAAAGCCGCCGGAATTGCACCTCACCCATCCGGTTGAGCTGCCGGAGAACGCACCTGTCGCTTGGAATCAGTTTGATTTCATGCAGGCGAATCAAATCCTGTACTGCCAAAACCGTGGCGCGGTCGAATTTCAGGCGGCACAGCGCTTTTGCGGCAAGCTCGGCGCTAATTCCCGCATGCCCATAAAAGCGCAGGTTCCCCTGCCGGATTTTTGTAAAGCAAAAAGGCTTTCCAATATCGCGCAGCAGCATGACCAGCCGCAGAAGCCTGTCCGCGGGTGCGCTTGACACGCCGCGAACCGTTTGCGCCCAAATGTCCGGGCATGCTGAGCCGCTTTGTAAAAAAGCCGCCAGTTCCCCGATTTCAGGAAGAAAGACCGAAAAAATGTCTGTAAAGCTTGTAAGCATGACACCCGCCCCGCCGCCGCAGAGCAGCTTGCAAAGCTCCTCCTGAATCCGTTCTCCTGCGATGGAACCCAGCAGCGCCCGGTTAAAAGTGGCCGACCGCGCTGTCGCGTCCTCCAGCGAGAAGCCATAAACAGAGGCAAACCGCAGCGCACGCAGAATCCGGAGAGCGTCCTCCTGAAACCGTCGGTCAGGGTCGCCGACACATCGAATTTGCCTGTTGAGGAGATCTGTCCGGCCGCCGAAATTATCTACCAGCCCTTTCTGAGGGTGGTAAGCCATTGCGTTGACAGTAAAGTCTCTGCGCTCTAAATCCTGTCGAAGACTGCGCACAAATTCCACATGGTCGGGCCGTCTGTGGTCGGAGTAGGAGCCGTCCGTGCGGTAGGTGGTAATTTCATAAGGTTCACCGTTAAGAAGGACGGTCACGGTTCCGTGCCGGATTCCGGTTTCAATCACGCGGAATCCTTGAAAGCAGGCAGCGGTTTCCTGCGGCAGCGCACTGGTGCAGATGTCCCAGTCATGAGGGGTTCTTCCCAACAGGCTGTCGCGCACACAGCCGCCTACTACATACGCTTCGTGGCCCAGAGCCTCCAGCATTTGAATGATGTGCTGTGGGCCGTCCGGAAGTTTGATCATCTGCTGTCACCGCCCGCCGTTTGATTAAATTAGATTAGCGTTACCATGGCTGATACTGCTATCCTGCAATCTCGTTATTAGTGTAACATTGCGGTTTTTGAAAAGCAATCCCTGTTTAAACGCAAAAACAGGATGCGTGGGCGGCAAAAGCCGCACGCGCATCCTGCAAATGAGCACAAAAACAGAATTATTTCACTTGGCAGAACTCAATTTTCTCGCCGTTGGGGCCGATAAATGTAAAGTACCGGTTAGAACGCGGCTCAAACATCTGATTGGATTCGATGCCATTCGTTACGAACTGTACGCCCATCGCGGAAACTTCCTTGAAGGCGGCGTCCACATCGTCGCTTGACAGGGCAATGTGATCGATATTCCCAATCGGTTTTTGATCGCCGCGACGGGGATAATATTCAACCACACAACTGCCGCATTGCAGCATTCCCCGGATATCATGATCCACCAAACGCGTGAAACCGAGGTTTTCATAGAAAGCAACCGTTCCGGCAGGATCATCGGTAGGGATTGCCACATGGGCAAGCCCGGTAGGCTTGTTTTTCAGCATAACAACAGTTCCTCCTCAGCCAACAATGCTCTTGATATAAGCACCGATTTCCTGATCTTTGCAGTCGGCGAAGAACAGTTCTTTGAACTTCTCCCCGCTGACAGCGCCTTTGACCAGTTCGGAATCGATGCCTTTCAGGCAGGTGACAAGATCTTTGAGATTGTTAGCGCGGACAGCGTCCAGAATCTTCTTGTTGCGCTGTTCCGGAATCACACGCTCTTTAGGATAGCCCTGGCCGCTTTCGCAGCTGAACAGTTTTTCAAAGATGTATTCAAGGTTCAGCTCGGCGCCCCAGCCAAATCCTTTGGCGAATGGCAGAGCGATGGCGTTGCCGTCGTTGATCTGAGCGAAAAGATAGGCATCGCTGGGGTCAACCACGTGGCCGCAGATGACACCCGGGAAGCTGTTGAGCGCGAGCATTGCGCCCTCGCCTGTTCCGCAGCCTGTTACGACGTAATCGACTGCTTTGCTGTTGAGCAGAATTGCCGCAAGGATTCCGTTCTGTACATAAGTAAGCTGTGCCTTGTCGTCGCAGGAATACATGCCGTAGTTGACGACGGTATGGCCCAGAGGCTCGACCACTTTTTTCAGCGAGTTAACAATCAGCTCATTTTTAGCAGCCTGACTGTTTTCATTAATCAGTGCAATTTTCACAATAGGTTCCTCACTTTCTTAATGTCTGTATTTTATAAAACGCTTTGAATACCCTTAAGTACCTGAGACTCACTGAGTCCATATTCTTCGAGAAGCGCATCCGGCTTTCCGGACTGGCCGAACCGATCCTGAACGCCGATCTTTTTAAACTTGTAGTCGCCGTTGCCAATCAGCACGTCGGCCACCGCGTCTCCCAGACCGCCGATGACACTGTGTTCCTCAACAGTCACTACTTTACCGCACTTTTTAGCGTACTTCAGAACGCACTCTCTGTCAATCGGCTTGAGGGTATGCACATTGATGACTGCGGCGGAAACACCCTGTTTTGCCAGTTCATCAGCGCAGTCCAGCGCGGTCTTAACCATAATGCCGCACGCAAACACCGCAACATCAGTGCCTTCGCGCAGAACATTGGCCTTTCCGATTTCAAATGGCTGCTCTTCTTCAAACACTTCGCTGGGCAGACGCGCAAGGCGGAGGTAGGCAGGGCCCTTCATTTCTGCAAGTGCATTGACCGCGCGGTGAGTCTCGTTTGCATCGCAAGGAACGATAACGGTCATGCCCGGAATCACGCGCATCAGCGCGAGATCCTCGATTGCCTGGTGGCTGCCGCCGTCTTCGCCCAGCGTGATTCCGGAATGGGTCATGCACAGTTTCACGTTGAAGTTCGGGTAAGCAACACTGTTGCGGACCTGCTCATAGGCACGTCCGGCGCCAAAAATGGCAAAAGTGCTGCAGAACGGAATATATCCCATCGTGGAAAGGCCGGCGCTCATGGAAACCATGTTCGCCTCCGCAATTCCGGCATTGAAAAACCGGTCGGGGAATTGATTGGCAAAGGTTGCGGTCATGGTTGCATGCGCAAGGTCCGCGTCCAACACCACGATTTTATCATTTTTTGCGCCAAGCGCGGCCAGAGCCTCGCCGTAAGCGACACGTATTGCTTTTTTCTCTCCCATTGTTCAGCCCTCCAGTTCCTTGAGTGCAAGCTGGCGTTCGGATTCGCTCGGTGCCTTGCCGTGCCAGCCTACCTGATTTTCCATAAAGGAGACCCCTTTGCCCTTGACCGTGTGGGCCAGGATGCATTTGGGCTTTCCGCGAACAGTTTTAATGTTCAGCGCATCGATAACCTGCTCCAGATTATTTCCGTCCGGCAGCTCGATGACATCGAACCCGAACGCGGTGAATTTCGCTTTCAGATCTCCAAGCCCCATCACTTCTTCATTGGAGCCGTCAATCTGCAGGCCGTTGTTGTCGATCATAATGGTTAGATTGTCCAGTTTATAGTTTGCGGCAGCCATGCAGGCTTCCCAAACCTGGCCCTCCTGCAGCTCGCCGTCGCCAAGCAGTGCGTAAACGCGGATATCGCTTTTTTGCGCTTTTGCACCCAGCGCCATGCCGGTTGCGATAGAAACGCCCTGCCCCAGCGAACCGGTGGAGGCGTCAATACCGGGAACCTTTTTGGCGTCCGGATGCCCCTGCAGAATGCTGTGCAGTTGGCGGAAGTTACGGAATTCCGCTTTATCAAAGAATCCCAGATCGCCGAGGATCGCATAATAACAGGGGGCTGCGTGCCCTTTGCTCAATACGAACCGGTCACGTTTGGGGTCGTCAGGGTTTTTGGGGTCAATACGCATCTGTGTGTAAAAAACACCCGCCATCAGTTCTACCGCAGACAGCGAGCCGCCCGGATGACCGCTTGCAGCATCTGCAAGCATGTTAATGATGTCTTTGCGCAGTTGCGTACATTTTGACCGAAGTTCAACAATGTCCATAGAATACCTCCGCCTATGTAGTTTATTTAATAAATTCAATCGTAACATATCATACAATCCAACAATACAATACCCTATTTCTCGTACAAAGTCAACTACAAAATCTACATGATATTGTGTTTTTTATACTGCTTGACAAAAATGATATTGACGAATTAAATAAGAAGTGTTTTAATGAAACCAAATATACTTTTGCCCGACATCATGCAATTTTTGACCGATGGCTATGTGGGCAGGCCGGAACTACTTTTGAACAGGTGAGAGAAATGAAATCAATTCAACGGGTCCCTGTGGTGCAACAGGTGGCAGAAAACATTAAAGAATATATTTTGTCTGGGGCGGTTGAGGTGGGACAGAAGCTGCCCTCCGAAAAAGAACTTTGCGACCAGATGAGCGTTGGACGCGGCACTGTGCGTGAGGCGTTCCGCATCCTTCAGACCAGCGGATTTGTGGAGATCAAGCCCGGACGCGGCGCGTTTGTCGCGCGTACGGAAGAGCAAGAGCTGGAAAATATTGTGGAGTGGTTTGTGCAGAACGAAGTCGAGCTAAAGGATGTCATTGAAATCCGAACAGCATTAGAACCGCTTGCGATCCGCTTGACCATCCTGCGATGTTCCGATGCGGATATTGCCCAACTTGCCCGCACTCATGAGAAGTTTATGGCGGCTATTGAAAATCATGATATTACCGCAATTGCGAAATATGATGAAAAGTTCCATAACCAGATTGTGGAGAAAAGCCAGAATAAGCTGCTAATCAGCATCAACCGTAAAGTGAGCGAGTGTGCGCAGGCATTCCGCAGCAAGACATTTTTGGTGGAACAGAATGTAAAAAACGCGATCGAGCCGCACGGCAATATTATGGAGTCTATCAGTAAGCGTGATGTCAACCAGGCCGAACGTTATATGCGCAGCCATCTAGATCAGGTGCTGATTGACTTGGAAGAATTGATGATTCAGAAAGATTTTTAGCCCAATAGGATTAACGAGCTACATTTTGCACAAATTAAAATGTAATTATTTGTAATTTTAAGCACTAGACAAAAATTGTAGGACATCATATAATTTTAAGCAAGACATCATACAATCCATCCACTGTAGTGTTTACTTATTTTTGTGAAACGAAAAATTAGGAGGAACCTTCAAAATGAAAAAATTAGTCGCAATGGCCCTGGCTCTTGCAATGACAACCACTCTTGCCGCTTGTGGCTCAGGCGCCGCATCTTCTTCATCTGCTCCTGCGGGCAGCGCTGCTGCTCCCGCTGCTTCTTCCGAAGCTGCAGCTGCCGGCTCTGAGATTGAACCGATAACCCTGACGATTTATTCGCCCGGAAACGAAAACTCCGTGCCGACAAAAACGATTATCAAATATGCAGAACTGGTAAAAGAAGCTTCTAACGGCGCTATTACGCTTGATGTGCATCATTCCAATGAGCTTGGAAACGACGCGGAAGCGATTGAATCCACCCGTATGGGCACGATCGACATCATTTTTGCTGGAACTTCCGGCTTCACCTCATTTTATGAAAAAGCCAAAGTTCTTGACATGCCGTTCCTGTTTGACAGCGCTGAGGAAGCTTACGATGTTGTCAACAGCGACATCGGCGAAAAGATTTTTGCCGATTTCCCGCAGGTTGGACTGATCTTCCTTGCTGAAGGCGACAACGGGATGCGTCAGGTTTCCACCACCAACAAACCCGTTCACACCGCTGCCGATGTAAAAGGCCTGAAACTGCGTGTTCCGACCAGCCAGATGTATCTGGACTGCTGGGAAACGCTGGGCGCCACCCCGATTGCGCTTGCACTGAACGAGCTGCCGATTGCGCTCTCCAACGGCACTGCTGAAGGACAGGATAATGCAACGTATCATCTGGTTGCTAATGCTACCTATGACAGCATCAAATATTTCTCCAACATCAACTATATGTGGATGGGCTGCACCATGGCTGTTAATGCTGTATCTTGGCATACTCTGCCCGAAGCAACCCAGAAGATTCTGAAGGAACAGGCTGTCGTAGCTGCCAAATATTCCTTTGACACCATTGCGGAAGATAATGTGACTGCCACAAAGACTTTGCAGGAAGCCGGCGTCGAGTTTGATACCGCACCTGATATCCAGAGCTTCAAGGATGCGCTGGGTGGAACCGAGTTCTACAAGCGTTATGCCGAAGAAAAATGGTATGATCAGACCCTGATCGACGAAATTCTTGCTTTCAACAAGTAATTTAGCATTCGCCCGGTGCGATGGATTGCTGCGTCCCCGTCATCGGGCTGGGACGCAGTTTTTTATAGTTGGGCCATGTACACATTATAAGGAGAGTGTTTCTCTTGAAAATTTATAAAAACATTACAGATGCAATTGTAAAAGTAACAGGAATCCTTCTGATGCTTTTAGTTGCAGGCCTTGCAGGGCTGATCATTTTTGAACTGCTCATACGCAATCTGCTGGATAAATCTTTCCGTGCTTCTATCGAAGTTTGCGGCATCATGTTCATGTGGATGGCTTTTCTCGGCATCATTTATCTGTATGATAAAAGCCGCTTGATGCGGTTTGAAATTCTGCTTGTTCATGCGAAGGAACCTGTGATAACCATTCTGTGGTATGTCAATAAGATTGTCAGTCTGATGCTTGGTGCGGTGATGGTTCTTTCCTTTATCAATCTTTATCCTTTCGTCAGCACGCGGTATTTTTCGACGATTCAGTTCCTCCCTTATTCTTTTCAGTTCTTTCCCATGGCTCTGGCCGGTGGGTTTATTGTGCTGAAGACGGTTTACCAGTTACTTGAGAAAATTACCGTTCCGGCGAAACGTGAAGGGAAAGGTAGGTAAAATAGTATGATTCTTTTTGTTATCTCATTTGCAGTGTTTTTGATTATTGGCGTGCCGATCAGTATTTCTATCGGCGCAAGCGCCGTTTTGGCCTGCCTCTCGCTGGGCTATCCACTGATGGTTATCGGCCAGAAAATGGTCACGGGGGTTGATTCCTTTCTATTGATTGCAGTTCCGCTGTTCATTCTCGCGGGCAACCTGATGAATGCGGGCAAAATTACGGACAAAATTTTTGGAACTGCGAAAGAGTTGGTTGGCTGGGTTCCCGGTGGTCTTGCGCACGCAAATGTCGTGGCGAGCATCATCTTTGCGGGAATGTCCGGTTCCGCTGTTGCGGATGCCGGCGGACTTGGCACGATCGAAATGGAAGCGATGACGTCCAACGGTTATGATAAGGAATTTTCAGGCGCTATTACAGCGGCCTCTTCCGTAATTGGCCCAATTTTTCCGCCAAGCATTCCGCTGATCATTTATGGATCTGTTGCGAGTGTCAGTGTCGGAAAACTCTTCATGGGCGGCGTTGTCCCCGGTTTGCTGATGGGCGTTGCGCTCATGGTTCTGGTTTATATTTATGCAGTCATCCGCAAGTATGAACGGCATCCGTTCAACCTGCGTGCTCTGGGCCATCAACTTGCCCATTCTGTTCTGGCGCTGATTACGCCGCTAATTATTCTTGCAGGCTTTACAACCGGCTGGTTTACCCCTACCGAGGCTTCCAGTGTTGCGGTTGTCTATTCTCTACTCATCGCTGTCTTTGCCTACAAGACCATGAACTGGTCGGATTTCAAAAAATGTCTGCTTGACTCTGCAACCTCTTCCGCGAACACCCTGTTCATTATCGGTACCTCTACCCTTGTGAGCTATGTTCTTGTTAAAGAGGGAATCTCCAGGCAAATTGCAGACTTTATTTTGGGTATCAGCAGCAATCCGGCGGTTATTCTTTTAATTATCAACATCGTGCTGCTCATCCTTGGCATGGTCATGGAACCCGGTGCGATTCTCACGCTGATGCTTCCGGTTCTGCTGCCGATTGTCAATGGGCTGAATTTGGATCTTGTGCATTTTGGCGTTGTGATGGTGCTTAACCTGATGATTGGACAGGTGACTCCCCCGTTTGGTGTTTGCCTGTTTGTCATTTCGGATGTCGGCGAAATTAATCTGGAACGATTGTCCAAGGCGGTGCTGCCGTTTATCATACCGCTTGTAATCGTATTAATGCTTTGCACTTATATTCCGGGTGTTGTTACATGGCTGCCTAATTTGATGATTCATTCCGCTGTGTAATTCAGACAGAAAAGGAGAGAATATTCATGGATATGAAAAGTTTTAGACTGGACGGAAAGGTCGCGCTGGTAACAGGCGCGTCGTACGGAATCGGATTTGCAATCGCAAGCGGGTATGCCGCGGCGGGAG
>CAUQLV010000006.1:0-89653 GCA_963519235.1 uncultured Oscillospiraceae bacterium
TCAGCCCCTGAACCTGACTGATACCGTTGGCAAGTTTGACGTTATCTGCACAGTTTCCGGCGGCGGCGTTTCCGGCCAGGCTGGCGCAATCCGTCATGGAATTTCCCGTGCGTTGCTTCAGAACGGCGATGAAATGAGACCGATCCTGAAAAAGGCCGGCTTCCTCACCCGTGATCCTCGTATGAAAGAGCGTAAGAAATACGGCCTCAAGGCTGCACGTCGCGCTCCTCAGTTCTCCAAGAGATAATTTGTCCGATTGGACATCGTTTTTGGTTAAAAAACACCCGGCACTGTCAAAAGTGTCGGGTGTTTTTTTTTATAGAAAAAGGCCAATCAATGCTTTAAATTTTGTGCAAAATTGGATTAATCAGCGCCTTTATAATAGGAATCTAATGGTTCCGAAAAAGGCGCCCTGCATGTTTGCGGGGCGCCTTTTTCGGGGGAAAACAGCCGCAAAAGAGCGGATAATAGACCTCGTAAAAATTGTCTTATAAATTTTGTAAGTTTTCACAGGATTCAAAGAAGGTGTGCTGCCGAATTTTGTCTGATAGGTGAGAAAAAGAGGATATTATTTTGCATAAATAAGGGAAAAATCGGATCTAATTGGAATGTAGAACTTGACAAAAAAATACGCTTTGAATATAATGGCAATCACTTTGCTATAATAATCCATATGGCCAAGTATCCCTTCTAGTCAATCGTCAAAACGCCGACAGGCTGGACGAAAAACAACAAAGGAGTTTCGTAATGACACAATTTTGGAAAAAGGTTCAGGCCTTTGCAACTTTTCTGCATAGCCGAACCTTTACTGTGGGCATGTTGTCCATCGTATGCGCGTTTGTGGTTGTCAGTATTACTTCCATGACAAACGCCGTCTATGTAACACGCCCCGAAGGACGAACACTGGACTTTTTGATGTCCAGTCAACCGGAACGCATCATGGATTCTGTTGGACTAACTTCCTTAAGTCCGTCAGAAGTGACAGTAGAAGGCGCTTCCAGTAAATTTATTGAAATGGAAGTATCGAGTCCGCGGACGGTCACCGTAGAAGCGGATGGAAAAGTCGATACCTATGAGGTAGAGGCCGGTAAGACGGTTGGGGAACTGCTTTATGAAAAAGGCATCACTTATGATGGCAATGATCTGTTGACGCCGTCGGCTGAAAAGCCGCTAGAGGTTGGGGAGAAAATTGTTTTGCAGCGTGTGGACTATGAGCAGTATCAAGTTGAAGAAATCATTCCCTATGATACGGTTTATAAAAACACGTCTTTGCTGAAACTTGGCCGGAACAATTGTATTCAGACCGGAGAAAACGGTCTTCTCCAAAAAACATTTACACGCCGGACGGTAGATGGCGTGAAGGAGGAGGAACAGCTTCTTGGAGAACAAATTCTGAAGCATCCGGTGAAAGAAACCATATTGGTTGGCTCTGTCTCGCCGATATCAGATTTGGATTTTGACCTTGAACTGGATAAGAACGGCCGGCCCCTGCACTATTCAAAACTGCTGGAGCATCAGGACGCAACAGGGTACAGCGCACGCGACGGGGCGAAAACAGCAAGCGGTCGCTACGCCATGACAGGCCATGTCGCGGTTGATCCGCGCGAAATACCCTATGGCTCCAAGCTTTATATTGTCTCGCCGGACAACAAATTTATATACGGCTGTGCGGTTGCCGCTGACACCGGCACAGGGCTCATGGCAGATGTTATAGATGTGGATTTGTTCTATGACACGTATCAAGAAAGTTTGCTCAACGGTCGCAGAACCGTTGATATCTATGTACTCGACTAGAAGGAAGGACAGCCGCTTTATGCGGCTGTCCGTTTTGATCGGTGAGGAAAATAATTTCTCAAAACCACTTGACTCTTGTCCATCTTTATAGTATTATAGTAAGGCTGATTCAAGTCAGTGGGTGCTGATTCATATGGCATCCGAAATAGTACGTGCGCCGGTAGCTCAGCTGGATAGAGTGACTGGCTACGAACCAGTAGGTCGGGGGTTCGAGTCCCTTCCGGCGCACCATAAAAAACAGTCGATTGCATTGCAATCGACTGTTTTTTTCTTTAAAGAGCTTGAAATAGGGCCGCTCCTTGTTATTGCACGAGAAGCAGGGTTTCTTTTTATTTAAATCAACGTACATAGTGGTAAAATAGACAAAAAGTAGGAAATATTTCCAGTTTCAGAAATTGTTAAATTTGCTTAAATACAGTAAAGATATGCCGATATATGTTGTGTAAACAAACGAATGCATTCTGTTTGAATAAAAAAACATGGAGTGAGGGTTATTGAAAAACTTCAGAATATCCAAAAAGCTAATCATTTGCTTCGCAATAATTGTGCTAATTTCCAATGTGTCCGGAATTCTGGGAATGCTGATTCTTAAAACTTCCTTGCAACAGTATCGATCTGCGCTGGAAAACGACGGGTTTGCACAGGGCGATATCGGTTTATTATCCACAAGCTTTCAGGAACAGCGCGCGGTAGTTCTCTACATGCTGCAAACGACGGATCAAGCAAAGATTGCTGAACTCAAATTGCAGCTGGAAGAGGTTACCGGAAGGGGAAATCAATATCTGGATGCAGTTTCTCAGCGTTCCCAGAACGATCAGGAAATCCAGCAGATTTCTGAGCTCCGCGATAAACTCACTGCTTATATGGGGTTCCGGGATGAGGTTGTTAAGCTTGGGGAAGCGGGCCGGAGCGCTGAAGGCGTCGAACAATTCCGTACCAACTGCGCTCCAATCTCCAACGAAATCGTGGCAATGGTGAGTGGAATGATGCAGGAAAAAAAGGATAGCGGCAACCAGCTTTCCGACAGTCTTGAGGCTGCGGCTAAGGGGTTTGTGCTTGTAATTTTCGTTATTATGCTTGCGTCCGTCGTGCTCTCTACCCTGCTGACGCTTTACCTTAACCGGTCCATTGCAAAACCGCTTACGCGGTGCACCAATCGCCTTAAGAAACTTGCGGAGGGCGATTTAAATTCGCCGGTTGAATTGCTGAATACCAAAGATGAAACCGGTGAGCTTTCAAAAGCAACCTGGACAATCGTCAATGATCTAAAGGAAATCGTTGCGGATGAAGCATATCTGCTCAGCGAAATGGCAAACGGGAATTTCCGTGTGGAGTCCCGTGCAGAGGAACACTATATCGGCGATTATAAGCCTTTGAAATCCTCGATTGACCGAATTATGAATGAGCTCAACCGTACACTGATCCGGATTGATGAATCGGCGGATCAGGTGGCGAGCGGTGCGGATCAGGTGGCGAGCGCCTCGCAGGCGCTTTCACAGGGAGCCACGGAGCAGGCCAGCTCGGTGGAAGAGCTCGCGGCTACCATCGCTGAAATTTCAGAGCAGGTGAAAAACAATGCCGACCATGCCGCACAGGCAAGCAGTAAAGCCGATGTGGTGGGCGAGACTATGAAACAGAGCAACTTGAGAATGGGGCAGATGTCTACCGCTATTGAAGAAATCAGCCGCACCTCCGGAGAAATCGGCAAAATCATTAAGACGATCGAGGATATTGCGTTCCAAACCAATATACTCGCGCTGAACGCGGCGGTGGAAGCTGCAAGAGCAGGCTCTGCCGGAAAGGGTTTTGCGGTTGTAGCGGATGAAGTGCGCAACCTTGCCTCCAAAAGCGCGGAGGCATCTAAGAGCACAGCCAGCTTGATTGAAAGTTCAATTCAAGCAGTTAAAAACGGGACCCAGATGGCCGGTGAAACTGCGCAGGCGCTGCTTGCGGCGGTAAATGGGTCTGGTGAAGTCACTGCAATTATTGACCAGATTTCTGAGGCGTCCAGACAGCAGGCGGAATCCATCACACAGGTGACGCAGGGGGTTGACCAGATATCGGGAGTGGTGCAGACAAACTCCGCAACTTCTGAGGAAAGCGCGGCCGCAAGCGAAGAACTTTCCGGCCAGGCGCAGCTGCTTAAAAAACTTGTGAGCGATTTTCATCTGAAAAAAAGTGTGCGTCAGGGTTCTGAGGCTGGGAGCGTTGAACAGGCCCCCTCATTTGAGGAAAACGGCAAATATCAGACGATTCGGGTGCCGGCTCAAATCGACCACTAAAGCTTTCTCAATAGAAAGGGGAAGCCGGCCGCCAAAGCGGTTCGCCTGTTTAGCGCAGACGAACCGCTTTATTTTGTTGAATCTTAAATTCAAATTCAATTGTTCACATAATTTTTGCTTGCACCGGAAAGGCTGTTGTAGTAAACTAATTTAGAATGAATTTGGTATGGGGGAATTTCGTTTGAGGCATCTGATTGAACCGATGGACCTGTCTTCACAGGAGACCGACGAACTGTTGGATCTTGCGGGGGCAATTATGGAAGACCCCGCGAAATACGCGCATCAATGTGACGGGAAAAAACTGGCGACGCTGTTCTTTGAGCCCAGCACCCGCACCCGCCTCAGCTTTGAGGCTGCTATGCTGGAACTGGGCGGCAGCGTACTGGGGTTTTCTTCAGCCAGCTCCTCTTCCGCGGCGAAGGGAGAAAGCGTGTCGGATACGGTGCGTACCGTTTCTTGCTACGCGGATATTATCGCCATGCGCCATCCAAAGGAAGGTGCGGCTAAAGTGGCGTCCCTGAAATCGGGGGTGCCGATCATCAACGCAGGCGACGGGGGCCATCAGCACCCCACCCAGACGCTGACTGATCTGTTGACCATCCGTTCGCTGAAAGGCACGCTGGACAACCTCACGATCGGGCTTTGCGGCGACCTGATGTTTGGGCGGACGGTGCACTCGCTCATTCGCGCGCTGCTGCGCCGCACCAATATCCGCTTTGTGCTGATTTCACCCAACGAGCTGCGGGTGCCCGACTACATCCGTGAGGAGCTGAAAACCAACCGCTTCGAGTTTGTCGAAGTGGACCGTCTGGAAAAGGTAATCGGCGAGCTGGATATCTTGTATATGACCCGCGTGCAGCGGGAACGCTTTTTCAATGAAGAGGACTATGTCCGCCTGCGTGACAGTTATATTCTGGACAAGGCAAAAATGGATTTGGCGAAACCCGATATGATTGTGCTCCATCCGCTGCCCCGCGTGAACGAAATCGCTGTGGAAGTGGATGACGACCCACGCGCGTGCTATTTTAAACAAGTGCTGTACGGAAAATTTGTGCGTGAAGCATTGATCTTGAAATTGCTGGGGGTGGAAGCATGCTGAATGTTGACAGTGTGGAAAGAGGCCTGGTCATTGACCATATCGAGGCCGGAAAGTGCATGGATATTTACAGAGTCCTTGAGCTGGACAAGCTGGACTGCAGCGTGGCAATTATTAAAAACGCCCGGAGCAAAAAAAGCGGGAAAAAGGACATTATAAAGATTGAGGACAAAATTGATATAGACTTGGATGTCCTCGGCTTTATTGACCCGAATATCACCGTCAACATCATTGACGACGGCAAAGTTATTCAAAAGAAAAAGCTCACGCTGCCCGAAACGGTGACAAATGTGGCAACCTGCAAAAATCCCCGCTGCATCACCTCTGTCGAGCAGGAACTGCCCAATGTCTTTAAATTGGTGGATCGCTCAATGGCTACTTACCGCTGCATTTATTGCGAGCAGGAATATGATGCTAAAAAATAAGGAGGACACTCATGGTTACCATCGAAATGGAAAACGGCAAACAGATTAAGCTGGAGCTTTATCCGGACACAGCGCCGATCACTACCGAGAATTTTATCAAACTCGTCAAAGAAGGCTTTTACGACGGCCTGATATTCCACCGTGTTATCCCCGGGTTTATGATTCAGGGAGGATGCCCGGAAGGAACCGGTATGGGCGGCCCCGGCTATAACATCAAAGGAGAGTTTTCCTCTAACGGCGTTGCGAACGACCTCAAGCACACCCGTGGAGTGATCTCCATGGCACGCTCCATGAGTCCGGATTCCGCCGGTTCTCAGTTCTTTATTATGCATCAGGATGCAACCCATCTTGACGGGCAGTATGCCGCGTTCGGCAAGGTCGTGGAAGGAATGGACGTCGTGGATGAAATTGCATCCATTCCCACAGATTACAGTGACCGCCCCCGTGCTGACCAGAAGATGGTCAAAGTAACTTATACGGAAGACTAATCAAACAGCCGGCCTGATTGGCCGGCTGTTTTGCTTGCATCTATTATTTGGTTAGCGTGCCGCTTGGCGTCTGCACCAACATGAGAATCTGCTCCTCCAAGCCGGTGGCTGCGTTGACATAAATAAGAATTTTCTGCCCTTTATCCGATTCTGTTAAAAATTCAAAGGTGAGCACTTCATTCTTTCCGCTGGTGGGAATTAATGCAACTTTTTGAGAAAGAACTTTCAAGTTGGGGTTTACCGATCTGGCAGCCTCTTCCGCTGAGATCGAAGGGGGATCAAAGGTGCGTTCCCGGTGGTTGCTGATATAGCCGCGCGCATCAAAGAATACAATGCTGCCGTCGTCAAGCGCAACACCGACTTTGATCAGATCGGTATAAAGAATGACATTATCCTTGGTTGAGGCATAGTTGATTGTACAGGTTCCGTCTGCGATCTCATAATAGGTGGCGCGCATGTCGTAAATCCCCAGGTTCTCCAGATAGCGGTCTGCAAACGAGAACATAGAGTCATGATTCAGGCGCTGTTCACCGACCTCGCGGGAGTTGATGACATAGGTGATCAGTCCGCCGGATTTTGTGACACCCACAACAACGTTAGTTCCGTTAAACGTATAGGATGGCATCTTGGAGTTTTCATCATCGCCGCGGGTTAGCTCCCCGACCGACAGACCAGCCGCTTTTGCAGCTGCGGCCTGCGCATCTTCGGGAGAAACCGTTGGCAGACCGCGGGTGAGACGCGGTTTTTGATTCAGCAGATGATCAGAAAACGGGCCGTCATAAATCAGCGTGGGATAGCCGGTCATGGATTGCTCAAGATCCTGAAACCCATCGGCCAGCCCGTTGCTCTGTTCGGGTACTCCGGTGCGCAGAGCGGAGACGCGGATATCATTATTGATAATTTGCTGTTGCACACCGTCGATATAACTGCTCAGTTTCGTTGCATACTGCCGCAGGGCTTCCGCATTTTTTGTCTCTTCATCCGTCAGCACACCGCCGGCCGCCACCTTTTTGGAAAGGTTCATGGCGTAGTCTCCCACCTGCGAGAGAAATTTATAGGTGTTTTCCATGTTGAGGTCATTTACCGGAAGCGTGGACAGTGCGGATTTTGCTCCGCCGCTTTCCCGCCAAATGCGGGCGGAAAGCAGGGCAAGCTGATTGGAGGTTCCAACATACTGTCCTTTGTCCAAATCGACGGACAAATTTGTTAGATAGCTTGAAAGCTCGCCGAGGGAGCGGGTATAGGAGTTTTCAATCTGAATCCGGTAATCTCTGGCGATGACATTTTGCCGGACGGCATAACCAGTGCAGAGCAGGAGAGCGGCGGCGGAGTAACTGATTGTTCTGACCAAAGCACGTTTGGAAATTTTTATATTCATCATAAAACCCCCTGAAATGGTATGTGATAGAAATAGTTTGTGAAATAAACTTTAAAATATTATGAATATACCCGCGTAAAGTTGAAAAAGATTGTCTGAAGTTGTATAATCAATTTAATAATGGGTTTTTAGACGGTAGTGCTTGGAATGGAGAACGGTAAAAATGGAGCAGCAAATCGCATATTTGGACAATGCGGCCACAACCCGCGTCAGTGAGGAAGCGGCGCAGGCGGCAATGAAAATGATGCGGGAATGCTTCGGAAACCCGTCTTCCCTCCATGCGATGGGGGTTGCCTCCGCGCGCGAACTGAATTTTGCGCGGGATGCGGTCGCTTCCCTGATAGGATGCCAGAGTGAATGTGTCTATTTTACATCCGGTGGGAGCGAATCCAATAATCTCGCCGTTTTTGGAGCTGTAAATGTAAAAATCCGCCGGGGCCGGGAAGTTGTCACGACCGCCGCTGAACACTCCTCGGTCGCCTTTGCGATGAAGCGACTGGAAGAGACCGGCTGGACGGTATCACGCATCAAGCCGGACTGTTCCGGCAATATTGATCCGCATGCGGTTGCGGACGCTGTTACAGATCAGACGGCATTGGTCAGCATGATGATGGTGAATAATGAAACCGGTGCGATTTTCCCGATTGAACAGGCAGCAAAGCTCATCCGCGCGAAAAATCCGCAGACGCTGATTCACTGCGACGGCGTGCAGGCATTTGGAAAACTGCCGTTTCGGGTTTCGCGTATGGAGATTGACCTGATGAGCGTCAGCGGACACAAAATCTGTGCGCCGAAAGGCTCAGGCGCGCTCTATATCAGGCGCGGCGTCCGGATTCTGCCGCTCATTTACGGCGGCGGGCAGGAGCGCGGGCTGCGTTCCGGAACGGAAAGCCTGCCCATGATTGCGGCTTTGGGAGCCGCATGCGGCGCGCTGGAAGGGCATGTTCAGGCGTATTATCAACATGCGGCTGCGCTGAAAACGTGCCTTTTGGAAAAATTGTCGGAAATTGACGGTATATGCATCAATTCACCCGAAAACAGTTCACCTTATCTATGCAGCTTCTCGGTTCCCGGTTACCGCTCGGAAACGATGCTGCATTTCCTGGAAAGCCGCGGCGTGTTCGTTTCCAGCGGCTCCGCCTGCTCAAAAGGCGCCGCGAGCCCTGTTTTAACCGCAATGGGTTTGCCCGTGCAGGTGATTGACAGCGCGCTGCGCGTCAGCACCATCTATGATACCGGTGAAGCGGAGATTGACCGGTTGGCGGAGGCATTAAAAGCCGGAATTGCGACGCTGGCGCACCGATAGTAATTTATAATTCAACAACTTCAATAGAAATGGTGGAAAACATGAAAGAACTGATTTTGCTGAAAAGCGGCGAAATGGCGCTCAAGGGGCTGAACCGCTCCTATTTTGAGGATACCCTGATCAAGAATTGCCGCCGCCGTCTGGGCAGCCTTGGAAAATTTCATATTTATAAATCCCAGTCGACCATCTACGTGGAATCTCAGGCCGAGGAAATTGACCTTGACGAGGCAGTGGACAGGCTGAGCCGTGTGTTCGGGATTGCGGCGCTGACTCGCGCGGCGATTGTGGACAAGGACTTTAATGATATCAAAGCAAAAGCCCCCCAATATTTGGCGGCGTGGCTGGATGCTGCCAAAACCTTCAAGGTGGAGGCGAAGCGTTCCGACAAGACGTTCCCGATGAAATCTCCGGAGCTGTGCATGGAGTTGGGAGCCGTTCTGCTTGATGCATTCCCGCACCTGACCGTGAATGTACATGAGCCGGATGTGACTGTCTATGTGGAAATCCGCGAGAAAGCCGCTTACCTGCATGTAGATCAGATGCGGGGGGCAGGCGGCTTGCCGGTGGGAACTTCCGGAAGTGCCGCACTGCTGATTTCCGGCGGGATTGACAGCCCGGTGGCGGGATATATGATGGCGAAGCGCGGCCTGCAGGTCATGGCTGTGCATTTTGTAAGCCCGCCGTATACCAGCGAACATGCGCTGGAAAAGGTGAAAACCCTGTGCAAAAAACTGGTTCCCTACTGCGGACACATCCGGCTTGCGGTGGTGCCGTTTACAGAAATACAGGTTGCCATTCGGGACCAGTGTCCGGAAGATATCTTTACAGTCGTTATGCGACGCTGCATGATGAAGATTGCCGAACGAGTAGCCGCCGATCACGAATGCGGCGCGCTGATCACCGGAGAAAGTGTGGCTCAAGTTGCCAGCCAGACAATTTCCGCGATCGCCTGCACCGATGTGGCGTGTAGAATGCCTGTTCTGCGTCCGGTCATCGGGATGGATAAAGATGAAATTGTAAAGATTGCGTATACGATTGATACATTTGAGACCTCTATTTTGCCATATGAGGATTGCTGCACGGTCTTTACCCCAAAGCATCCGAAAACCAAGCCGAAGCTTGCCTATGTGGAGGAAGCGGAATCAAAACTGGACAGCGAGGCTCTTATGCAAAGGGCATACGAGGAGATTGAATACTTTATGATTGGCTGATCCGGGTGAGAAGAGGAGGCACGACGGGTGGTTTCTGAAATCATTGGAGTCGGTGAGGCGCTCGCCACGGGCGAAGCGCTGGCCGAAAATGCACGGCTTGCGGCGCGGGAAATGGAAGCGTTCGGCATCACTGTAAAAGGGCAGACTGCGGTAGGCGCTGATATCCGCCTGCTGAAATCCGCCATTGCGCAGGCTTTGAGCCGTAGCGACGTGGTCATTTTAATGGGCGGAATGGGCGCCGGGTCGGATGATCTTACGAAGAAAACGGTGTGTGAGGGTCTGGGACGCCGGTTGGTGCTGCATGAAGACAGCCTGCGGCGGATTCGGGATGCTTACCAGCGCGCGGGAAGGCAGATGCCCCAGCAGGTAAAGCAGCTGGCGATGCTGCCGGAAAAATCCATTGTTTTTCCGGGCGTTCGGGGGATTACCCCCGGATGCGCGCTTTCTGCGGGCAGCCAGTATATGATTCTGCTGCCCGAAAGGCCGGAGGAATTCCTGCCGATGTTCCAAAGAAGCGTCATTCCTTATCTTGCGAAGTTTACACAGGCCGCTGTTGCGTCGCAAACGGTCAATGTGGTTGGCATGGGGGCGGAGGCTGTCAGGCAAAAGCTGGGAGCGCTTCTGGAATCGGAAAATCCCGCGATTACCGTTGAGCCAAAGCCGGGCGAACTGCAGGTTCGTGTAACGACCAGAGCAAATTCCAAGCAGGAAGCAGCCGCTTTGAGCGCACCGGTTCTGGACGCAATTCAAAAACAGCTTGGCGAGGCGATTTACGGGACAGACGCGAAAAATTTACAGAGCGTAGCAGTGGCAGCACTGCTGGAGCGCGGACTTTCCGTATCGGTGGCGGAGGCGTGCACAGGGGGCATGCTTTCAGAACTGCTGAATACGGTTCCCGGTGCGGATAAAATTTTTCGGTATGCCGTATCGGCCGCATCCAGCAGGGTGAAGGAAGAGTCGCTGCAGGTTCCGGCGAAATTGATGAAAAAGTTTGGCCCGGTGAGCGCGCAAGTTGCGGCAGCGATGGCAGCCGGCGCAATGGCGCAGGGCAAATCCGAAATCGGCATTGCCATAACGGGAAACGCCGGAGGCAAAGGCGAAGACGACAAACATACAGGAACCGTTTACATAGCGCTTTGCAATCAACAGAACGTTTGGGTGAGCAGATTAAGGCTTCCCAAAGAGACCGACCGGGCATTGATTCGCCATACAGCCTGCATGGAGGCAATGAATCTGGCTCGTAAATATGCAGCGGCACTGCCCGCGCAGCTGGCGGGGGCAAATCCGTTTAAGGAAGCTACCGCTAGAAAGATAACCCATATTTTGGAAGACGATCTGGGCCAAGGCTCAAATAAAGGCGGAAAACGCCCGTGGTATGCGGCTATTTTTCCGGTAAAGGGTGACGATATGAAATCAATCGTTCAAAAGACCATTCTGATTGTAGCTGTGCTGGTATTTCTGGCTTCCGCGGGCTATTTGATCTCTTTTTACGTACAGGCGGAAAGCAATAAGAAAATGACCGCGGGACTTGCGGATATGTATGGCGAGGCACCGTCAGAGGAAGATCTGAAAAAACTGGAGGAGTCCGGCGGATATCCATCCGATTATCAGGACAAGTTTATAAGTCTCTATGCCATCAACAGTGATGTCGCCGGTTGGCTTGAGATTAAGGATACGCAGGTCAATTATCCGGTTGTGCATTATACAGACAACGATTATTACCTGCGCCGGGATTTCTACCGGAAAGACAACAAGCACGGTATCCCATGGGTGGAAGCGAATAATACGCTCAATCCCCAAAGCGACAACTATGTCCTATACGGACACAACATGACCGATGGACAGATGTTCGGTGAGCTGATGAAGTATAAGCCTAGTGGTGAAGGGCTGGGGTATCTGAAAAATCACGCGGTTATTTCGTTCGATGATGTTTACCGCGACAACGACTATAAGATTTTCGCGGTCTTTATCACAAACGCCAAGAAAGCCTACGGTGAAATTTTCTATTATAACACGATGCTTAACCTGCAGGACGACGCGGATTTCAACGCGTTTGTGGATGGGGTGAAAGCGCGTTCCTATTACACTTCGGATGTTGACATTCAAAAAGGGGACAAGTTCCTGACGCTTTCCACCTGTTCCTATGAGTTTGGAGCAGTGTCCGACGATGCAGATGTACGAACAGTGATTGTCGCCCGCAGGGTCCGTGACGGGGAAAAAGCGGACGCCAGCGGCATTACATATGCTTATAATTCAAACCCGCTGCTTCCGCCGGGATTTGTGGAAGGGCAGAAGCAGAAGGCTATCGCCGCCTCCAAGGCGGCTTCGGAAGCCGCCGCGTCACAGGCCGCCGCCTCCAGCAGTGCGGCTGCCGCAGCGTCCTCCAGCAAGAGTTCGTCCTCTGTCATATCCAGTTTTGCGGCTGAAAATCTAAGCGATATGGAAACCGAGGCAACGCAGAAAGCTGCAAGAGCTCAGCAATCCCAAAATGACGCGGAAAAAGCGCTGAAAAACGCCAAGAGCAGTTATACCAACGCAAGGGATGCGGGCACACTGTCAAGAGCGCAGACATATGCCACCGAAGCGCAGCAATATGCCGATACCGCAAGGGAGGCATATTATAAAGCTTCGGATCTGGTGGATGAATTACAGGAGCTTTATGAGGAATATCCTTCGCAGGCAACAAAAAACGCCTATCATACTGCTTTGGACGCGATGAATGCGGCTGAAGCGGCATGGGAAGACGCAAAGTCCTATGCTTCTGATGCGCAGGCGGCCGCCGACAGCATGAAACCTGTCTCCTCAAGCAGCGCACCTTCTTCGAGCAGTGCGCCTTCTTCGAGCAGCGCACCATCGTCAAGCAGTGCGCCATCGTCAAGCAGTGCGCCTTCTTCGAGCAGCGCGCCATCGTCAAGCAGTGCGCCATCTTCGAGCAGCGCGCCATCGTCAAGCAGTGCGCCATCATCAAGCAGCGAACCTTCTTCAAGCAGTACACCGGAGCCGCCTAGCAGCTCAAACGAGGAGATCGTCAACGATGATCTGGACAATGGCGCAGTAGGGGGCGGCATCGGAGAATCTTCAAACAGCGACGCGAGTGCGGACGGGGCCACTCAAACGAGTGCGCTCTTAAAGAGCGGTTCAACGACAGAAGTACTTGCCGCGTCGGTAGGCGGGAATGAAAAGCTCACAATTATTGCCGGCGGGAAAAAACTAACGGGAAAAGCTTCTTCTATTGTTGCGAAGGTCGTTATGAACGAAATGGGAGTCGGCTTTGAAAAAGAGGCGCTCAAGGCACAGGCGGTCGCTGCCTATACCTTTATTAAGCAGCAGAACAAATCCGGTGTTACCCCGTATTTGGGGGTCAAAACAGCTACCGCCGATCTTCAGAAAACTGTGAATTCCGTGATTGGCAAGGCGGTTTATTATAAGAGCAATCTTGCATTTACTCCGTTTTATGCGATCAGCGCGGGGGTTACTGTTTCCAGCAAAGATGTTTGGGGCGGCAGCTACCCCTATCTGGTGTCGGTAGACAGCGAGATAGACGAACAGGCGAAGAATTACGAACTGAGCGTTTCGTTTGATGCCGAAACCGTTGCTGATATGGTAGAGGACAAATTGGACGTTGACCTGTATGATTACAGCGACGATCCCTCCGACTGGTTTGATATTAAGAGCTATACAGAAGGGGATCGCTATGTCAAGACTGTCCGGGTGGGCGATAAGACCATAACGGGCCGAGTCCTGCGCGAACAGGTTTTCGGTTTGCGCTCGGCCGCCTTTGATATTGATTACAGGAAGGGTAAATTTACCTTTACCACATATGGCTACGGACATGGTGTTGGTATGAGCCAGGTGGGAGCAAACCTTTATGCATCCCTTGAGGATTGGAATTATGTGGATATCCTCACGCACTATTATCCGGGCTGCAAGGTAAAATAGGGGGAAGTATTTAGTGGTTTTTTAAAAAATGCTTGGTATTTCAAAGAATTTTTTTGAAACAGGAAAACATTACCGGGTATATTTTTCATAAAAATTGTTTATTTTACAAATTTACCCCTCCCCAAACGGTTAAAACTGTGCTATAATGATACCTGTTTATTACAGTCATTTGTTACTACAATGGCTTTTTGAGAGGGTTTGTATGGGATTTATGAAAGCGATTTTACGCGGGATTTATTTTTTCTTTTCAGGCATCAAGACAACTTGCAGCGAGCTTAGCGAATGGTACACTACAAATAGGAGTATCCCGCGATTTATGCGTAATAAAGCCTCTCTGGCTATCATCGTACTTGCCATTGTTGCCGGGGGCTGGGGACTTGTTGCCGCTGTAACAAGTGGGAGCAGCATTGAACGTCACTCGCTTTCCGACTCCTCCGCAAAGGAGAGCTCTTCGGAGGTGCAGGAGCCGTCCAAAGAGCAGCAGAGTTCCTCCTCATCTGAAGAAGCGCCGTCGGAACAGCCGGCGATCGATGCGATTGCCGGGGCGACCCGCTTTGAACCGGTGACCGCCGAGCAGATGTATAAAGTGCTGGACGATCGTGCAAAAAAATATAAGGATGATCCGGCGAATAATTCCGATGTTTTCACGCCGCCGCCCGCCGGAGATATTGCTGCCTGGAAAAAGATCAACAGCGATGTGGTTGGCTGGATCACTGTTTCTAACACGAATATCAACTATCCGGTGGTAATCGGAGCGAATACGGCTTATTATACCAGCCGCGGCTATTATAAAGAGGCCAGCAGAAACGGTGTAATCTGGCTGGATTCGGATACGAAATTTGCTGCCAACGGCGCAATTTCTTCGCAAAATGCGGTCATTTATGGGCATAACTGGACAAATTGCTGGAGACCTGTGCGCATCGGCAATCCGAACGATGTGATGCTTGCGCAGCTGGCGGCTTATGACAATGCCGAATTTGCTGCGGCAAACCCCTACATCCGGCTGGCAACTCCCGATGGAGATCACCTCTATGAAATCTTTACAGTGTTCTATACCAACCTCAGCTTTAGTTACAACTATGCAGATGGGAGCAGGGTGCCCGGAATTATTTCAAAGGCAAAGGGCCTGAGCATTCATAAATTTAACGTTCCTGTTTCTGGTAAGGATAAGATCATCACATTGTCCACTTGCACCCGTGTGCTTGGACCTGGAGATAATCAGCGGTTTGTCGTAATGGCAAAGAAGATTTCCTAGTTAAAAAGCGGCTGCCCGTGCAGCCGCTTTTTTATCACTGATCAACTGAGGAGGGCCTCTCTTTCATGAAAGATTTGATATTTGAACTGATGCGTCCCTTTGTCATGGCGTGGGCGCTGCTGCGGTTTGGCTCCATCTGGAAGATTAAGGAGTACCTGCAAAACGGAGGGCACCACAAACTGCTGGAACTGGCCTACGGTCATTATTTTATGCGCAGAGGCAGTTTTGTGGGGATCACGAGCGAATTTGCGGGAACGCCATGTTTTCCCCATGGCATGCAGGGAATTTTTATATCCAACAATGCGAAGATCGGAAAAGATGTCGTCATTTTTCAGCAAGTGACCATCGGCTCCAACACGCTTCCGGACAGCCGGCATCCCGGCAGCCCCACCATTGGCAGCTGCGTCTATATCGGAGTGGGAGCCAAAATTATCGGGGGCATTACAATCGGTGACAACTGCCGCATTGGTGCGAATGCAGTGGTATATGAGGATATGCCTGCTAACTCCGTAGCGGTATGCGCGCCCACCCGAATCATTCAAAAGGATCATTTGGATAATACTTACTATACCACGTTGGGCGGAATTGAGTATTATTTTCAGGACGGCTCCCTACATAAATTGGATGACGAAAAGAAACGACGGACATAGTCCGTCGTTTCTTTTTTTATTAGAGTTTGCCCATCGTCTTGAGCGGGTCAATCCATTTGCCGTCAGCGGATTTCATTGCAAAATGCAGGTGTGGATCAAGCAGAATTTCGCTTGGAATCTCTCCGATTTTTCCGATTGTCTGGCCGACCTTAACTCTGTCGCCCACTTTAACGGAAACGTCTTTGGCAAGACCGGAATAAATCGATGTAACGCCGGTATCGTGCTTGATTTCCACAGTTACGCCCATCAACGGGTCGTCATTGACCGCTGTCACTTTTCCGTCGTTTACGGCTTTGACTGCGGTGCCCTTTTCGGCTTTGATATCAATGCCATCATGTGTGCGCCATTCTTTTAACGTTGCGTTTTTCACAAGTTCGCCGTTGCTGTAGGCTCCGAAAATTTCACCTGTGACCGGCATAACGTAGGATGACGGAGGCAATTGCTGCCGCGCAGCGGCCTCTGTTGAGCGCTGCTCGGACTTGGGCGAGGCTGCGGATGACGACGAAGGCGCCGTAGACGAGGAGGAGGAGCTGGGGGACGGCGCTTTTACGCCGCTTTGCGCCTTTCCAGCTTCCTCCAAATCGGGGAAACCATAGGCGGGTTCCTGCGAAGCGGCCGGTTCCTGCTCTACAATTGCACTATTGTTTCCATCAATACGTGCAATGGTCTTGTCAACCGCAACCCAGGCTGCGGTTCCGGCTCCGATTACGCAAACTGCCAACGCCACATAAAAGCCTCTGCCTGCCAGAAATTTACTGAATTTGTTTTTTGGATTATAAGAATCATTCATATTGTGGTTACACCTCCAACGTTATTTTGGTCGCTTGCTGATTGGTTTATACGGTACCAAGAATTTCTTTTAAGCGTCAATTATTGTTGTTTTGCTAACAAAATGTAAGCGGATTACTTTTTTTGTTTAAATTCCCTCACCCCTATGACCAAAAGCATCATGCCAAACAGTTTAGAAAGCAGTTCGCTGCCAAGCAGTTCTCCAAGCCAGACCCCAAGGAATACAGCGGGCAAACCGGACAAAACGCAAAAAGCGGCAGCTTTCCAGGATATCAGATGGTTGCGGCTGTGAAGGATGATCGAAAGAACAGCAATCGGCAAAAAAAACAGCAAATTGATCCCTTGTGCCTCCATCTGCTCGTATCCGCCGTAAACACGCAGATAAAGCAGAAGGACTGCGCCGGCCCCCATACCAAGGGACCCCAAAACTCCGCTGACTAAAGATACAGCGGCTATAATCAGCGCATGATTCATAAGAGCAGCCGGACAGCCGAGTAAAGGACAATGACGCCGAAGATCCTGTGCAGCCAGACTTTTTTGAGTTTTGTCAAAAGCTTGCTGCCAATGATTGCGCCTACAAGTCCAAGCGGGAGATAGGGGAGGGCGCTTTCCAGACTAATGCGCCCGATTGTAAGGTAGAGGATGCTGCTAGCAATGGAAAGCGGCAGGATCACGGCAATTGAGGTTGCGTGCGCCTGTTCGGCAGGAAGCCCGCAGCGGCCCAAAATCGGGACGACTACCATGCCACCGCCCGCACCAAACAGCCCGTTCAGCGTACCCGCGATTGCTCCAGTGAGCATAAATTTGAGTTTTTTCATTTCATTCCCCCTTCGTCTGAACGCAAAAAAAGAAGCTGTTTGAAATTAGCATTCCAAACAACTTCTGTCTTTATTCGATAATTCTTTCCCTGCAATTCATTTTAGAAAAAAGGGAATCTCAAACCCTTACTTTGTGCCGAAAATACGGTCGCCCGCATCGCCGAGACCGGGAACAATATATTTGTTTTCATTCAGGTGGTCATCCAGCGCACCGCAGTAGATCTGCACTTCCGGATGGGCATCGTTTAAAGCCTTCAGTCCTTCGGGGGCGGCAATAATGCACATGAATTTAATGTTGGTCGAACAATGATGCTTTTTCAGCTGATTAATGGCATCGATGGCGGAACCGCCGGTTGCCAACATCGGATCGAGCACAATGATGTCGCGATCCTGAATATCGGCGGGCAGCTTGCAGTAGTATTCCACAGGCTCATGCGTGGCCGGGTCACGATACATTCCGATGTGGCCGATTTTCGCGGCGGGAACAAGCTCCAGCATACCGTCCACCATACCAAGTCCTGCCCGAAGAATCGGCACAAAAGCAACCTTGCGTCCAGAGATGACACTTGCTTTTGCAATGCAGATAGGCGTTTCGATCTCCACCTCTTTGGTGGGCATATCGCGGGTCGCCTCATAGCACATCAGCATGGCGATCTCATTAATCAGTTCACGAAACTCCTTGGAACCGGTGTTCTTATCACGCAGAAGGGTGATCTTGTGTTTAATCAGCGGGTGATCCATAATGAGCGGCTTTGTTGACATGACGATATCCCCTTACATTCAATTAATATTCATTCATTTTCGAGTGCGGAAATTTTATCGATGCGCCTCTGATGGCGCCCGCCCTCAAACTCTGTGTGCAGGAACGCGTCCACAAGCTCAATCGCAAGCCCTGCACCAACTACACGCCCGCCCATGCAGAGCGCATTCGCGTTGTTGTGCAGGCGGGTATATTTGGCACTAAAATAGTCCGAACAGCAGGCGGCGCGGATTCCCTTAATCTTGTTGGCCGCCATCGAGATGCCGATTCCGGTTCCGCAGAAGAGCAACGCTTGCGTGCACTCGCCCGCAACAACGGCATTGCAGGCCGGAGCAGCCATATCAGGGTAATCACAGGACTGCCCGTCATAGCTTCCGAAATCTTTATAAGCAATCTTATTTTCGTCGAGCCATGCTCTGACTTCTTCTTTCAGTGCATACCCGCCATGATCCGCAGCTATAGCTATCATTATTTTCCATCTCCTGAAATTTTTTGTTTTGCAAGCAGTTCCCGCTCCGCCTGAGGCAGCCTCAGATAGGCTGGTACCAACGCAGACGGCTCCACGGCATTTGCGATGTTAGGTAAAGCGGCAAGTGCAACAGAAGACGCGCGCACAAATTGCAGCGCGGGCGAAGCCAGCCGGATACCGGGAACACGCTCTTTCATGCTATTATAACACAATTTTGCTCCGTCTCCAACAAAAAAAACAGGCTCACTGACATTTTTCAGCCATTCTTCCAATTGTGCGATCGGAATCGCGCTGTCTTTTTCCAATCGGGTTAACTGATTTTTGCTCCAACGGAATAATGCGGTATAGACCTGCGAACAGCGCGCGTCCAGCACAGGTGCGACCACACAATCGACGCCGCAATATTGATAGGCGAGCGCCTCCAGAGTGGACACACCCAAGCACGGCCGCCCAAGCGCGTGCGCCATGCCTTTTACGGCGGAAAGTCCGATGCGCAGGCCTGTAAAAGATCCGGGCCCGTCCGTAACGGCAAATAAGTCGACCGCCTCAAGCGGAATTCGTGTCTGATCGAGCAATCCCTGCACCATCGGCATGATCGTCTGGGAATGTGTCAGTTTTACATTTGAAAAGCATTCGCCGAGGACCGTGTCATCGTCCAGCAGCGCGCAGCTGGCGGAAAGGGACGAGGTATCCATCGCAAGTATCTTCAAAACCGTTCATCCCCTTCAATGCGGATATCGCGCGTCTCTTCGTCAATGCGCGAAATGGTCAAAAAAATGGTGTGTTCCGGCAAAGCGGACGCAATGTTTTCACTCCATTCAATGAGCAGGATTCCGTCCTGACCGAGATAGTCAAAGAATCCCGTTGAATAAAGCTCATCAAAATCTGAAACCCGGTACATATCAAAATGGTAAAGCGTAACCTTACCGCGCGTGTATTCGTGCACAAGCGCAAAAGTAGGGCTGGAAACAGCATCCTCAAGTCCAAGCCCGCGCGCCAATCCGCGCGCAAACGCGGTTTTTCCCGCGCCCATTCCTCCCCGGCAGGCAATGACGTCGCCGGCCCGCAGCTTTTGCGCAATTTGGGCCGCAAAAGCCTCCGTTTCCGCTGTGGAATGACTGATATACTGCATCACGATTTTATCCTCTCAATCCTGACTAAACAATCTGTTAAAACAGGCCGGAGATATGCCCATCGCCGTCCACATCGATGTGGTAAGCGGCGGGGTCTTTCGGCAGGCCCGGCATGGTCATAATGTCACCGGTCAGCGCGACAATGAACCCCGCGCCGGCAGACAGGCGGATATCCTTTACATGAATCGTAAAACCTGTGGGGCGCCCCAGTTTGGTGGGGTCATCGGACAGGGAATATTGTGTTTTTGCCATGCAGACCGGGAGATCGGCTTTGCCGAGCCTTTCAATTTCCTGAATCATCTTTTCGGCGGAAGCGGTGTAGCTGACATCCGCCGCCCCGTAAATTTCTTTGGCGATGCGGGAAATTTTTTCTTTGACCGGCAGCGCCGTGTCATAGAGCGGGCGAAAATCGGAAGGGCCTTCACATGCCTCCACAACGGCTTTTGCCAGCTCGATTCCGCCGTCGCCGCCTTTTGCAAAAACTTCTGAAAGGGCAAACCGGCAGCCGGTGCGCGCGCAGAATTGGGAAAGCGTCTCAACTTCCTCATCGCTGTCGCTGCCGAATCGGTTGATGGCGACTACTACCGGCACACCAAATTTCTGCATGTTTTCCACATGCGCTTCCAGATTGACCAGCCCTCTTTTCAGAGCCTCCACATTGGGAACGCCTGTTTCAGCCTTGGGGACGCCGCCGTTATATTTCAGCGCACGCATGGTTGCTACCAGCACAACGGCGGAAGGCGCAATTTTAGCGATGCGGCATTTGATGTCCAGAAATTTTTCGGCGCCGAGGTCAGAACCGAAGCCTGCCTCCGTGATGGTATAATCCGCCAGTTTGAGCGCCAGTTTGGTGGCGCGGATGGAGTTGCAGCCGTGCGCGATGTTGGCAAACGGCCCGCCATGCATCAGCGCGGGCGTATTTTCCAGCGTCTGCACCAGATTGGGCTTGATTGCATCTTTTAAAAGCGCTGCCATTGCGCCCTGCGCCTGCAGGTCACGCGCATAGACAGGAGTATTACTAAACGTATAAGCGACCAAGATATCTCCTAAACGTTTTTTGAGATCATTCAAATCAGCCGCAAGGCAGAGAATTGCCATCACTTCGGAAGCCACGGTAATCATAAAATGATCTTCCCGCGGCGTGCCGTTGATTTTCCCGCCAAGGCCGACGATGACATTGCGCAGCGCGCGGTCATTCATATCCAGGCAGCGCGTGAACAAAATGCGGCGGGGGTCGATCCCCAACACATTTCCCTGCTGAAGATGGTTATCCAAAATAGCGCAGAGAAGGTTGTTCGCGGAGGTAATTGCATGCATATCACCGGTAAAATGCAGGTTGATATCCTCCATCGGCACCACCTGTGCATATCCGCCGCCTGCTGCGCCGCCTTTAATGCCGAAAACAGGGCCAAGCGATGGCTCACGTAGCGCTATCACAGCGCGCTTCCCGATCCTTTCCATCGCTTCGCCAAGTCCCACTGTTGTGGTGGTTTTGCCCTCGCCGGCCGGCGTGGGATTGATGGCGGTAACAAGAACCAGTTTTCCGTCGGGACGGCTGTTCAGCCGCGAATAGACCGCCTCCGAAAGCTTTGCCTTATATCTGCCGTATGGCTCCAGTTCCTCGGGCAAAATCCCCAAACGGTCCGCGATTTCGCTGATTGGGAGCATACGCGCGGATTGTGCAATTTCGATATCACTTAGCATTCATGAACCCCTCCGTTTTATTCGCTGAATAAATTTTTGGTAGTATGCATATAGACAGACAGTGCGAGACCAATGCTCATATAGGTGGAAAGCACCGAGGTGCCTCCGTTGGAAACGAGCGGAAGCGTAATTCCGATGACCGGAAGCAGCGACAGGCACATGCCAATATTAATAATAGCCTGCACAGATACCATCGCAAAAATGCCCACGCAGATCAGGCGGCCTTCCATATCCTGCGCATGCTGTGCGCAGGATAACAGCCTCGTGCATAACAGAATGAGGATGACGATGACCCCGAGACAGCCCACAAACCCCAGAGATTCGCCGATAAACGCGAAAATGAAGTCGTTATGCGCTTCGGGAACCGGCGTGTGCGTGTCCACAAAGATGCCCTTGCCCCAGACACGTCCGGACCCGATTGCAAGTTTCGCCTGATATTGCTGGTAATAATCTCCAAGCTTGTCCTGCATTTCCGGCCGGAAAAGAATCCGGATGCGCTGCTTCTGATCCGCGTTCAAGATGAAAAACCAGACAGCGGGAGCAATTGCAACCAAAGAGCCGACAGCGGACGCAATATATTTCCAATCCAGTCCCGCCGCAAACACCATGCAAATGAAAATGCCGGCAAATACGATCGCGGTGCCGTCATCTCCCTGAAAATGAACCAGAAGTACGGGTGCCGCGCCGTGGGCACAGATCGCCAGAAGATTCTGCGGGCGGTTAATCTGGTCATGCAGGATGGAAAGATGGTAGGCCAGAATTAAAATAAAGGAAATTTTTAAAAATTCGGTCGGCTGTACGGTGATGCTGGTGCCGGGAACATAGAACCAGGATTTGTCGTTCTGGCGCATCTCGGTGCCATGCCCGATAAAGAAAGTCAGCAGAACCAGAAAATAGGAAGCCGGGACATGTAGCTTCCAGAGCTTGGTGAGCGTGTGGTAATCAAACTTGGACAAAATGAGTGCCGCAACACAGCCTATGCCGGTAGCGGCAAACTGAATCAGCACCTTGCGGGGCCCGACTTTGCTAATCAATTCCGAATAGGAAATGCCTGACAGCATTACAAGCCCGATTCCGGAAAGCACGAGACAAAGAGTCCAAAGCCAAAGATCGGTCTGGCGCAGATAGATATATATCGCGTGGAATAGCTTTTTCATATAATTCTCCCAAAAACGACCGGACAATTTTAGTAGATCGATCAATAAATTTTCATGTGATGGGCATTCTTATTATATCGGAAAAGGGAGACTCATTCAAGGGAAAACACCGGAAGCTGCAAAAAAATGACCGCTGAACACGAAAATTTCAAAAAATTGCTTCGGCGGAGGATTCCGCCGAAGCAATTTGAATAAAAATCCGTATTGGGGAAGCAATTAGCAGCCGTATTTGAGTGCCGCCTGCGCTGCCGCAAGACGTGCAATCGGCACGCGGAACGGCGAGCAAGAGACATAATCAAGCCCGGCTCTGTGGCAGAATTCCACGGAGGTCGGGTCGCCGCCATGTTCGCCGCAGATGCCGAGGTGGATGTCCGGGCGGGCTTGGCGGCCCAGTTTCGCGGCCATTTCCACCAGCTTGCCAACGCCGTTCTGGTCGAGATGCGCGAACGGATCGGACTCGTAGATCTTGTTTTCGTAATAGTAGCTGAGGAATTTGCCCGCGTCATCGCGGCTGAATCCAAAGGTCATCTGAGTCAGATCGTTGGTGCCGAAGCTGAAGAATTGGGCTTCCTTGGCGATTTCGTCGGCAGTCAGCGCCGCGCGCGGAATCTCGATCATGGTTCCTACTTCATAGGTCATGTCGACACCCGACTCTTTGATCAGACGGTCTGCGGTCGAGACAACCACATCCTTGACGAATTTCAGCTCCTTGACTTCGCCGACCAGCGGAATCATGATCTGCGGAGCAATCTTGTACTGGCCTTTTCTCGTTACATTGATTGCCGCATTGATGACCGCAGTGGTCTGCATTTCGGCAATTTCAGGGTAGGATACCGCAAGACGGCAACCGCGGTGGCCCATCATCGGGTTGAATTCATGCAGGCTCTCGATGACTGCTTTCAGGCGCTGAACGGTAATGCCCAGTTCAGAAGCAATTTCCTGAATATCCTCCTCTTTGGTGGGAAGGAATTCGTGAAGCGGCGGGTCAAGGAACCGGATGACAACCGGGCAGCCTTCCATTGCTTCATAGAGACCCTCAAAGTCGCTCTGCTGATACGGCATAATTTTTGCCAGAGCCTTTTTGCGCTCCTCAGTGGTCTCGGCAACAATCATTTCACGCATAGCCTTGATGCGTTCACCTTCAAAGAACATGTGCTCGGTGCGGCAGAGGCCGATGCCTTCCGCTCCAAATGAACGGCCATGTTTCGCATCACGCGGGGTATCGGCATTGGTATAGACCTTTAGCTTGCGAACTTTATCGGCCCAGCCCATGAAACGCCCGAAATCGCCTGAAATGGCAGCGGCTACGGTCGGAATCGCCTTCCCATAGATGCATCCGGTGGAACCATCGATGGAGATGTAATCCCCTTCCTTGATGGTTAAACCGCCAAGAGTAAACTGCTTGGCATCGTAATCGACTTCAATTTCGCCGCATCCGGATACGCAGCAGGTACCCATGCCGCGCGCAACTACGGCGGCGTGAGAAGTCATACCGCCGCGAACCGTCAGGATGCCCTGCGCGACAGCCATACCCTCGATATCCTCAGGGGAGGTTTCACGGCGCACCAGCACCACTTTTTCGCCGCGGTCAGACCATTCTTTGGCGTCTTCAGCGGAAAAGACCGCTTTGCCGCAGGCAGCACCCGGGGAAGCGGCAAGGCCCTTGCCGATTATTTTTGCAGCTTTTATGGCTGCAGAATCAAACTGCGGATGGAGCAGGGCGTCGAGCTGCTTGGGTTCTACGCGCAGAACGGCCTCGCGCTCGGTAATCATCCCCTCATCCACCAGATCAACCGCAACTTTCAGAGCGGCAGCCGCGGTGCGTTTGCCGTTACGGGTCTGGAGCATGAACAGCTTGCCGTTTTCAATTGTGAACTCCATATCCTGCATATCGCGGTAGTGCTTTTCCAGACGATCCGCGATGGCGGCGAACTGGTCGTAAACTGCAGGCATGTCTTCTTTCAGATGCTTGATGGGGAACGGAGTGCGCACACCGGCCACAACATCCTCGCCCTGTGCATTGATCAGGTATTCACCGAACAGCGCTTTTTCGCCGGTTGCGGGATTGCGGGTAAACGCAACGCCGGTGCCCGAATTGTCTCCGGAATTGCCGAAGACCATTTCCTGCACGTTGACCGCTGTTCCCCAGTCATAAGGGATTTCGTTCATGCGGCGGTAAACATTGGCGCGGGGATTGTCCCAGGAACGGAAAACCGCTTTGATGGCCTCCATCAGCTGAACCTTGGGTTCACTCGGGAAATCGGTGCCTTTTTTCTCTTTGTAAAACGCTTTGAAGCGGCGGACGAGCTCTTTCATGTCGTTTTCATCCAGATCGGTGTCCTGCTTCACGCCTTTTTCCGCTTTCACAGCGTCGATTATTTTTTCAAACTCAGGCTTGGGAAGCTCCATTACCACGTCGGAGAACATCTGGATAAAACGGCGGTAGGAGTCATACGCAAACCGGGGATTTCCGGTAAATTTTGCAAATTCCTCTACAACCTCGTCGTTCAGCCCCAGATTCAGGATGGTGTCCATCATGCCCGGCATGGATGCACGCGCGCCGGAACGCACGGAAACCAGCAGCGGATTCCTGGGGTCGGCGAATTTCTTTTTGCAAAGGTCCTCCATTTTTCCAAGATATTCATAGATTTCCGCTTGAATATCGTCGTTAATCTGGCGGCCATCCGTGTAATACTGGGTGCAGGCTTCAGTTGTAACAGTGAAGCCCTGCGGGACGGGCATTCCAAGACCCGTCATTTCAGCAAGGTTCGCTCCCTTGCCACCGAGGAGCTCGCGCAACTTGCCGCTGCCCTCCGAAAACATGTAAACAAATTTCTTACCCACTTTGATCTACCTCCAATTTTTTGTTAACTGTCTGCCAATTGGCATCCGGTTCCAAGCGGATGCCATACAATGGAGTTAACTACCAAATATTATAGCAAACAAGTACATGCTTTTCCAGCTCTTCTTTAAATTAATTTTGGTATAATTTTCAATTTTCATACAACCTCACTTGCAAACCCGGCGAAAAATTGACATAATATAGAATGACAGACAACAATTAGAAAAGGGGCGGAGCCTTTGAGAACAGGGGACAGGCGGCGTTTTGCGGTCATTCTTGCCGCGGGCGACGGGAAACGAATGAAATCCGACCGGCCCAAGGTGCTTTGCGAAGTGCTTTTTAAACCAATGATCCGCTGGGTGGAGGATGCCTTACGCGCCGCGGGTGTGGAGGAAATCTGCATTGTGGAAGGCGATCAGGGCGGACTGCTCCGTCAGGCAGTGTCACCGGAATGCACCTTTTACCGGCAGGAACAGCGCAGGGGCACGGGGCACGCCGTCCGGATGGCGGCTGAGGCACTCGCCAAAGGCGGCGACGTGGTGGTGCTCAACGGGGATTCGCCGTTCATAGACGCACAAACGATCAATGCCGCCTATCGGCAGCACAGGGAAGAACAAAACGCTGTTACGGTTGTAACGGCGCATATCGCCGCGCCGTTCGGCTACGGCAGGATTCTGCGCGACAGCGCGGGCGCTGTGACGGGCATTATCGAGGAAAAGGACGCGGACGCGAAACAAAAACAAATTACAGAAATTAATTCCGGTGCTTATTGGTTTGATGCTGCATTTCTTGCGGATGCACTGGGGCGGATTACAGCCGATAACGCGCAGGGCGAATATTATCTGACCGATGCGCTGGGCATCGCGCTGGCGGACGGCCTGCGCGCAGGGGGATATACCGCACCGGACAGTGACGTTACGCTGGGAGCCAATGACCGCAGGGCACTGAAAAATCTGAATGAAATTGCCCGCCAGAGGGAGATTGACCGCCATCTGGACGAGGGCGTGGACATTCCCTGCGACGATGGGGTTATCATCGGCAAAGGGGTTACAATCGGGCACGACACCCTGATTCTGCCGGGCACCATTCTGCTGGGCAAGACCAGCATCGGCGCGCACTGTGTCATCGGCCCCAATTCCTATTTAGTGGATTCCTCCGTCGGTGACGGCACCCACGTAAACGCCAGCTATATGACGGACGCTTTTGTGGGCGAAAATAGCACCATCGGCCCGTTTGCACAGATGAGGCCGAACACCCGGCTGGGCAGCGGCGTGAAGATCGGCGATTTTGTGGAGATTAAAAATTCCACGGTTGGGGATAAAACTTCCATCGCGCATCTGACCTACATCGGCGACAGCGATGTGGGAAGCCAGTGCAATTTCGGCTGCGGAGTTGTCACCGCCAATTATGACGGCTGCCGTAAATTCCGCACGGTAATCGGCGACCGCGCATTCATCGGGTGCAATACAAATATTGTCCCGCCCGTCCAAATTGGGGAGGGGGCCTATACCGCGGCCGGAACTACTGTGGATGAGGATGTGCCCGCAGGTGCGCTTGCCATCGGCAGGGTCCGCCAGCAGATCAGAGAAGGCTGGGCCGAAAAAAACATCAATTTCAAAGGCGGAAAAAAGTAAGCCCGACAAATTTCGGTACTTGCTGCACACAGGAAAGAATAAGATCAAAAATACCAGACAAAGACGGGGTATGTTCGATATCCCGTCCTTTGTTGCGGGGAGAGAGACCATATGTTTACTTTATTTCATTCCAAATCTGGTGCAGCCGCGCCGACGGGCCCGGTGGAATATATTATCGCCGGACTTGGCAATCCGGGTCGTGAATATGAAAATACCCGGCACAATGCGGGGTTTTTAGCGGTGGATACGCTTGCGGAAAAGCTGGGGGTTAAAATTGACCGTCTCAAATTCAAATCTCTTTGCGCGGACGCCGCGATTGGCACTCATCGTGTTCTGCTGATGAAGCCGTCTACCTTCATGAACAATTCCGGCGAGGCTGTCCGTGAGGCGATGCAGTTTCACAAGATTCCGGCAGAACATGTATTAGTCCTGTTTGACGACGTCAGTCTGGATGTCGGGAAGATTCGTATTCGCAGGCAGGGCAGCGACGGCGGACATAACGGAATCAAAAGCATCCTTTATCTGACCGGAAAGGACACCTTTCCCCGCATCAAGCTCGGCGTGGGGAAGAAGCCGCACCCCGATTACGATCTTGCGGCGTGGGTGCTCGGAAAGTTTCGCAAAGAGGACACCGAAACACTGAATCATATGTTTGAGGCGGCTGCCGATGCCGCGGTCATGATTGTCGAGGGCAAGACCGACCAGGCTATGAACCAGTTTAACTAATTTATTACATTGGCTGCAGAAAGGAAAAACCGCATGGAGGGAATAGAACAGCTTCTGACAGGATTACCCGAGTTTCGGCGTATTGTGGAAGCGGTGGAAAGAAGGGAAACCCCTGTTTTGGCAACGGGGCTTTCCGGCGTGCATAAAGCGCATGTGATTGTTTCCATCACAGGTTTGCTTGAAAAGCGGGGTCTGGTGCTGGTGCAGGACGAGGCGAACGCCATGCGTATCTGTGAAGACATCAATATTATGGCGGGCGAAGGAACGGCAGTTCTGTTCCCGTCCAGAGAGCCGACCTTTCATGAAGTGGAGGGCGTGTCCAGAGAGTACGAACATGCCCGGCTGAATGTGCTGGGAAGACTTGCGTCCGGGAACGTGAGGGTTGTGGTGGCGTCCGCCACCGCGGCGCTGCAGTATACCATGCCGCCCGCTGTTCTATCCGCGCGGACACGCACCTTGAAGGCCGGGGAGTCCTATGACATGGCGGAACTTGTCAGCTTTCTGGTCGGCGCGGGGTACATCAGATGCGACCAGGTGGACGGCGTGTGCCAGTTTGCACAGCGCGGCGGGATTTTGGATTTTTTCCCGCCCCATATGCCCAATCCCTTCCGTGTGGAATTCTGGGGGGATGAAATCGATACGATTTCCACCTTTAAACTTGATACCCAGCGCCGCGAGGACACGGTAAAGTCCGTTGCCATCACGCCGGCGGCGGAGGTTGTTGCGGACAGCCCGCAAAAGCTGGTGAAGCTGCTTAAAACGGCAATGGCGTCCCTGCGCGGAACACAGGGAAAACTGGCCAAGGGAAAACTGACGGCGGAGATTGAAAAAATAGAGGACGGCATCATGCCGCAGAGCCTCGACCGGTGGATGCCGCTGCTCTATCCGGAACCGGCGCTGATCTTTGACTATGTGCCCGACGGTGTGTTCTATCTCTGCGACGCGGGAAACTGCCGCGAAGCGTTGAAAGCTGTTCAGGTGCAGAACAGCGAGGATATCAGGCTGCTGCTCGAGGAAGGCATTCTGTTTAAGGGCTGCGACCGGTTTGCGGGAGATTTTGTGGATTTGCAGTCCCGCGCCGCGAAAATCAATACCGTCCTGCTGGACACATTTGCCCGCTCAGTGGGGGACATCCCGCTGCGCAATATGGTGAATATTAACGCAATTCAACTTTCCTCGTGGAGTGGGGAATTCTCTCTCCTGCTGGAAGATATTCGCGCCTATCTGCAAAACGGGTACTGCGTGGTGGTGTTTGCGGGGACAAAACGCAGTGCGTCGGCGATTGTTGAGGACCTGCGCAAAGAGCATATCAATGCCGCCGAAAGCGATAAAATTGGAGAACGGCTGCCCGGCGTGGTCTATGTCATCGGAAGCAGTATGAGCGCGGGCATGGAATACCCCACGCTGAAGCTTGCGCTGATATCGCAGGCGAGAACGGTCGTCCAGAGCGCCAAGCGCAGGCCCAGACCCAAGGAAGGCAAAAAGCTCCGCGACATCAGCGATCTTGTCCCCGGGGACTATGTTGTTCATGTGGCGCATGGCATCGGCGTTTTTGAGGGCATTGTTAAACGAGACATCCAGGGGGTGACAAAGGATTATATCCGCATTCGATATGCGGGCACCGATACGCTGTTTGTGCCGGTCACGCAGCTGGATCTGGTCAGCAAATACATCGGAGTGCGCGAGGACACCTCTGTCAAGCTCAACAAGCTGAATTCGGTAGAGTGGCAGAAAACACGCCAGCGGGTTCGCAAAGCTGTGGAGGATATGGCGAAGGAGCTCACCGAGCTGTATGCCAAACGCATGCAGGTCAAGGGGCATGCGTTTTCGCCCGATACCGACTGGCAGAATGATTTTGAACGCAGGTTTGCTTATGATGAAACAGACGACCAGCTTCGCTGTATTGAGGAAATCAAGACGGATATGGAGCACGAGGTGCCTATGGACAGGCTGCTCTGCGGCGACGTGGGCTTTGGAAAAACTGAAGTGGCGGTGCGCGCGGCGTTCAAATGCGTGATGGACGGCAAGCAATGCGCGATTCTTGTGCCCACCACGATTCTGGCTTGGCAGCATTATCAGACCATCCGCAAGCGGATGGATGGATTTCCGGTCAAAGTGGATTTGCTATCCCGCTTCCGGTCTCCCAAGGAGCAAAATCAGGTGCTGGATGAGCTGCGCCGCGGAGAAGTCGATATCGTGATCGGAACCCACCGGCTGGTGCAGAACGATGTGAAATTCAAGGATCTGGGGCTTTGCGTCATCGACGAGGAGCAGCGGTTCGGCGTGCGGCACAAAGAAAAATTTAAGGAAATGCGTGCCACTGTGGACGTGCTTACCCTATCTGCGACCCCGATACCGCGCACGCTGAATATGGCGATGAGCGGTATCCGCGATATGTCAGTAATCGAGGAGGCGCCGCAGGATCGACACCCTGTCCAGACCTATGTGATGGAACACGACTGGGGCGTGATTGCGCAGGCGCTAGAGCGTGAACTGCGGCGCGGCGGACAGGCGTTTTACCTGTATAACCGTGTGGAAAGCATTGACAGCTGCGCGTATAAAATCAAACAGCTGCTGCCGGAGGCTCGGATTGTAACCGCCCACGGGAAGATGACGGAGGAGCAGCTTTCCCGCGTTTGGCAGCAGCTGCTGGATTTCGAGGTGGATATTCTCGTCTGCACCACCATCATTGAAACGGGCGTTGATGTCCCGAACTGTAATACGCTGATTATCGAGGATGCCGATCGTATGGGGCTGTCCCAGCTTTATCAGCTGCGCGGGCGGGTCGGACGCTCCAACAGGAGAGCGTTCGCCTATCTGACGTTTAAAAAGGATAAACAGCTTTCCGATATTGCCACCAAGCGCCTTGCTGCCATCCGGGAGTTCACCTCCTTTGGTTCCGGCTTCCGTATTGCGATGCGCGATCTTGAAATACGCGGCGCGGGCAATATCCTTGGCTCTCAGCAGCACGGGCATATGGAAGCGGTCGGCTATGACATGTATCTCAAAATGCTTTCGGAGGCGGTTGCGGAGCAGCGCGGTGAGGTTACGGAAAAACAAGCTGCCGAATGCATGGTGGATGTGCGCGTGGGCGCCCATATACCGGAAGATTATATTGATAATCTGGCGCAGCGTATTGATATCTATAAGAAAATCGCGGCGATTCAGAATCAGGACGACGCAATGGATTTGACGGATGAACTGATCGACCGTTTCGGAGAGCCGCCTGAGGCGGTCAAGGGGCTTGTGGATGTGGCGCTGGTGCGCAACACGGCTTCGCTCATGGGCATTGCGGAAATTTCCCAGCGCGGGGACAGCGTTTTGCTGTATCCTGAAACCATGGACATGTTGCGCGCGGGCAACCTTGCGGTCAAGCTGCGCGGACGCGTCATGGTGAGCGCCGGCGCACGGCCGTATATAACCGTTAAAATCCCGAAGGATACGGAACCTCTCGCGACGATACGCGAAGCGCTTGCGGCTATGAGCGGAGCCGCTTCATAAAAGCCTGCGGACGTGATTGTTTACAATTTCTTATGGACTTTTTTCAAAAGAGGTTGTATAATGTTCAAGTATGTTAATTACCCCATACAGGAGGACGATAAATATGGGTTTTGCTAAAAAGTCTCTGTCCGCGGTTCTTGCTTTGGCAATGTCTGCCGGTCTTGGCGCGTGCACAGTTGGCAGCGGCACCTCGTGGGCTGCCAAATCCGGTGATATGACAGTTCCCGCCGGAGTTTACATCGGGGAACTGATGAACACTTACTATACTGTAACCACAAAAGTTTCGCAGGATGTGAAAAATCCGCTGAAGGAGCAGGTGGACGGTGTATCGGTTTCCCAGAAGATCTCCGAGGAAGCGAAAAAGGCGCTTGGCCAGTATCTTGCCACCGAAAAGAAGTTCGATGAAATGGGCCTTAGCCTGGATGAAGCAACCAACATGGCAATTTCCCAGAATGTGGAGTCCTACTGGCAATACATTGGGGAATCCTATCAGAAAAACGGAATCTCAAAAGAATCCTATGCAAAACTGTTTACAAATGACGCTAAAAAGTCACAGATCTTCATGGCAATTTACGGTGAAGGCGGAAGCGAGGAAGTTCCCGAAGCGGAGCTGAAAGAGAAATTCGCTAAAGACTTTGCAAAAATTGTTATGATTCCGATTAACTTCAGTTCCTCGGACGATCCGGCTAAAAAGGAAGAGGACACCAAAAAGGCCCGCGAACTCATCGATAAATATGAGAAGCTTGCCAAAGACGGCGGGAATATGGAAGACCTTGCTTTCGAGGCACGCAAAGAGGTCGCCAGCGATCCGTCTTCTGTCACCAAACCGGAGCCCGGCACATCGTACACTTTCGTCAGCCGTGACCAGTCATCTTATGATGAACAGGTGACCGAGGCGATTTTCAATGCGAAACCCGGTGAACCGACCCGCGTGGAAACCGAAAGCAGCATCTACCTGTTTGTAAAGTATGATGTCACTGAAAATGAGGCGGATTTCACTTCCAGAAAATCCACGCTGGTATCTATCCTGAGAAAAGATGCGTTCGACAGCAAGCTTGACGAGTGGACCGGTGCGTTACCCGATGTCACCTATAACGACGCCGCGATGAAACGGTACACTCCTGAAAAATTGAAAATCTGACCGACCGCAGCAGTATAAAATGAAACTCCCCGAGAGACGAAAAAGTCTTTCGGGGAGTTTTTGTATGTAGATATGGATCGCTGCTCTTCGGCCGGGCAGCTGTTCATTTTGCTGTTGGGATATAAGAGGAGGCCCTGGACGGTGTTTTCCCTTTTTTCACTGCGTGATAGTAGGCATAGGTCATCACCGGCAGGTCGGACAGCTGTTTTGCTTCAACTGCCTCCCCGACAAACAGCAGGTGTGTGTCAAGATCGAGGCAGTCAATCACTTTGCAGGAAAACAGAGCTGCCGCCGACTGGGTGGGGTAGCAGATGCCGTTGCTGTCCGTTTCAAACGGAATGTTCGCATATTTCTCCATGCCGCGCCCTTCCCGAAACCCGAACAGGCCGATCATCTGCATGGTGGCGTCCTCTGTGAGCGGAACAGCATTAAATAGGCCGGATTTTTCAATCAGCTCCGCGGTGAGATTTTGCTTATGAACTGCCACCGATACCTTTGGCGGTTCCGCGGTGACCTGCGTGACGGTATTAACGATACAGCCATTTTGCTTTCCGTCAAAGACAGAGCTGACGATATAAAGACCGTAAGACATTGCAAAAAAAGCCTGCAAATCCATTTGACTGTCCTCTCTTTCAAACGCCGCGCCTGCCGCCCAAACGCGGCAGCTGTGCGGTAAACTGACCGTGCCCTGCGGTGTCACATGACGATTGCGCCGTAGCGGGAAGCAATATCTTCGAGCTGATCGTGGCTGAGTTCGCAGGAGGTGGACACCACCAGCGCTTTCCCATGATAGTGCAGCAGCGCGCTTTCCAGCGCTTCCACCGATTCTGATTCAAACGCCACAGGCTTATCCACCATGTGCGCGTTCAAAGAAAACCGGTAACCGTCGTCCGGTGTATCAAGGTGAACCAGAACCGCGTCGCAACTCTGGCCGGAGATTTCCAGCAAAATATCCGCCATATCCACTTCGCAGCTGACCGGCTCCGAATACTCCAAATCATCGTCCAGATAATAAACGCTGCGCGCGGCGGCTATAATTTTGTAATCAGCGGGTAAAATGGATACCCGGTCGATATCAAAGCTGTCCAACGTGTGCCGCAAAGCGGCAATATAGTCAGGGTCGGTTCCGCAGCATCCCCCTATAATGGAAACGCCCTGCCGCAGCAAAGCGGCGCAGCGGTCACTGAACTGGACGGGTGTCAGCGCTGGATTGCCTGCATTGGGCTTCGCAATCAGCGGGATTTTTGCATAAGGCGCGATACGCTCAAAAATCGGAAGCATGTCATCCGGGCCCTCTGAACAGTTCATGCCGAAAGCGGCAATCCCCAAATCCTGCAAGATGACCAGCGAGGCAAGAATATCGTCGCCCCACATGGTGCGCCCCTCTTTGTCCACGGTCATCGTCAGCAGGACCGGCAGGCCTGTCTGTCTCGCCGCAACCACTGCCGCGCGGCATTCCGCAAGCGAACTCATCGTTTCGATCACCAACAGGTCGACACCCGCTTTTGCGAGGGCAGAAGCCTGCTCGGTATAGATGCCGACGATATGGACAAACTCCGTGTCACCGAACGGTTCGCACACCAGCCCGGTGGTGGACATGTCGCCCGCGATTTTAATTGCGCGGCCGGCGAGGCTTTCCCTGACAATCCCCACGATTTTTTCGTTCAGTTCCGCCACCTGTTCGCTGAGGCCGTACATTTTCAGGTTGCCGGCATTGGCGAGAAAGGTGGGGGTGTAGACAATATCACTGCCCGCGTCGGCGTAGCGGCAAACCACGTCGCGGACGGCCTCGGGGTGTTCGGCGGCCCATTGTTCCACACAAATCCCGGAAGGCATCCCTGCTTTCATATACTCGGTGCCTGTCGCGCCGTCTAAAAGCAGCGGCAGTCGTAATCGGCCTATTTCGTTCATGCTGATGACACCAATCCTTTTCTTTATGTTAATGATTTGCGAATGCAGGTCACATGGATTCCGGAACAGAGATTTTCAGCAGGGTCAAAACGTTGTGCAGAACGGCTTTTGTAGCGAGGCACAGGTTCATTCTGGCCTGCATCAACGGTTCCGCTTCGTCTTTGATGCGGCAGGAATCGTAGTATTTATGGAATCCGGTTGCGGTTTCAATTGCATATTTGGTCAGTCTTGCGGGGTCGTAGTTCCGCGCGGCGTCGATGATTTCCTGCGGGAACCGCGCGAGGGTGCGTGCCAGCTCGATTTCTGCGGAGGAATTCATCGAGCAAAGTTCTTGCAGCGTGCAGGGGCGCGGACGGATACCGGCTTCCTCCTGCTTGCGCAGCAGGGTGCAGATGCGCGCGTGGGCATACTGCACATAATATACCGGGTTCTGAGAGGATTGCTCCACCGCCAGGTCGAGGTCGAAATCGAGCGTGGAATTCGGTTCGCGCATATTAAAGAAGAACCGCGCGGCGTCCACCGGCACGTCTTCGAGCAGGTCGGTGAGCGAAATCGCTTTCCCGGTGCGTTTGGACATTTTGTAAGGCTGCCCGTCCTTCATCAGGCGCACAAGCTGCATCAAAACAATATCCAGCTTGCTCCCGTCGAGGCCGATGGCGTCCATGGCACCCTTGAGACGGGCGACATGGCCGTGGTGGTCGGCGCCCCACACATTGATGACGCGTTCAAATCCGCGTACCGAGAATTTATTATAATGATAGGCGATATCCGCCGCGAAATAGGTCGGGAAACCGTTGGCACGAACCAGAACCTCGTCCTTTTCGCCGCCGTTTTCGGTTGCCTTATACCACAGCGCGCCGTCTTTTTCATAGGTCATGCCGCGTTTCGTCAGTTTGCCGATTGCCTCGTCAACCGCGCCGTTGTGCAGGGTGCTTTCGGGGAACCAGACGTCGTACTGAATGCGATAGCTGGCAAGGTCTATCTTCAGCTTTTCAATGTTTCTGGGCATGGCAAATTCAACCAGCGCGTTTTTGCGGGCTTCGCTGTCCGCGTTCAGATAGCTGTCGCCGTGAAGCTCGGCAAATTCACGCGCGCGCTCCAGAATATCCGCGCCGTGATAGCCGTCCTCGGGAAATTCCACAGCGTTTTCACCCAGATAAATCTGCTGATATCGTGCCTCCAGGGACTTTCCGAACTTCTCCACCTGATTGCCGGCGTCGTTGATGTAGAATTCGCGGGTTACTTCGTGGCCCGACCAGTCCAGCACCGCCGCCAGGCAGTCGCCGATTGCGCCGCCGCGGGCGTTGCCCATATGCATCGGACCGGTGGGGTTCGCGGAGACGAATTCCACCTGCACCTTTTCACCATGACCATAGTCGGTGCGGCCATAGGAATCGCCCTCCTCCAAAACGGAGTGGACGACGCCCGCAAACCATTTGGCGGAGAGGAAAAAGTTAATGAATCCGGGACCCGCAATTTCCACACGGTCAAAAGCGGTCCCGTCCAGGCGCAGATTCTCGCAGAGCACTTCCGCAACTTTTCTGGGGGCGCAGCGAAAAGCGCGCGCGGAAACCATCGCGGCATTGGTCGCAAAGTCGCCGTGGCTGGTATCGGCGGGAATTTCCACCACAAAAGAGGGAAGTCCGTCGCATTCGGGCAGCGCGCCGGAAGCAACGGACTGCTCAAGCGCCGCAGTTACCAGAGCGGCAATGGAATTTTTAGCTTCAGAAACAGGGTTCGTCATGCGTTTACACATCCTATTATTATTCTTAATTCTTTCCGATCGGATAAACGGCTGCGTGATTAAGACTGTGTCTGTTCCCGCACACTGACGTAGACGGAATTTTCACTTGCAAGCAGCGTGTTGACATCCAGCGAGTAGGCGAATTCCAGCTGACCGCCGTGCTCCCCCAGCGTGGAAACCACGCGGTCGCCGGAAACACCGATCATCATCGGGCCGTAGCCGGTATCATAATGGCACTGGTGGCGGACTCCGCGCTCCACGATCAGCTGGCTTTTGGAACTGCCAGTGCGCTGCAGGGTGACACGGTCGCTGTCTTCCACTTTAAAAACGGTGTGGGTGCCGTCAAAACCGGTGGCTTCGGACTCGTCGTAAGCGATATAATAATGCCCGTTTCGCTTATAATAAGAGCCAGTGGTAAAAAGCTCCACCTGGTCTTCGTCCCCGTCCTGTTTGTAGACACCCTTGATTTCTATTAAAACGTCTTTTTTCATTCTGTTCAATCCTTTGTTTATTTTGCCTTGTGCATTGACCTCAAGGAATCCCTTATGTAAGCATTTCCAACCCGGAGAGAAATCAATCAGAAGGATTCTATGTCAATCTGTTCCACTTTGCCCTGAACATCTTCGCTTAGAAAAATGGTTGCGGTATCGGAAAACAATTCAGGAGAATCGGAAACATAATACTCGCAGCTTCCGTCGCCCTCCCGCAGCATGCCGCTGCTTGTCAGAAAATTCTGCGCCCACTTTGCAACCTCTCTGCCCGGGTCAATCAACGTCACCTTGTAATCAAGCACCTTGTTGATGATGTCGTAGATAATCGGATAATGGGTGCAGCCCAGAATCAGCGTATCCACATTGGCCTCAATGATTGGCTCCAAATAGAGCTTAGCAACTTGCAGAGTGATTTCGTTATCAGGCTGGATGAATCCGTTTTCCACCAGCGGTACAAACAAGGGGCAGGCATTGCCGAACACCCTTGCTTCCGGATGGATGGCCCTGATTGCGCGCCCGTAAGCGCCGGACCGCACAGTGGCGGTGGTTCCGATCAGGCCGATTTGCCCTGTAGAGGAAGCCGCGCAGGCTGCTTGCGCGGAAGGAAGCACAACACCGGAAAACGGGAGGCCGACGCTGCTTTGCATCTCAGGCGTCATCACGGAGCTGACCGTTCCGCAGGCGGAAATTACCAGCTTCACGTCATGACTGAGCAGCAGGCGGATATCCTGCATGGCATACTTACGGATGGTTTCCCGGCCGCGGTTGCCGTATGGAACCCTGCCGTTATCCCCAAAATAAATAATGTGCTCGTTCGGCAGCAGACGACGAAGCTCTTTTACGGTAGTGAGCCCCCCTAGCCCAGAGTCAAAAATACCGACGGCCCGATTGTCCATGTATGCTGCCTCCTTTCAGTATTGATATACAGTTCGCAAACCGTCAGACAGCGGCTTTTTCCAGAGCCAGCTGTAGCAGGCGGTCGATCAGCTCGGAATATGGGATTCCGGCGGCCTCAAACAGCTTGGGATACATGGAAATAGAGGTAAATCCGGGAATCGTATTGATTTCGTTGATGATCACCCCACCGTTTCGCAGCGCGAAGAAGTCAACGCGGGATAGCCCTGTACACCCCATAACAGCAAACGCACGGCAGGCTGTATGCTTAATTTTTTCAGAAACGGCTTCCGGAATCCGGGCGGGGATGTATAAATCAGTGGAGTTATCCAGATATTTTCCCTCGTAGTCATAAAATTCATGTTTGGGAACGATTTCTCCGACAACAGAAGGAATGCAATCCTGATAATTGCCGAGAACAGCGCATTCGACCTCGTCACCCGAAATGGCGGTTTCAACAAGCACCTTGCGGTCATAACGGAAGGCGGCTACCAGCGCCTGATAAAGCGCGTCTTTGTCCTTCGCTTTGCTCACGCCTACGGAAGATCCGGTGTTAGCCGGTTTGACGAACAGAGGATACCCCAGATTTTTCGCAAGCAGCGGCTCAATGTCCGCAAATCGTTCAAGCTCCGGGCGGGTAATCGCAGCCCACGGGGCCGTCTTGATTCCCGCTGCTTCCAGCAGAATATGGGTCGTTTCCTTGTCCATGCAGGTCGAGGAAGCCAGCACGCCGCACCCCACATAGGGAAGCCCCGCAAGTTCCAGCAGGCCCTGTATGGTGCCGTCCTCCCCATGCTCGCCGTGCAAAACGGGAAAAACCACATCAACCTTCAGATTTTCCGCGCCGCCGGGTGTCAGCCGCTGAATTCCACCCACCGATCGGTCAGGGGAAAGGATCGCGGGGGTGATACAGCCGCTTTCCAGCCATTTGTTCTGCTGGATCAAGTCGATATCTCCGATATATTCATACCAGCGGCCGTCCTTTGTGATGCCGAGCATTACCACATCATAACGGTCGCGGGGAATGTTGCGCAGCACAGAGGCTGCCGAGATGAGAGAAACTTCATGTTCGCTGGAGACAGAGCCGAAAACGACCGCCACCGTTTTTTTATTCAAAACACATACCTCATTTCAGCCGTTCCTCAAAGAGGGGCGTACTTTTAACCATAGTATATAATATTTCAATTTATATTCTAGCATATCTTCACATAGTACGCAATTGAAATATGGATAAGATTATGGCCAAAATGGCCCTGATTGCTATGAAATACGACAAGAATATTTGCGAACTGATCTTAGCGAATTGTGGAATGTCTGCGGCTGTATTTAATTTTCAGTTAAAATGCAAAAAAATAACCTGCAAAAGCCCGCAAACATCGGCAAATAGGGGATTGACGAGCCTTCTGGGTTATGATACAATAGTGATACCTCTAAAAGGGTTATTTTTTTATGTCCAAATACAAAGCGTTTCCTTTCACGAGGGAGGCAAAAAATTCCGGTATAATCAGGAGGTGCCGAAATGAGAGTAAAAATTACTCTAGCATGCACAGAATGCAAACAGCGCAATTACAACACAATGAAAAACAAGAAGAATGACCCCGACAGGCTTGAGATGAACAAATTCTGCAAGTTCTGCCGGAAACACACCCTTCACAAAGAAACAAAGTAAGCATGAAAGGCGGGTCTTAACATGGCAGAAAATGCAGTTTCGAAAAAACCCGGTTTCATCGCAAAAGCAAAACGCTTCTTTCGGGACGTAAAGGGCGAATTTAAAAAGATCGTCTGGCCCGGCAAAAAACAAATTATCAATAACACCATCATTGTTTTGGTCGTGATTGTGATTTCCGGAATTTTTGTCGGCGGTCTCGACATTCTCGTTTCTTACTTGGTCAAACTACTCCTCAGCCTGCTGTAAGAATGGGCTTTGGGAAAAACGAATCTTTTGAGTGGGAGGAACGCGAATGGCTGACGCAATGAGATGGTATGTGGTGCACACCTATTCCGGATACGAGAACAAGGTTGCTTCCGACATTGAAAAAGCGGTGGAGAACCGCAAGCTCCACGATTTGTTTGCTGAGGTGAAAGTCCCCACTCAAACGGTTACGGAGTTTAAGGACAACAAAAAACGCGAGGTTGAACGCAAGATTTTTCCGGGCTATGTGCTTGTGAAGATGATTATGACCGATGACAGCTGGTATGTTGTTCGCAACATCCGCGGCGTCACGGGCTTTGTGGGCCCGGGCTCTAAGCCGGTTCCGCTGACTGAAGAGGAAGTGGAGCGGCTGGGGGTTGAGGTTAAGAATATTGAGGTCAATTTCGCGGCGGGCGATTCGGTCAAGGTGGCGGACGGCTATCTTGAGGGCTTCATCGGTGTGGTTGATGAAATCGACCTGCAGAACGGAGTCGTCAGGGTCACCGTTTCCATGATGGGTAAGGACGTGCCTGTCGAGCTTGAACTGGATCAGATCGAGCCGTTGGAATAATCCGCGGTTTCGGATGCCGCCTTTGTGCAGCCTGTGCTTCGGCACAGGCTCTTTAGAGGATGCCGGTGTAAATCCGGCGATATGAGTCGGTGTGAATCGGCTTGTGGGAGGAACAGAATTTATTTGTTCCGAAATGAACCACTAATTTTGGAGGTGCTTTAAAATGGCTCAAAAGGTAGTCGGCTTTATTAAGCTGCAAATTCCGGCAGGCAAAGCAACGCCTGCACCGCCGGTTGGTCCTGCTTTAGGTCAGCACGGCGTAAACATCATGGCTTTTACTAAGGATTTTAACGAACGCACGAAAAACGAAGTTGGCATGATCATTCCGGTTGTCATCACCGTATATGCCGACCGTTCCTTCAGCTTTATTACCAAAACACCGCCCGCGGCTGTTTTGATTAAAAAAGCGATTAACCTGCAAAGCGGTTCCGGTGTGCCCAACAAGACCAAGGTTGGCAAGATCACCAAGGAACAGCTGCAGAAAATTGCGGAGCTGAAAATGCCCGACCTCAACGCTGCAAATGTTGAGACAGCAATCAGCATGATCGCAGGTACTTGCCGCAGCATGGGCGTTGAAGTAGCAGACTAAGCTCCCGGGTGGGAGGAAAAATCCGCTAATGACCACTCTAAGGAGGAAAAGAATAGATGAAACATGGTAAGAAATATTCTGACAGTGCGAAACTGATCGAACGTCAGAAGCTGTATGATACGCCGGAGGCTTTGGATCTTTGTACCAAAACCGGCAAAGCAAAATTTGATGAAACCGTGGAAGTTCATGTCCGTTTGGGCGTTGACTCCCGTCACGCTGACCAGCAGGTCCGCGGCGCGGTTGTTCTTCCGAACGGAACCGGTAAAAAAGTCCGCGTGGCTGTTTTTGCCAAAGGCGACAAGGTACAGGATGCCTTGAATGCCGGTGCTGAGTTTGTCGGCGCAGAAGACCTGATGGAGCGTATCCAGAAGGAAGGCTTTATGGATTTCGACGTCGTAATCGCTTCGCCTGACATGATGGGCGTTGTCGGTCGTCTGGGTAAAATCCTCGGACCCCGCGGTCTGATGCCGAACCCGAAAGCCGGAACAGTTACGCCGGATGTCGGCAGAGCTGTCACCGAAGCGAAAGCCGGTAAGATTGAATACCGTCTTGACAAAACCAACATCATCCACTGCCCGATCGGCAAGGTTTCCTTTGGTATTGAAAAGCTGCAGCAGAACTTCGATACTTTGCTGTCCGCTATCGTAAAAGCGAAGCCGGCCGCCGCGAAAGGTCAGTATGTGAAGTCCTGTGTGGTTGCGACCACCATGGGCCCTGGCATCAAGATCAATCCCGGACGTTTCCAGTAAGTTTTTTTATGGCAGGGCGAAGGCCGCCGGTCTCGCCCTGCCATCTGTTACCTATTGACAAGCAGTTGTTGATATGGTAAACTATATAAGCTGTCCAGAGACAGCAGGTGTCATAAGACATAAAGGTTTTTTAACCTGCCTGCCGAGGAGAGGCGCTTCAAATATGCGTTTTACGCTGATTTGTTCTGCTTTTTCCGCGGTAGTGTGGAAAAGGCTTTTTTTGTATATTTTTAACTTGACTTGGAGGTGAATCATATGCCAAGCGAAAAGATTTTATCACAGAAAAAAGAGACGGTTGCTGAGCTGACTTCCAAGATAAAGAAGGCAGTTGCAGGCGTTGTGGTGGACTACAAGGGTATTACCGTTGCCGATGACACGAAGCTCCGTAAAGAGCTTAGAGAAGCCGGCGTCGATTATGCGGTTGTAAAGAACACAATGCTCCGTTTCGCTGCGAAGGAAGTCGGATATGAGGCGCTCAATGATGTCCTTGAGGGCACCACTGCGCTGGCCATCAGCGATGATGATCAGATTGCCGCCGCAAAAATCCTGACCAAATACGCAGAAGGCAGCAAAGGCAAGTTCGTTGTTAAAGCCGGATTTGTCGATGGCGGCGTGATCGACGCAGCCAAGGTTGCAGAACTGGGCAATCTCCCCAACAGAGAGGGTCTGCTGTCCATGCTGTGCAGCGCATTGCAGGGCAACATCAGAGGCCTTGCTGTCGCGCTCAATGCGATTGCCGAAAAGAACGGCGAAGGCGCTCCCGCTGCCGAATAAATTTCGTGCAGTAACAAATTTGAAAACAAGATTATAGGAGGTAACTATCATGGCTTCTGAGAAAATTTTGAAGTTTGTAGAAGATATCAAAACCCTTACCGTCCTCGAGCTCAACGAGCTTGTTAAGGCAATTGAGGAAGAATTCGGCGTTTCCGCCGCTGCTCCGGTAATGGTTGCAGGCGGCGCTGCCGCTGCCGCTCCCGATGCTGAGGAGAAAACTGAGTTTGACGTTATCCTGGCGAATGCCGGCGGTTCCAAGATGGGCGTTATCAAGATCGTCAAAGAGATCACCGGTCTGGGCCTGAAAGAGGCAAAGGATCTGGTTGACAATGCTCCTAAGCCGGTTAAAGAAGGCATTTCCAAGGCTGACGCTGATGAAATCAAGAAGAAGCTGGAAGAAGCTGGCGCTACTATCGAAGTCAAATAATGACTGCTTAAAAAAGACCGTCCGGATTTCCGGACGGTCTTTTTCTATGGGGTTTTACAGGCTCTTTATTCAGCGTCCTCGCTTTTTGGTTCAGAAGCTGCTTTATCGGCGGCACTTATGAGCTTTCTGGTGCGGCGTGCGGAAATACCGGTCATGATCTTATAGAGAACCAGCAGGAAAACCACAAGTATCATTCCCCAGAATAAAAGCGCCGGAAGCACTTCAACGGCAAAAAGAACAACGCCTTGAACGGAATTGGTGACGTGGGAAATGGATCTGGAAAAAGTTGCGGAGAGCCGGTCGGCGAAGCTTTTTGGGGTGTTGACCGGTTGGTTATATTCGCCTACTTCCTGTAAGTACAGATTCAGATAAGAATACGTAACCTGGCTGTCCATCCGCTTTAAAGAGGCGGTCAGCGACTCGATTTGATACCGCACATCGGAGAGCGCCTTTTCCAATGTCACAACATCCTCCAGCTTTTCCGCTTTTTCGAGGATATCCAGCAGCCGCTCCTCCTGCAATTTTAAGACATCCAGATGAGCCTTCGAGTCATAGTAAATATCAGTAATATCGTCGGTGGAATCGTTGCGGGAAACAATGTTGCAGAGTTCTCCAACCGAAGAGGTCACTTCATCCAGCTTATCGGCGGGAATTCTTGCACGTATTTGTGCGCTGCGGGAGTAATATGTATCTTGAGCGTTCAGGCTCCGCCCGTCTGTGCTTTGCCCTTCCACATAGCCGCCCGAGGATTCCACGAGCTGAATCAGCTTTGAAAGCGCCGGGTCAAACTCCTTGGTTTCGAGAGAAAGCTCGCTGTGCTTGACAATTTTGCGCTCGGAGGGAACAGCGGGCGAGGTCGGCGCCGATTCGGCAGTGCTCTGAAGTTTCATAGCCCCGTTCTCTTGTGCCGCAGCGCCGTCTGCGCTCATTGCCTCATCAGCAAGGGCTCCGTAATCCATCTGGGAGGAAGCGGAAAGCTCCGCGGGGGCTTCTGTGACACTGGCAACAGAAGTGCTGTACTTCGCAGCGCCGCAGCCGGTTAGGACGATGATAAAGGCCGCGGCAATTGCCAATGCGGTCTTCCTATTCAGTTTCTGATTCATATAGAATCCTCCTTTTTTCTCTATCTTTCCTCTTCTAGGTGCAGAATCACGCAATATTTACTGCATTCAAATAAAAAAAATCCAGAAGCGACTGATTGCAAACGCTTCTGGATTTCTTTATGGCAACAAAACTTTGCGGTAAATCAGCGCCGCGTGGGCGGGCGCTTCCGGCGCATCCGATAGCGGCGGCGGTTGCGGTTACGAATAATCATCAAAACCGTATAAAGCACCAGAATCACAAGCACAAAGGAGAGTACAAATTTGAACAGGAACGTGCTTAAAAATGACTTTACGATATCCGCGTAATAAAGCGCGGAACTGCGTTCCACCGACTGGGCGGCCAGCAGATTGACACGGCCGACTTCTTCTCCGTTGAGCATGAGTTTAACATATCCGACCTCTTCCCCTTTGGTCACAGGCGCGTCAATATGCTCCGGAACTTCCACCAGTTTCTGCAGGCTGTCCTCCGTAACCTCATTTGCAACGAGGGATGCGAATTTACTGCCGGCTAAAAGCTTGATGTGGTCAATATCCCACGAAAGGCGGATCGGCACTTCCGCCACCTCATCGCCGACATCCATCAGCGTTTTGACTGTGAAATTTTCAAAAGCCCAGTTATAAAGATTGCGCGTGTCAACAAACGCGAGGTTTTTTTCAAATCTCAGGCCGTCTTCGCGCTGCTGGGGGGCGCCTACGCAGACAGTCAGATAAGTATAACCGTTGCGGGTGCAGATAGAAATAAAATTGCGGATTCCGCCGCCCCCGACGTCCGAGTCTGGCAGGGAACCGGTTTTAACTCCCTTAATGCCTTCGTAATAATATTCGTTGCCTACGTGCTGCATGTAATTGATCGACGACCAGGTAACCCCGTTCGGGTGCTTTTCAGTCGGCGGGCAGTCATAGGTCAATGATGTAACCAGCTCGGCAAAAATGGGGTTCTTCATGGCATATTCCGTAATCAAAGCCAAATCATAAGCAGTGGAATAGTTGTCCTGATCATGCAGTCCGGTCGTATTACTGAAATGCGTGTTTTTTGCACCGATTTCTTTTGCTTTCTGGTTCATCTTTTCAACGAAAACACTGATATCACCTTTACCGCCGTAACTCGCAATCATCATGGCCGCTTCGTTTGCTGACTGAAGCATCATGGCATAAAGCAGCTGGTGAATGGTAAAGGTTTCGCCCATCCGGATATCTCCGAGCGATACGCCGCCTAAATTATAAAGATAGGTCTGAATCTCCGCGCTCAGGGTGGTTGTTTCTTTATCAATGTCGCCGATCTCTTCCAAAGCGACAATGCAGGTCATAATTTTGGTCAGAGAAGCGGGCCAAATGCGCTCCTGCGCATTTTTTTCAAACAGAACGGTGCCGGAATCCAGGTTCACCATATAAGCGGCGTGGGAATAAACATTGTCCCCGGTGGGCACCTTGGAAGAGGACGCGGATTGCTCATCGCCCCCGGAAGACGACGAAGAACTCCCGGATGAGGACGCGCCCGATGAAGACGCGCTTTCCGAGGAAGAAGCGGAAGAGGAAGAAGATTGGGAGGAGGAACTGCTGGGCGCTGCCAGCACGGGGGCGGAAAGCGATGTCAGAAGTATCACAAGCGTCATGAAAAGTGCGGTTCTTTTCATAGCATAATCCATTTCTCCGTTGCCGTTGCGGTGAAACCCATATGCCGCGGCGGAATTTAGCAATGGGCGTTAAAAGCTGGAAACTGTGTGCAATTTACCCTTACAAATAGGAATTCTAATTGCAGTGACAGGAAAATTGTGATAAAATAAAATCCATACATTTAGTAGATTAGCCACATTTATTTTAAGTATACCAAAAAAAGGTGAAAAAGAAAAGATCAAAATATAGCATTTTATAGAGCAGGAGGAAATTCAATGTTGGATTATGCCGGTAAAAACCTTGGGTTCAATACGTTGATGGTGCATGCGGGAACACAGCCTGACCCGGAAACGCATTCCGTCACCCTCCCCATTTATCAAACAACCGCCTATACGTTTCATGATACGCAGCACGCCAAAGAGCTGTTTGAACTCAAGGTGCCGGGGAATATCTATACCAGGCTGAGCAACCCCACTGTGGACGCGCTGGAACGCCGCGTGGCGGCGCTGGACGGCGGCGTGGGCGCGCTTGCCATGTCTTCCGGACATGCGGTGATGTTCAATGCTATTTTAAATCTCGCAAGCGCGGGCGACGAGATTGTTTCCTCTATTTGCATCTATGGCGGCGCAATCAATATGATGGGTGTAACGCTGGGCCGCATTGGCATTAAAACCGTATTTGTGGATCCGGATGATCTGAATGCGTGGGAAAACGCAATAACCGACCGTACAAAAGCATTTTTTGTGGAGGGAATCGGAAATCCAAATGCAAATGTTGCGGATATTTCCGCCATTGCGGAAATTGCCCATCGCCATGGGATTCCACTCATCGTCGATTCAACCTTTACGACCCCTTACCTGCTCAAGCCAATTATGTTTGGTGCGGATTATGTAGTGCATTCCGCGACGAAGTTTCTCGGCGGGCACGGCACTTCTATGTGCGGCATGATCACCGATGCGGGAACCTTCAGTTTTAAGGGGAATACCCGCTTCCCGCTCTATAATGAACCGGACGTCAGTTACCATGGCGTTGTGTTTGCCGACTGCCCCGGCAATACCGGCTTTATTACCCGCCTGCGCACCATGATGCTGCGTGATCTGGGGGCCTGCTGCTCGCCTTTCAACGCGTTCCTCGTCCTGCAGGGCATCGAAACGCTTTCTCTGCGCATGCAGCGCCATTCCGACAATGCGCTTGCAGTTGCGCAGTATCTCAGCAATCATCCGCAGGTATCGTTTGTACACTACCCGGGACTTGCCGGTGACAAATACCACGCGCTTGCGCAGAAATATCTGCCGAGCGGAGCCGGCGGTGTATTTACCTTTGGGCTGAAAGGCGGGCGCGATGCGGGTGCAAAATTCATCGATTCTTTGAAACTGTTCAGCCATGTGGCGAATGTGGGCGATGTGCGTTCGCTGGTGATTCACCCTGCCACAACCACACACAGCCAGCTTTCCGACGAACAGCTTGTGGAAAGCGGCATTTCGCCGGAGACCATCCGGCTGTCGATTGGAATTGAACAGGTCGAGGATCTGATTGCAGACCTGCGGCAGGCAATTGAAGCCGCCTCCCGGTAAAACGCAGCATATTGCAATCAGAAGCGTTATACCGCGTCGTGAAAAAGATGCCTCGGAATCCGGAGCATTGGCGGGAGCAAAGTTGATGGGTGAGGAGAAAAGCCTATGATTTATGTGACAGGGGATACCCATGCGGATATCGAACGGTTTAAAACCCGCGCGGTAAAGCGGCTGAAAAAGAATGACACGTTAATCGTCTGCGGAGATTTCGGTTTTGTCTGGGACGGCTCCAAGGAAGAACAGAAACTGCTTCAATGGCTTGGAAAACGCCGCTACCACCTGCTGTTTCTGGAAGGCACGCATGACAACCTTGATCTGCTCAGCGAATATCCGGTTGAGGAATTCTGCGGCGGCAGGGCGCGGCATGTCAGCGGCCGGTGCTATCAGCTGCTGCGCGGCGAAATTTACAACATCGAAAGCGACAATATTTTCGCTTTCGGCGGCGGCGAAAGCTCCGACACCGATACTCGGAAAGAAGGAAGAACCTGGTGGGTTGGGGAACTTCCCACTCGGGAGGAGCTCGATTATGCGCGCGAAAACCTGTCCAAGCATGGCAATGTAGTGGACTACATCGTCACGCATTCCCCCTCTTCCATCGTCAACAGTTTTTTAAATATGGACAACACGCACACGAACCAGCTTGCCACGTTTTTGGATGAGATTACAAAAGCGGTCAGGTTCAAACATTGGTTTTTTGCGAGCTGCCATCTGGACAAAGTGATCCCGCCGCGCTATCATGCGGTGTATCAGGAAGTTCTCCCGCTCAAGAATCAGCTTTCCAGCTGATTGCCCGCGCTTTTTCTGTCGGATATCTTGACAACGATGATATTTTGCTATATCATGCCTGAGGGGCATCGTTTATGCCTTTCTCTGGTTTTAGGGAAGCGGCCGGAGTATGAACCTCTCCTGTTTTTGATAGGGGAGGTTTTTTATTGGTTTATTGCTTTTTCAGCTGCTTCATCCAAGCGATGATCTGCCTGCTGAACGACATGCACAGGATTCCAAGCGCACCGGAAATGCAGAACACGACGACTGCGCTGATGTAGTTTCCTTCCATGATGGCGTCGCTGGCAAAGGTGGCGCAAAGGACAGAAGGAATCCGCGCGGTCATGGTAAGCAGCAGGTATCTGCGCAGCGTCAGAGGAGTCAGCGCGGCAAGATAGGTGAGCACATCCTTCGGCATGGCGGGGAGCAGATAGAGAAGAAAAACAATTCGGTTCAGTCGGCTGTGGTCGCACAGAAACCGGAGCTTTCGCTGCTTGTGCAAAGGAAAAAACCGGTCGACTAAGGGCTGCCCGAACTTTTTGACAGAAACAAACACCAAAGAGCTTCCTGCAAGGATACCCGCCATGCAGAGCAGCAGACCGCCCAGCGTGCCGTAGGTGATGCCTGCGCAGACCTGAATTGGCAGCGCGGGAATAATGCCCGAAATTGCCTGAAACGCCTGGATGCCAAACAGCGCTGCCGCACCCCAGATGCCAAAAGCACTCAGCCTTTCCCGGAAATTTGCCATGTTCTCAGGCTGCATCAGGCTCTTCATGGCAGGATAATACTTCCATGTCATCCAGACCGCGGCTCCGATAACAAAAGTGAGGGCGGCCGCCGCCAGCAGAATCCCTGCTTTTTGTCTGCTTGTCACCGGCGGCACCCCCTTTGTAAATAGTATAGTGTTTCTAAAAATTCAGCAGCTATGACAGGTATGCCCGTCATAGCTGCTGAAATCATCACTGCCAGTCTATCATTTTTAAAGATGGCATTATTTTGTAAAGTAATCAACCGCTCCGCCAAACAGATTTTGAAATTTGGCGCCTTCCACATTTTGATAAAGATCGGGCGCGGTGCGTTCCGAATGGCCCATCTTGCCAAATACCCGCCCATCAGGGCTGGTAATGCCCTCAATTGCGTCTACTGAGTTGTTGGGGTTAAAGCGGATGTCGAGCGATGGCTGGCCGTCCAGACCGACATATTGTGTCGCAATCTGCCCGCTGTCGGCAAGCTGCCGGATCAAGGCCTTTGGAGCGACGAACCGCCCTTCTCCATGGGAAATTGCGACGGTGTGAATGTCGCCCGGCTGCATGTTCATCAGCCATGGGGACTTGTTGGAGGCGATCCGGGTGCGAACCAGCATGCTCTGGTGGCGACCGATTGTATTGAAGGTGAGCGTGGCGCAGCTTTCGTCCATATCGCGGATTTCGCCGTATGGCACCAGACCCAGTTTAATCAAAGCCTGGAACCCGTTACAGATGCCGCACATCAGGCCGTCGCGATTTTTGAGCAGTTTATGCACCTCGTCCCGGATGCGCGGGTTGCGCAGGAACGCCGTGATGAATTTGCCGGAGCCGTCCGGCTCGTCACCGCCGGAAAAACCGCCCGGCAGGGCGATGATCTGGCTGTTTTGAATGCTCTTGGCAAAAGCTTCAACGCTATCCCTGATGTCCGAAGCGGTCAGATTTTGCACTACGAAGATTTCCGGCTCTGCTCCCGCGAGATGAAATGCGCGCGCGGTGTCATATTCGCAGTTGGTGCCGGGGAAAACCGGAATCAGTACCCGCGGCTTCGCAATTTTCACGCCCACAGTCAGTTTTGCCGGACTTGCGTGGCTGTATACGGGAACATCCTTCTTTTCCGGGTTCAGCAGATAGGGAAACACCTTTTGCAGCTTCTTCTCCCAGCGCTCCTGCACATCCTCCAGCGGGATCGAGTCAAACCCGTATTTGACCGCATAAGTGGACGAGACGGTGCCGATGCAGGGGAGACCGGAAAGGTCTTCCTTTGCTTCGAGCAGGAACCCGCCGTAAATCGGGTCAAACAGGGCGGCATCGTCAAAGGTTGCGGCAAAATCAAATCCGAGGCGGTTGCCGAGACACATCTTTGTGATGCCCTCGCAGACCCCGCCGTAGCCAAGCGTCCACGCCGCGGCAATTTTGCCCTCGGCAATCAGGGATTCGACAAGACGGAACACGCGCTTCACACTGTCGAAGTCCGGCAGTTGGTTATCCCGGAAACTGGGGGTTACCAGATAGACCTTGTGACCCTCTTGCTTAAACTCGGTGGAGACAATCCGGTCTGTGTGGGCGACCGAAACCGCGAACGAAACCAACGTGGGCGGAACATCGAGCTCTTCAAAGCTGCCACTCATCGAGTCCTTGCCGCCGATGGAACCGATTCCAAGCGAAAGCTGCGCTTCCAGCGTGCCCAGCAGGGCCGCCATCGGCTTGCCCCAGCGCTTGGAATCGTTTTTGGTGCGCTCAAAATATTCCTGGAAGGTCAGCCAGCATTTGCTGCGGCTGCCGCCTGCCGCTACGACTTTCGCGACCGACTCGATGACCGCGCTCATGGCGCCATGATAGGGGCTGCACTGGGAGAAATCCGGGTTGAATCCCCAGCCCATCAGGGACGCGGTCGTGGTCTCGGCGCCGAGAACGGGAATCTTTGCTGCCATCGCCTGCGCGGGGGAAAGCTGTGTCTTGCCGCCGAACGGCATCAGAACAGTGCCCACGCCAATCGTGCTGTCAAACCGTTCCACAAGGCCTTTCTGGGAGCAGACGTTGAGGTCTTCCATGACAGCCAGCCATTTCTCACGCAGTGTTTTTTCCGGATGGCTGCGCACAAAATGGCGCGGCGCCTCAATTTCAATATCGGTGTGCTTGACAGCTCCGTTGGAGTTCAGGAAGGTGCGGGACAAATCCACAATCCGCTTTCCGTTCCAGTGCATGACCAGACGCGGAGATTCCGTCACCTTTGCCACAACGGTCGCCTCCAGATTTTCCCCATGCGCGTAAGCAATAAAGCGATCTGCGTTTTCCGGGGATACCACCACCGCCATGCGCTCCTGTGATTCGGAGATGGCAAGCTCGGTGCCGTCCAAACCGTCATATTTTTTAGGTACGGCGTCCAGATTGATCTCAAGCCCGTCGGCAAGCTCGCCGATGGCAACAGAAACGCCGCCCGCGCCGAAATCGTTGCAGCGCTTGATCAGCCGGGTGACTTCGCCGTTGCGAAGCAGTCTCTGGAGCTTGCGCTCGATCGGCGCGTTGCCCTTCTGGACTTCCGCACCGCAGGATTCCAGCGATTCCAGCGTGTGAGATTTTGAGGAGCCTGTCGCGCCGCCGCAACCGTCGCGTCCGGTGCGACCGCCCAGCAGGACGACGATATCGCCCGGGTCGGGGCATTCGCGGACGACATGATCCGCCGGGGTCGCGCCGATAACCGCGCCGATTTCCATGCGCTTTGCCGCATAGCCGGAATGGTACACCTCCGCCACATGGCCGGTCGCCAGACCGATCTGATTGCCGTAGGAGCTGTAGCCTGCCGCGGCAGTCGTTACGATTTTGCGCTGGGGCAGCTTGCCCGCAAGCGTTTGGGAGAGCGGCACTGTCGGGTCGGCCGCACCGGTGACGCGCATTGCCTGATAGACATAGCTGCGCCCGGAAAGCGGGTCGCGGATGGCGCCGCCGAGGCAGGTGGCCGCGCCGCCGAACGGCTCTATTTCAGTCGGGTGGTTGTGTGTCTCATTTTTAAACATCAGCAGCCAGTCTTCGTCCTGCCCGTCCACATCCACAGTAATTTTCACCGAGCAGGCGTTGATCTCTTCGCTTTCGTCGAGATGGGGGAGCATCCCCTCCGCTTTGAGTGCTTTCGCTCCGATGACGGCAAGATCCATCAGCGTCATCGACTTGTCCTTGTCCTTGTAGAGGTTTGCACGCAGGGCGAGGTATTTCTGGTAAGTGTCACGGATATAAGGGGTTTCAATCCGGACATCTTCAATGTTGGTCAAAAAAGTGGTGTGACGGCAATGGTCGGACCAGTAGGTGTCGATCATGCGGATTTCGGTGATCGTCGGGTCGCGGCGCTCCTCCTCACGGAAATAGCGCTGGCAGAAAGCGATGTCGTCGGTATCCATCGCAAGCCCGTAGCGGCGGACAAAATCGGAAAGCCCGTCCTCATCCAGCACCGTAAAGCCCGCAAGCGTCTCCACTTCGGTCGGAATCTCATAGCGGGTGTCAAGGGTGACGGGTTTTTCCAGAGAGGCCAGCCGGCTTTCCACCGGGTTGACAAGATAGTGCTTGATGGTGCCGAGCGTTTCAGCGGAAAGATCGCCGCTGAGCACAAAAATGCGCGCGGTGCGGACAACCGGCTGCTCCTTTGCGGTGGAGAGGGAGATGCACTGCGCGCAGGAATCGGCGCGCTGGTCAAACTGGCCGGGCAGATATTCCACAGCGAACACCTTTGCGGCGGGACCGAACTCCGGGAGCTCGTCATAGGTGACATCCACCTGGGGTTCAGAAAAGATCGTATGCCGGGCGTTTTCAAAATCCGACGGGTCGATGTGCTCCACATCGTAGCGGTTGATGATACGTACGCCGGAAACGCAGTCCAGCATCAGTGCGGTCCGCAGATCGCTGAGGACACCGGATGCCTCCACGGCGAACTCCGGCTTTTTCTCCACATAAATACGATAAACGCTCAATCTAACGACCTCTTTCTCTATGAGTTTGATGAAACCAGCTTGTACTCTATCCAAAGCTCAGACAAGCGCGCCTGTGCAGAAGTCAGATTCCGCCCCGCTGATATGCACAAGGCGTATGGAGCCGTGCAAATCAGCGTCGGAATGGACATGGACCGGCGTATAGTTCTCCGAGTAGCCCTCATAAACGCCGTCTGTCACATGGCTTTCAAACAAAACGGATACAGCGCGTCCCACCTGCTTTTTCAGGAAGTCCGCGCGGGTCCGTTCGGTCAGCTCGATCATGCGGGCACTGCGGCTTGCTTTTTCCGCTTTTGATACCTGTTGCGGCAGAACGGCGGCACGTGTGCCTGGACGCTGAGAATAAGCGAACACGTGCACCTTTGCAAAAGCGGTTTTTTCCGCGAACGCAAGCGAACGGGAAAACTCGTCCTCGTCCTCGCCGGGGAAACCAACCATAATGTCGGTAGTAATGGCGCAGTTTTCAAAGTGGCGGCGCAGGCTTTCCGTGATCCGGGTATATTCGGCGGTATCGTAATGCCGGTTCATCCGTTTCAAGGTTTCGTCGCAGCCGCTTTGCAGGGAAAGATGGAACTGTGGGCACATTTGCGGCAGCGCCGCCATGCGCTCGATATCCTCATCGGTCAGCAGCTCCGGCTCCAGGGAACCGAGGCGGACACGGCGGATGCCGTCTGTCCGGCAGGCGAGCTCCACAGCGTCGATGAGGCGCAGGCCGAGCTCCTTGCCGTAACAGGAAAGATTGATGCCCACCAGAACCACTTCCTGATAACCCGAGGCCGCAAGTCCGCGCAGTTCTTCGGAAAGCTCGTCCATCGGTTTGGAGCGAACCGGGCCGCGCGCGGTCGGTATGACGCAGTAGGAACAATAGCGTTCGCAGCCATCTTCAATTTTCACAAAAGCGCGGGTGCGCTCCGCAAAACCGGTGGCAGTCATCCGCTCGAATGTTTCGCCCTTTTCATGGGGGCGGATATCGATGATTCGCTCGTCCGTGGCAAGGCAGCGGGACACCACCTTCACCAGTTCCGTGCGCCCGCGTGCGCCCATGATGATGTCCGCTTCGGGCAGCTTTTCGGCGGCATCGGGGAAAGCCTGAGGAAAGCAGCCGGTCAGCGCGACTTTAGCCGCCGGATTCTGCGATTTAAAGTGCCGCAGCATCTGACGGGTCTTTTTGTCGCCGGTGGCGGTGACGGTGCAGGAATTAATCACGTAGACGTCGGCCGTTTCGTCCGGGGCGACGATGTCGTAGCCGTCCGCGGCAAAAAGCTGAGATAAAACCTCGGTTTCATATTGGTTTACCTTGCAGCCCAGTGTATAAAAAGCAATTCTCATTGTATACTCCATCTAAATTTCATTCAACAACCATGTAAATAATGCACAAACCTGATTGCTAAAATTTTCGTATTCTACAGATATCTACACATATTATAATGAATTTTAGAAACAATTACAATTAGCAGTTGACTTAAAGAAACCGCGCTGTTATATTGTATTTGTAGTCAAAACATAAATAAGTAATATCTCTGGAATTTAAGGAGGCACCATTATGAAATCAACAGTGATTAAACTTGATACCATCAACGATGTGAAAAATTTCGTGAATACTGTTTCCAAGTACGACTTTGACGTGGATTTAGTTTCAGGAAGATATGCGGTGGATGCGAAGTCCATTATGGGTATTTTTTCGCTTGATTTGGCAAAACCGATCAAGGTTGAAATCTATTCCGACAACTGCGAGCAGTTCATGGACGAAATCAAGGGCTTTGTTCAGGAAGCATAATACGTTGCAAAAGGCGCTGCCCAAGGGCTGCGCCTTTTTTGCGCCGGGGGGCTGAGACAGCCGATTTTGTCCCGGTGGGCCGACATGTTTTGTCCCAGCAATGCATACACATGTACTATTCTGATGGGAGAGGTGTATGCAATGGGAAAACGGTTGGCGGCGGCTTTGGCCGCGGCGCTTGTGCTTTGCGCGGGCGGCGTGCCGGTTTTGGCGGAGGATGTAGCGGATACAACCGCTTTGGAAACGGCAGCAAAGGTCGACGACAGCTTTCCGGCAAAATCGGCAATTTTGATCGAACAGGGAACCGGCCGGGTGCTGTTTGAGAAAAACGCGGATGAACAACTCCCGCCCGCGTCTATCACAAAGATTATGACCCTTTTGCTGACAATGGAAGCGTTGGACAGCGGAAGAATTACAATGGACGATATGGTCACCTGCTCGAATCACGCGGAGTCGATGGGCGGCAGCCAGATTTGGTTTGAAGAAGGGGAACAGCTCACGGTGGATGATCTTCTGAAAGCCACGGCAATTTCCAGCGCCAACGACGCTTCGGTTGCGTTGGGCGAGTATCTGGCGGGCAGCGAGGACGCGTTTGTTGAACAGATGAACGAGAGGGCGCGGCAGCTGGGAATGACAAATACGAATTTCATCAATGCGTCAGGGCTTGATGCCGAAGGGCATCTGACTACCGCGCGCGACATTGCCGCGATGAGCCGCGAACTACTGAACCATCCGGTGATTACGAATTATTCCAGCGTCTGGATCAGCGAACTCCGGGACGGCAAGACGCAGCTGGTGAACACGAATAAGCTGGTGCGGTTTTATGACGGATGCACCGGGCTGAAAACCGGAACTACAAACGATGCGGGAAGCTGCCTTTCGGCAAGCGCTACCCGAAAGGGAATGTCGCTGGTTGCCGTGACTTTAGGCAGCGCAACCTCCGCCGACCGGTTTGCCGCCGCGAGGGGGCTGCTGGATTACGGTTTCGCAAACTATGCCCGCGTGGAGCTGCCGGCGCTGGAAAATCTTATGCCGGTAAAAGTGAAAGGCGGGGTGGAGCAGCAGGTGGATATCGTCTGCGAGCCGCCCAAGGCAGTAATCGTCCGCAGCGCGGACAAAGATAAAATTGAGCAGAATGCGAAGCTTCTGCCGGATGTGGAAGCACCGGTGGAAGAGGGGCAGGTGCTTGGAAAGGTGGTCGTGCACGTGGGAGACGAGACAATCTGCGAATATCAGCTGCTGGCCGCGCTCCCTGTCGCAAAAATGACCTTTTTCAAAGCATTCGGGAAACTGTTTCATAGCCTCATTAGTATGTGACAAAAAACTATCCCGGACATTATGGCCGGGATAGTTTCTTATATGTGACTGTCTGCGACCCATAAAATTCCTGAAAATAAAAATTTCGACGATTCTTAGCAGAATTGCTATGGAAATTTCATATTGTTGACTTGAAATAAAAGATCAAATAAGGTAAAATATGTGTAAGAAACAGTTCCTCCGCACAGGCCTGACTTGTGCGTTTTGTACAATTACCTAGAGGAAGGACGAAACAAAATGGGAATGAAGCTGAATATCAGGCATGTGAAAGAATTTATCGCAGAGCACGAGCTGGAAGCGATCGCGCCGCAGGTAAAGGCAGCGCACCGTGTGCTCACAGAGAAAACCGGACTTGGCAATGATTTTTTGGGTTGGCTTGCGCTCCCGCAGGACTATGACAGGGAAGAATTTGCCCGCATCAAGTCAGCCGCGCAAAAAATTCAGTCAGACAGCGATGTGCTTCTTGTAATCGGGATCGGCGGTTCTTATCTGGGCGCAAGAGCGGCGCTGGAACTGCTGAAATCTCCCCTTTATAACAATATGAAAAAGGATACCCCCGAAATCTATTTTATTGGCAACAGCATCAGCCCCGACTATCTGAATACCATCATCGGGCTGTGCGAAGGCAAGCGGGTTTCGGTGAACATCATATCAAAGTCGGGCACAACTACCGAGCCGGCGCTGGCATTCCGCGTTTTCCGCGAAATGCTCGAACAGCGCTATGGAAAGGAGGGCGCAAAGGAACGCATTTACGCGACCACAGACCGCTCACGCGGCACGCTGAAGGAACTTTCCGACAGGGAAGGGTATCAGACTTTTGTCATTGCGGATGATGTTGGCGGACGCTATTCGGTTCTAACCGCGGTGGGGCTATTGACCATGGCTGTCGCGGGAATCGATCTTGATGCCGTCATGACAGGTGCCCGGCAGGCAATGGAGGATTTTTCAAGTGATGACCTGTTCTCCAACGACTGCTACAAATATGCCGCCTGCCGCAACATCCTTTACCGCAAAGGCAAACAAATTGAGCTTCTGGTAAGCTATGAACCCGCATTTGCCATGATGAACGAGTGGTTCAAGCAGTTGTTCGGTGAAAGCGAGGGCAAGGATCACAAGGGAATTTTCCCGGCGTCCGTGGTATTCTCCACCGATCTGCATTCCATGGGCCAGTATATTCAGGAAGGCAGCCGCATTTTATTTGAGACGGTTGTGGATATTCAAAAACCGCATAAGGATTTCTTTGTAAAAGATGACCCCGAAAATCTGGACGGACTCAATTTCCTGTCCAATCAGGAAATGTCCATCGTAAACAGGAGAGCAATGCAGGGAACCATTCTCGCCCATACAGAGGGCGGCGTTCCCAACCTGATTCTGGAGATTCCGGAAATCAACGCGTTTGAGTTTGGCTATATGGTTTATTTCTTTGAAAAAGCCTGTGCTGTGAGCGGTTATCTGCTTGGCGTCAATCCGTTCAACCAGCCGGGTGTGGAAAGCTATAAGAAAAACATGTTTGCTTTGCTCGGCAAACCGGGTTATGAAGCCCGCAGAGCCGAGCTGGAAGCCGGACTAATGTAAGTCGGAAAGAAGTCCATACTATAACTATAAATGATATTGGAGGAATTTCACATGATTAAATTAATCGTTGGCAACAAAGGATCGGGCAAGACCAAGACCTTGATTCATATGGTGAACGAGGCGGCAAAAACTTCAAAGGGCAACGTTGTTTGCGTGGAAAAAGGAAACACCCTGACCTTTGATGTAAGCCATCAGGCGCGTCTGATCGATATCGACACCTACGGTGTTTCCGGCTTTGACGCATTCTATGGTTTCTTCTGCGGCCTGTTTGCCGGCAACTATGATATTACGGAAGTATTTGTCGATGCTACCTTTAAAATCGGCGGCAAAGATTTTCTGGCTTTCGCCATCATGGTGGAAAAGCTTGCAAAGCTGCTCGATGACAATGGGGCGACCATGACCTTCACAGTTTCCTGCAGCAAGGCTGACCTGCCTGAGCGGATTCACCAGTATATTATCTAATGGAGCATTCTGCCCGGGTTCCGGCTGAATTCACCGGAGCCGCGCAGAAATAGCAGAGGAAATGCCTGCGTCTGGCGGGCATTTCCTTTTATTGTAACAATAAAAAAGAAATTTCTTAAAATGTTTAAAAGTTTCCTGTTTCGGGCACCTTTTCATGAGAGGATGCTTGACAATTTGGGCTAAACCGACTATAATAATTTGCGTGACATTTGTTAGGGGATATTATGTCTCGACTTACAAATGTGAGCCCCTGCGCGAGACCGAACGGAGGAAACCGCATGATCATTGACCTTTCCAAACTGTTTGACAACGAGGGCGAGTCATTTGAATTTGGCTGTGCGCTTGATTTGGGTAATGTTGTCCGATGGGGAAGGAAACTGTTCGACGGACCGGTGAAAGTGACCGGTCGGGCGGAAAACCGTGCCGGAATTGTCAGCGTGAGCTATGCAGCAGACTTTCACTTGGATGTGGCGTGCGATCGGTGTCTTACGTCGCTTGTCCGTCCATGGCAGATGAAGTTTTCACACATTATGGTTTTATCCCTGAACCGTGAGGATAACGATGAGTTTATAGTAGTACCGGATGGTCGGCTTGATTTGGCAGAGCTGGCTTCTTCCGATATTCTCCTCGAACTCCCCACTTCGATTTTGTGTGACGAAGGCTGCAAGGGGCTGTGTCCTGTCTGCGGCAAAAACCTGAACAACGGGGACTGCGGTTGTGAGCGAAAGCCACGTGATCCGCGGCTCGAGAAGCTTCGGGAATTGTTGCAGGAATAACGGCAAAAAGTGGTGCCTGTGCGCAGGCACAGGCAATCCTATCATAGTATTGATTTGAAGGGGGTGCCATGAAATGGCAGTACCAAAGAGAAAAAGTTCCAAAGCGCGCAAGAACAAAAGACGTTCCAATGTCTGGAAGCTGGATGCCCCTGCATTTTCAAAATGCACACACTGCGGAGAGCTGAAGACTCCTCATCAGGTTTGCGGAAACTGCGGTTACTACAAAGACAAAGAAGTAATCAAAGTCGAGGCCTAATCCATAGTGAGTTCAACGGAGGTGGAAGGTTTTCCACCTCCGTTTTCTTTTCCCTGTGGGTTACAATTTAAAGGGAGAAAAACGATGCCAGTTCTGATTCAGTCGGTGGAGCAGGGTTCCCATGCAGACCTTTCGGGGATCCTTGCGGGGGATGTCCTGCTTGCTATTGATGAAAACAAGATCAACGACGTGCTGGATTACCGGTTTTATGTGACCAGCCGAAAGATTGTGCTGCACCTGCTTCGTTCGGGTGCGCCTTTTTCTGCATCCCTGCAAAAAGGGGAATACGAGGATATCGGCCTGGAATTTGAGACTTATCTGATGGATAAGCAGCATGCGTGCAAAAATAAATGCGTGTTCTGTTTTGTGGACCAGATGCCGAAAGGAATGCGCAAATCCCTGTATTTTAAGGATGACGACAGCAGGATGTCGTTCTTATTCGGCAACTATATTACACTTACCAACTTGACGGATGAGGATATCGACCGTATTATAAAGATGAAGATTTCTCCGGTGAACATCTCGGTGCATACCACAGACCCGACGCTGCGTGTCAAAATGATGAAGAATCCGGCGGCTGCGGACAGCCTTCGCTTTATCAATAAGCTGTGCGAAGCGGGCATTCAGGTCAACAGCCAGCTGGTGCTGTGCCCGGGGCTGAATGACGGCCCCGCCCTGGAGCAAACCCTCAGGGATCTTGGCGCGCTGTATCCCGGCCTGCAGAGCATCGCGTGTGTTCCTGTGGGGCTTACCCGTTACCGAGAGAATCTCCCGGGATTGCAGCCGTATGACCGCGAACGCGCCGCGCAGACGATTGAGATCATCCACCGGTTTGCAGAAGAAATGGTGGAAAAGCACGGCGAACGCGTTGCCTATCCTTCTGATGAATTTTTTCTGAAGGCGCAGCAGTCGGTGCCGCCGCCGGAGTATTACGGTAGATTTGATCAGCTGGAGGATGGCGTCGGCGTTCTGGCGCTTCTGGAAAGCGAATTTATGGACGCGATGGAGCAGGACGAAAGTTCCGATGCCCGCGCCGACTTGACGATCCTGACCGGCACGGCGGCTTACCCGCTGATTCAGACGCTGGCGGGACGTGCGATGGCAAAGAAGCCGAGCCTAAAAATTGAAGTGCACGCGATTGTGAACCGATTTTTCGGGGAATCTATTAATGTAGCCGGTTTGATTACCGGGCAGGATATCGTCGCACAGATGAAAGGCAGGCGAATTGGCAGTCAGCTGCTTTTGCCATCGGTCATGCTGCGGCGCGAGCGGGATAAATTTTTGGATGATATGACGGTGGAACAGCTGGAAAGCGCGCTCTGCGCACCTGTGAAACCGGTGGACAACGACGGCTGGCAGCTTTATGATGCCATGACCGGCAGATGAGAAAGATGGAGGAAACAGGATGTCCAAACCATTGATCGCCATAGTGGGGCGCCCCAATGTGGGGAAATCGACCCTATTCAATAAACTGGTGGGTGTGCGTGTATCTATTGTGCAGGACACGCCCGGCGTTACGCGCGACCGGATTTATTATGAGTGCGAGTGGCGGAACAAAACCGTGATGCTGGTGGATACGGGCGGCATTGAGCCGCATTCGACCGATTCGATTTTGTCACAGATGCGCCGGCAGGCGCAGCTCGCAATCGAGCGCGCCGACGTGATTATCTTTGTGGTCGATGTGCAGACAGGCGTGACCGCCACCGATCAGGACGTTGCCGTCATGCTGCAAAAAAGCGGCAAACCGATCGTGCTCTGTGTAAATAAAAGCGACCAGCTGGGCGAGCCGAAGCCGGAATTCTATGAATTTTATAATTTAGGGCTGGGCGACCCGATTGCGGTGTCCTCGGTTCACGGACATGGAACTGGTGACCTTCTGGATGCCTGCTATGATCTGATTGACTTTGATAAGTCAGAGGAATACGATGAGGATGCCGTCCGTGTCGCAATCATCGGCAAGCCCAATGTGGGCAAATCCTCGCTGGTAAATCGCATGGCAGGAGAGGAACGGGTGATTGTGTCGGATGTTGCGGGCACCACCCGCGACGCGACCGATACGATGGTGGAGAACCAATACGGCAAATTTATCTTTATTGATACGGCGGGCATCCGCCGAAAATCCCGTGTGGACGAGGAAATTGAGCGGTACAGTGTTCTACGTGCCTATATGGCGGTGGACCGCAGCGAGGTCTGTGTCATTGTGCTGGACGCGACTATCGGCTTCACCGAGCAGGACAGCAAGGTGGCGGGATATGCGCACGACCAGGGAAAAGCCTGCATCGTGGCGGTCAACAAATGGGATGCGATTGAAAAAGACGACAGAACCATGCAGGAGTTCCGCAAAAAACTCGAAATGGATTTCTCCTTTATGTCTTATGTGCCGTTTATCTTTATTTCTGCCAAGACCGGCCAGCGCGTCGATAAATTGTATGAACTGATTCACTTCGTGAACGCGCAGAATGCGATGCGCATTTCCACAGGCAAGCTCAACGACCTGCTTGCCAATGCGGCCGCCCGGGTTCAGCCGCCGACAGACAAAGGAAAACGCCTGCGCATTTTCTACTGCACACAGGCGAGCACAAGACCCCCGACATTTGTCTTTTTTTGCAACAACAAGGGGCTGTTTCATTTTTCTTATCAGCGGTATCTGGAAAACCAAATCCGGGAGACCTTCGGCCTTGAGGGAACCCCGGTCAGGGTCATTGTGCGTGAACGCGGCGATAAGGACTGATAACCACCCCGACCCGCCGCGCGGCTGAATATGAAAGAATGCGTCCGCCCATGCGGCCGCACTGAATGAGGTGAAACGAATGGGGTTACTGTCAACGGGTCAATTTTGGATGTCGGCTTTTCTGACGGCAGCGGTAGCTTACCTGATCGGAAGTGTCAGCTTTGCTGTAATCATATCCCGCCTGTGCGCCCAGGATGATGTGCGCACACACGGTAGCGGCAATGCCGGAATGACCAACATACTGCGTACCTATGGGAAAAAGTTGGCCTTCTTCACGGCACTTGGGGACTTTGGCAAAGGGGTTGTGGCGGTCGCGCTGGGGCGTATCATTTTCCGCCTTGCCGCTGACGGGACGGCACCCGTTCTGTTTGATGGAGGATATGTCGCCGGTCTGTTTGTGATTCTCGGCCATGTCTTTCCGCTGTATTTTCATTTCAAGGGCGGCAAAGGCGTTCTCGCCAGCCTTGGCGTATTGATAATGCTGAATCCTCTGGTTTTTTCGATCATCGTGATCTTGATCGTGCCGTTTGTATTCTGGGTGAAGATAGTCTCATTGGCATCGGTGATTGGTTTTCTGATTTTCCCGATTTTAATAACGATTGTCAACTTGTTGTCCTCCAAACTCTATCAGTTTGATCTGTTCTTTTCGTTGCTGATCAGCGCGATGGGAATCTGGATGCATCGTGCCAACATTAAAAGGCTGCTGAACGGAACGGAATACAGGTTCGGCACGAAAAAGGTGACTGAACAGAAATCGGAGCAGTAATTAAGTTGGAGGTATTGGTAAATGGCAAAACTGTTTATATGCGGAGCGGGCGGGTTTGGAACATCGCTGTCCGTTATGTGCGATCAGAATGGGCAGGAAGTGACGCTGTATTCTCCGTTTCAGAAGGAGATCGAGACGCTGTCCAGTGAGCGTGAGCATAAAAAGCTCCTGCCGGGGATTGTAATTCCAATGTCTGTGCAAATGACTTGGAAGCTGCCGGAGAAGATTGATGCGGATCTGGTGGTTGTGGCGACGCCGTCTTTCGCTGTGCGCAGCGCCTGCGCGTCGCTCAAGGGCCATCTTGCGCCTGAAACGGTAATCTCCTGCGTGGCAAAAGGGTTTGAGCCAGAAACACTGAAACCGCTTGCGCAGGTGATCGGCGAGGAACTGCCGGAAAATCCGCGGGTGATGATTTCCGGACCGTCCCACGCGGAAGAAGTTGCCAGAGGGGTGCCTACAACGGTAGTTGCCGCGTCGGACGACCAGACTGCGGCTGAATTTGTGCAGGACATTCTGATGAACCCAACCCTGCGCATTTATACAAATGATGATGTAATCGGCGTAGAGCTCGGCGGAGCGGTGAAGAACGTCATTGCGCTGGCCGCCGGTATCACCGACGGGCTGGAGCTTGGAGATAATTCCAAAGCGGCGCTCATGACCCGCGGCATCACCGAGATTGCGCGGCTGGGTGTTGCAATGGGTGCAAAATCACAAACCTTTGCCGGGCTTTCCGGCATTGGTGACCTGATTGTCACCTGCACCAGCATGCATTCACGCAACCGCCGTGCGGGAATCCTGATTGGACAAGGCAAAACTGCTTTGCAGGCCATTGAGGAGATCGGCATGACGGTGGAAGGCTACACTGCCACGAAATGTGCGTGGGAGCTTGCTCGGAAATTTGAGGTGGAAATGCCGATTATAGAACAGGTCTACGCGGTTTTATATGAGAATAAGCCGCCCGAGGAGGCCATCAGCGCGCTGATGGGGCGTTCCAAGCGGCATGAAGCTGAATCAAACTGGCTGGTCAAATAAAATAACGAAACAGGAATGCAGACCGCCCGAAGGCGGCCTGCTTTCCTGTCCATCAATAGCAAACAAAAAAGCCTCCCGTTCACACGGAAGGCTTTCAGTTGCAAATTTTAGATTGCGCGGGTAATTTTATCGGAACGCAAGCAGCGGGTGCAGGCGTGAATGTGGCGGGGGGTACCGTCGATAATCGCCTTAACACGCTGAACGTTAGGTTTCCAAGTTCTGTTAGAACGTCTATGAGAATGGGAAACCTTAATTCCGAAAGTAACACCTTTTCCGCAGATGTCGCATTTTGCCATGTGTCTGCACCTCCTCTATCTGGAACGGATTAAAACTCTCTTTCGGGGTCAACATTGATATTTTATCAGATCGGCATAGGAAAAGCAAGCTTTTTTTCATATTTTTTTTATTATTCCGCAACCGTGTGTGAATTTACAGTGAATTTGCTTGTATTTTAGCCGGATTTCCGGTATAATAATCCTATTAGACTAGGGATCTATGACATTTTATAGATGAGACAAGGAGAAACTATGGGATACTTTTCGCCTGATCGTTTATTTATTTATTTTGCCCGACTGATTGTGCTGTTTACTTCCATGCCGGTGCATGAATTTGCGCACGGTTGGGTGGCTGACAAGCTTGGTGACCAGACTGCGCGCCATCAGGGACGGCTTGACCTGAATCCGCTGGCGCACTTGGACCCGCTTGGGACGATTTTAATCCTGCTTACTGGATTTGGCTGGGCAAAGCCGGTTCCGGTCAACCCCACTAAGTTTTCGCGTAATATATCCATGCGCGCGGGCATGGCGCTCACCTCGCTGGCAGGCCCTGCCGCAAACGTGCTGATGGCAACCATTTTGCTGTTGGTCTATAAAATCATTGCCCTTGTGCTGATGCTGATGAACATTCCCATGGGCAACGCAGTCCAGATCATTACCACGATTCTCTCCATGATGGTGAGCATCAATATTTCGCTGGCTGTATTCAACCTTTTGCCCGTGCCGCCTTTGGACGGATATCACATTTTGGCCTATTTTCTGCCGGCACGCTGGGATTATGTGGTTGCCCAATACAGCCGTTATATCTTCCTCGGCTTGTTCGCCGTCATGATGTTTACAAATATTCTTTCCCTGCCGTTGACACTGCTTACCAATGTAATCTACCGGTTTTTGGATTTTATTACCGGATTTGTGGATATCCTTGCAAATATGCTGCTGTAACGGGCAAGAATATGGAAAAGCTGAATTTTAAAACTGCGGAATTTGAAGGGCCTTTAGACCTGCTGCTCTATTTGATTTCCAAGCATAAGCTTGATATTTATGACATCTCGATTTCCGAGCTGCTGGAACAGTACCTTTTCTATATGAACGGGCTGAATACCGGCGGGCTGGAAATTTCGAGCGAGTTCATCGAAATGGCATCGCGGCTGGTTTATATCAAGACGGTGATGCTGCTTCCAAAGCATGAAGAAGAGGGCTCCCAGCTGAAGGCGGAATTACAGGGGCAGCTGCTGGAATATCAGGTTTGCAAGCAGGTTGCGGCAAAGCTGGGGGAGCAAAACCGGATGTACCGCAATTTTGTTCACCCGCCGTCTTCGGTGGAGGTGGATGCCGCCTATCGGCTCACCCATTCCGTTGGTGTTTTATGTGCCGCCTACCGCGACGCGGTAGGACGCGGCATGCGGCGCCTTCCCCCTCCCGCCAAAGCATTTACAGGCATTGTGTCAAGGCGGGTGGTGTCCGTCGGGTCCCGCATCATCCATATTCTGAAATGTCTGTACCGCCATGGGAAAACTTCTTATGTCAGCCTGTTTGAGTCAAGCACAGACCGAAGCGAGCTTGTGGCGACATTCCTGGCGGTTCTTGAACTGGTAAAGGCCAAACGGATTACCCTGAATGGGTCGGAGGTCTGCTTTGACCGCAGCCGGCAGCCCAAACACAGCCGGTCGGAGGAACTGACATGATAGATTTGCCGCAAAAACAAATACTTGCCATCCTGTTTGCGGGCGGCGACCCTGTTGAAATCACAAGGGTTGCGCAGGCAATCGGGGCAGATGAAGAAACGGTGACGCGGTATCTGCCGCATCTGCGTGATTCGCTGGAAGACGCCGGCATACCGCTTGAAATCCTGCTGCTGGGGGACAAGCTCCAGCTTTGTACAACGGCCGACTTCGCGCCGGTAATCAGGGAGGCGCTGGAGCTGCGCAAAAACATTCCGTTGTCTCAGGCAGCATTGGAAGTGCTGGCCGTGATTGCCTATAACCAGCCGGTTACCCGCGCGTTTGTGGAGCAGGTTCGAGGTGTAGACAGTTCCGGCGTCGTAAATTCCCTGATTGAGAAGCAGCTTGTGGAGGAGGCGGGACGGCTGGAACTGCCCGGACGGCCGATTGCCTATCGGACATCCACTCATTTTTTGCGCTGCTTCGGTCTGGAAAGTCTGGACGAACTCCCCGCGCTTCCGTCGGCGGAAGAACCGGAGCCGCTCCCGGCCGGTGTGTTGGAAGGACAGGTTGCATTTGAAGAAATCGTAGAACCGGAGAATTGAGTATAAGCGCAGGGGGAGGTTGAAAATGGTGGCGGTTGTGGGATACGTCCTGTTGGGCATACTGGCTGCCATTCTGTTGCTCCTGTGCGTTCCAGTGCGGCTCATCCTGCGTTATTGCACCGGTAAAACGCCTGTCGGTGTTTTGCGCTGGCTTTTCTTTCAGATTGACCTGCTGAAAGCTGCAGAACGAAAAACAACTGATGTAGATACCCGCGCAAAAAAAGCTGATAAACCCCACCCTAAAAAAGAGAAGAAGCCGCTGGAATTTTCCCAGATGCTGGGCATTGTGGCGGATCTGCTTTCTTCGCTGAAGGGCGGAGCGGGAATGGTTGTCCGCCGCTTTCGGATCTACCGGGTGCGGCTTTCGATGATAGTTGCCGGTGAGGACGCCGCGGATACGGCGATCGACTACGGCAAATGCAACGCTGCGGTTTATTCCGCTTATGCGCTCGCCAAAAACTTTATGAATCTGAAAAACCCCGAAATTGAAATCCGGCCGGACTTTGTTTCGGGAAACGGTTCTGTGGATTTTGAGATGCGCGGCCGCCTGATGCCGATTGTCGCGCTTGTTGCGGCGGTTCGTATATTTGCGGCGTTTTTGGTCAAAACCATCCACAGAAAGAAACTTCAACAGGAATAATCGCTGGGAGGAATTCAAATGGCTAACGAGGGTCACCCGATTAACGGGTTGCTTGACAGCTCAATGCAGAATCTGCGTTCGCTTGTGGACGCGGACACCATTATCGGCAATCAAATTACGACGCCGGACGGAATCGTCATTATCCCCATTTCCAAGGTGAGCTTCGGTTTCGCTTCCGGCGGCTCCGATCTGCCGACGAATAAGCAAACGGAGCTGTTCGGCGGCGGCGCGGGCGGCGGCGTCTCTGTGCAGCCGCTCGGGTTTCTTGTGATCAAGGATGGCGCGGTCTCTTTGCTTCAGATGGACAACAGCAAGAATACTGCCGACCGTATGGTCAGCCTGATGCCTGAAATGGTGGACAAGCTGGGCGCAATGTTTAAAAAAGATAAAAAGGAACCAAAGGAAGACAAGGATTCCGCGCAGGCCTAGGGAAATGACTCCCGGTAATGTCGGCGTCTGTTGCCGCATACAAATAACCTGTATCTTATTTTAAGCTGCGGGTGATAGATGATGGCAAAAAGACTGATAGGGCTTCTGGTAGGTTTTTTAGTTTTGTTTTTGGGCATGCGGCTGACCGATGCGCAGGCTGCGCCTGCCGTAAATGGCACACCGCCTGGCGCAGCCGATGAAATTAAGGCCAAAGGCGCGGTGCTGCTGGATGCCGGAACGGGACGGCTGCTGTTTGCGCAGAATGCGCATCTGCGGCTTCCAATGGCTTCAACCACCAAAATCATGACCTCTCTGATCGCGTTGGAGCAGGAGCGTCTGGACGATTATTTTACCGTGAACACCGCCGCGGTCCATGTGGAGGGTTCTTCCATGGGTCTGCTGGAGGGGGACAGTGTTTCCTTGCGGGCACTGGCCTATGGAATGCTGCTGCCGTCCGGCAACGATGCCGCCAATGCCGCTGCGATGCGGATTGCGGGGAGCCTTCCGGAATTTGCCGGCTTGATGAATGGGCGCGCAGCGGAAATCGGTCTTGAGGACACTCATTTTGTGACTCCCTCGGGGCTGAATGACCCGAACCACTATTCCACCGCCTATGATATGGCGCTGCTCGCGCGCGAAGCGCTGAAAAACCCACTTTTCGCCGAGATCTGCTCCCAAAGCAAAGCGGTGGTGCAGTATGGAAATCCACCCTATAACCGCTGGATGCAGAACCATAACCGGCTGCTGCGCAGTTACGAGGGGACGGTAGGCGTAAAAACAGGCTATACAACAGCCGCCGGCAGGTGCCTGGTTTCCTGTGCCGAGCGGGACGGCATCAAGTTGATTGCAGTCACACTCAGCTGTTCGGATGACTGGAACGTCCACGAAAAACTGTATGACAGTTATTTCAGCCGCTTGAATCTCACCAACGTTGCAAAGATTATGCCGGATGTCCAGATTCCGGTGATGGGCGGAACAGCCCTCAAGGTGCGGGCAGTCTATGAAAAGCCGCCCAAGCTTGCGGTGCTCGAGGGGGAAGCCGTCACTGTGGATGTGACCGCGGAACCGCTTCTGTTTGCGCCGGTGGAACGAGGGCAGGTGGTGGGGAATCTTTCTGTCTGCCTGGGCGGGGAGCCGGTGCTGGAGCTCCCGCTGACGCTTGGAAAGACAGTCAGGGTTTCGCAGAAGTCCAACCTGCTGGAACGGCTGTTTGGGGACCAAGGCTAACCGCTTTATAAACACAAAATGGAAAAGAATAGAATCAGTCAATGACGTGAGTCATGGAAGGAACAGGTGCAAAAAACATGGTAGTTAAAGGGATTCGCATCCAAAAAGTGCTTTCAGATAATGGGATTCTGTCCCGCAGAAAGGCGGAGGATGCCATACGCGCGGGCCGCATTACCATTAACGGCCGTCCAGCGGTGCTGGGCAACCCCGTAAATCCGACGCGGGACGTCATCACAGTAGACGGCGTGCGTGTCATGCTGCAAAAAAAGAAGAATAATTTTTACATCATGCTTCATAAACCGCGCGGGTTTGTAACAACAACAGCCGATGAGCTCGGCCGCCGCTGTGTTACCGATCTCGTCAAGGACGCCCCCAGCAAGGTGTATCCGGTGGGCCGTCTTGACCGGAACAGCGAAGGGCTGCTGCTCATGACCAACGACGGGGACTTCGCCAACCTTGTGATGCATCCGTCCAACCATATCAGCAAATCCTACCGTGTAACGGTGCGCCCGAGCATCACCGACGAGCAGGCGGCACAAATGGGTGCGGGTCTTATGATTGATGGCAAAATGACCCTGCCCGCGACCGTCCTGGTGCTGGAAAAGCAAGAAGGCCGCGTTGTGCTGCAAATTACGATATCCGAAGGACGCAACCGCCAGGTACGCCGCATGTGCGAAGCTGTCGGGCTGGAGGTTGCGCGGCTGAAGCGCATTTCCATCGGTCCGCTCAAGCTCGGGATGCTGCCGCCCGGTGAATGGCGGGAGCTTAAGCCGTCAGAGCTGACCGCGCTGCGCAATGCAGCGCAGAAGAAATAATGCGCAAGGTTGTCAAAAGGGGAAGAGACTGCATGTTTTTAATCAAACGAATTACCGACCCGCGGCTCGCGGAACGTGTCTGTGGGAGTTTTAGTGTTTTTGAAAAAGGGGCATTTGCCTATGCCGCTTATAAAGGGGAGGACGTGCTTGCGACCGCCGCTTTTTTCACAGCGCCGGGCGGCTGCTGCACCCTGTGCGGGGTTGATACCGGGCGCCGGATAGATATCCCAATGATTGATGGGATTGCGCGTGCCGCTTTTAACACGCAGCTGAAGGCGGGTGCAAAAACGGCGAGACTCGGTCAGGGGATTCCGCAGGAGATTCAGTTTGCGCTGACAAAACTGGGATACCGGATTGGCGAAGAATTCAGTCTTGCAGAGTTTTTTGCCCGAAAACACTGTTCAACCTGATGAATGCGGGCGCATTGCGCGCCCGCATTTTTGCATCCTCTGTTAGAATTCTCCAAAGGGTGAATAAGATGTTAATTTTATATCAGAAAATGAAGAAAGATGCTTGTTATTTAGGGGAAAAACGTGTATACTTTAACGTGGTTGCATTTTGAACTTTTTTTGGGGAAAAAGTCCAAAATGAGTAAATAACGTTAGTTTTTGATTCAGATAGGAGGAACAAAACATGAGTGACAAGGCTATGACACTGGCCGACGCACGCAAGGAAGCACTGAAGGCAACTGCTGCCCGCGAAAGACTGACGGCGCTGTTTGATCCCGACAGCTTTGTTGAGGTTGGGGCTTTGGTGAAAACCGGCTGCGATGGCGCTGGCGTCATTACAGGATACGGCCTCGTTGAAGGCAGCCCTGTATACGCATTCTCACAGGATTCCACACAAAAAAACGGTGCAGTCGGTGCCGCGCAGGGTTCTAAAATCAAAAAAATCTACGAGCTGGCTCTTAAAACAGGGGCGCCGGTCGTTGGAATTTATGATTCCAACGGTGCAGCGGTCGCTGAAGGGCTTGACGCAATGGATGCTTACGGCGAAATGCTCTGCTGGAGCAACAATCTTTCCGGTGTTGTGCCCCAGATTTCTCTGGTGCTCGGCGTTTGCGCAGGCAGCGCGGCACTGATCGCCGCGTCCGCCGATTTTGTCGTGATGAGCGAAAAGGCGGAGCTGTTCCTGACGACCGGAGATATTGACAGCGCCAGCAATGCCGCGAATGCTGCCAGCTCCGGTGTTGCTCACCTTGTGAAGAAGGATGATGCCGAGGCAATCTCTGCTGCCCGCAGACTGATTTCTCTGCTGCCTTCCAACAATCTTTCCGCTGCGCCGATGTGCGATTTCAACGCGGTTTCCGGCGGTGAGCTGGCTCTTTCTTCCGCTGCTGCCAATATCGGCGGCGCAGATATTTTTGAAATTGCGAAAAATATCGTGGATGCAGATAGTCTGATGGAACTTCAGGCGGATTATTCCAGCAGCCGCGCGCGTGTTGGGCTTGCCACCATTGCCGGTTCCTCGGTAGGCGTGGTTGTGGCTTCCAACAGCGGCACGATCTGCTCCGGAGGCGCCTCCAAGATCGCCCGCTTTGTCACAATCTGCGATTCCTTCCAGATTCCGGTGATCACGGTTGTCAACTGCGAAGCGTTTGCTCCGGTTCCGGATCAGGGCTTCCGCGGCGGTGTCCGTGAAGTCGCCAAGCTCGCCCATGTTTATGCAGAGGCTACGACCCCCAAGGTTGCGGTTGTAGTCGGCAAAGCGTATGGTTCCGCTTATATTACTTTAGCAGGCCGCGCTTCCAATTCGGACTATACCGTAGCATGGCCGACGGCCACCATCTGCGCTCTGTCTCCCGCCACCACGATTGCCTTCCTTGGCGGCGACAGAATCACAGCCGAGGTAACCCGTCAGCAGGCTGAGGCCGACTATGCCGCCAACGATGCATCCGCTTACGCGGCTGCCGCGAAAGGCCATATCGACGATGTGATTGATCCCGCTGAGACCCGTTCCGTTGTCATTTCCGCGCTGGATATGCTGGCCGGAAAACGGATGACCACTCTGCCGAAGAAACACGGCAATATCCCGATGTAATATGCGCATAGCTGCGTTTTAAGTTTGCTGAGAAACAAATGATATAAGGAGGATCCTATCATGAAAAGATTTAATATAACTGTCAATGGCAGAGCGTATGACGTGCAGGTGGATGAGCTTGCAGCCGGCGCTGCTGCTCCTGTTGCTGCTCCTGCTGCCGCTCCGGTTCCCGCCGCAGCCCCCGCTGTCGCTCCGGCTCCCGCCGCTGCTCCCGCACCTGCTGCCCCGGCAGCAGCTCCCGCCGGCGCGACCAAGGTGAACGCACCAATGCCCGGCAACATCCTGGATGTGAAAGTAAAAGAGGGCGACCAGGTGAAAGAAAATGACCTGCTGCTCATTCTGGAAGCTATGAAGATGGAAAACGAGATCTTTGCCCCCGCCAGCGGAACTGTTGTCGGCGTGCATGTGAAAAAAGGCGACACCGTCAATTCGAATGATCTGCTGATCTCCATCGGTTAAGGGGAGGTATGACAAGATGGCTCAAAAGGTAAAAATCTGTGAAACGATCCTGCGCGACGCGCATCAGTCCCTAATTGCGACACGCATGCGTCTGGAGGAGATGCTCCCGATTCTGCCCGCCATGGACGAAGTGGGATTCTATTCCTGCGAGTGCTGGGGCGGTGCGACGTTTGACTCCTGCATCCGTTTCCTCGACGAGGATCCGTGGGAAAGACTGCGCGTGATACGCAAAAACATGCCGAACACGAAGCTGCAGATGCTGTTTCGCGGACAGAATATGCTCGGCTACCGCCACTATGCGGACGACGCGGTCGAATATTTTGTTCAGAAGTCGGTTGACAACGGAATCGATATTATCCGTATCTTTGATGCGTTGAACGATATCCGCAACCTTGAAACCGCAATCAAAGCGACTAAGAAAATGGGCGCCCATATGCAGGCGGCAATCTCCTACACCACCAGCCCGGTGCATAACGTTGACTATTTCGTCAACTATGCCAAGCAGCTGGAAGATGCCGGAGCAGATTCCATCTGCATCAAGGATATGGCGGGCCTCATCAGTCCTACGACTGCCACGGAGCTGGTAACCGCGTTGAAGAGTCAGCTGAAGATTCCGGTTAACCTGCACACCCATTACACCTCGGGTCTGGCCTCCATGTCCTGCCTGAAGGCGATTGAAGCAGGCGTGGATATCATCGATACCGCGATGTCCCCGTTGGCACTTGGCACCTCGCATTCGGCGACGGAATCAATGGTTGCCGCTTTGCAGGGAACCCCGTACGATACCGGACTTGACCTCAAGAAACTGGATGTCGTCCGCGCACATTTTGCCAAGCTGCGCCAGAAATATCTGGACAATGGCCTGCTTTCTCCAAAGGTCATGGGCGTAGACGCCAACACCCTGCTTTATCAGGTTCCCGGCGGCATGCTGTCCAACCTGGTTTCCCAGCTCAAGCAGGCAGGCAAGGAAGACCAGTTTGAGGATGTGCTCAAAGAAATTCCAAATGTCCGCAAGGACTCCGGCTATCCTCCGCTGGTAACGCCGACTTCCCAGATCGTGGGCACCCAGGCGGTGTTCAACGTGATCATGGGCGAGCGCTACAAGATGGTTACCAAAGAATTCCGCGGTCTTGTGAAGGGCGAATATGGCAAGACTCCGGCTCCGATTTCCGCTGAGTTCCGCAAACAGATTCTCGGTGACGAGCAGCCGATCGACTGCCGTCCGGCTGATTTGATTGCTCCGGAACTGGATAAATTGCGTGCTGAATTCCCGCAGGAATACCTTGAGCAGGACGAGGACGTTTTGACCATGGCAATGTTCCCGCAGGTGGCGCCGAAATTCTTTGAAACCCGTAAAAATCAAAAATATGGTGTCGACGGAAAACACGCCGACAAGGAAAATAAAGTTCATCCCGCATAAGTTTAAGCGTTACAGTCCCTCACCTGACAGGTGAGGGACTTTTCCTACCTGAAGAGGTGTGCTTTGTGTTTACAGATTTAGAATGCAAAAATTGACAAAACGGTTAAATTCAGATAGAATAAGAGGATATAAAACAGCGGATTCCGAGCCGCTGCCGGGATAAAATAATGAAGGCGGTAATGCACATGATCAGAAGCATGACAGGCTACGGACGCGCCCAGCGGCAGATTGACGGACGTGACATTACCGTAGAGATAAAGTCGGTCAATCACCGTTTTTTTGAGTTTTCTGCGCGGGTGCCGCGCATGTACGGCTATGTGGAAGAGAAATTGAAAAGCTATGTACAAGGTCAGATTTCACGCGGAAAAGTGGAGATTGGCGTTATCCTTCAGTCTTTTGACGACGGAAATGTCAATGTAGAGATCAATCGGGGGCTGGCGGGTGCCTATGTGCGGTCGCTGCGTGATCTTGGACATGAATATCATTTGCAGGATGATCTTACTTTGAGTTCGATTTCCCGTTTTTCCGATATTTTTACAGTGAGCAAGGAGCCGGAGGACGAAGAGGCCGTCTGGCGTGCGGTCAAAACAGTTGCAGACGAAGCGGTAGCAAAGTTTGTAGCGATGCGCACGGTCGAAGGGGAGCGCCTGAAGGCGGACCTTCTGGCGCGGCTTGCGTTTATCGAGTCACGGGTCGCCATTGTCGTGGAGCAATCCCCGCGGACAGTGCAGGCCTACCGTGACCGCCTGACCGCAAAAATTGCGGAGGTTCTGGCTGACCGCCAGCTTGACGAAGGGCGCATTATCACAGAAGCTGCTATCTTTGCCGACCGGATTGCGGTGGATGAGGAAACCGTTCGGCTTTCCAGCCATATCGCGCAGTTCCGGGATATTCTTACGCACGACGTGCCTGTCGGACGGAAACTGGACTTTCTGGTGCAGGAAATCAATCGTGAGGTGAACACCATAGGCTCCAAAGCGCAGGATGTTTCAATTGCGCAAATTGTCGTGGATATGAAAAGCGAAGTTGAAAAAATCCGCGAGCAGATTCAGAATATTGAGTAGGGGGACACATCATGAAATTGATTAATATCGGTTTCGGCAACATGGTTTGTGCAAACCGGCTGGTCGCAATTGTCAGCCCGGAATCCGCTCCGATCAAGCGTATCATTCAGGATGCCCGCGACCGGGGAACACTGGTGGACGCGACATATGGCAGACGCACCCGCGCGGTGATCATCACAGATTCTGACCATGTGATCCTTTCAGCTGTGCAGCCGGAAACAGTTGCAAACCGTCTGGTGGATGAGGACGACGATGAGGATGAAGAGGATGAGTAAAACCGGTATGCTTTACGTCTATTCCGGCCCCTCTGGAGTAGGCAAGGGAACGATTTTGGGGCCTTACCTGAAAGCGCATGAAAATGCAGTGCTTTCGGTTTCCGCTACAACACGTGCCCCCAGGCCCGGCGAGACGGAAGGCGTGGAATACCACTTTCTCAGCGCTGAACAGTTTAAAAATCTGATTGAGAACGGCGGCCTTCTTGAATATGCACAATACAGCGGTAATTATTACGGCACTCCCCGGGCGGAAGTGGAAAAGCATTTAATGGAAGGGCTGGATGTCTTTCTGGAGATCGAAGTGCAGGGGGCTATGAAGATTAAAAAAACGTTTCCTGACGCCGTGTTTATTTTTGTGCTTCCTCCCTCTTTTGAGGTCTTGCAGAGGCGGCTGACCAATCGTGGAACCGAACCTCCGGCAGTTGTTGAGATCCGGTTAAACACGGCCCGTGAGGAAATGCGGCATGCAATGGAATACGATTATGTGATTATCAATGACAATGTGGAAAATGCCCGTGAGGAATTATCATGCATTGTAACGGCGGCAAAATGCCAGACTAAGAATATGAAAAAATTAATTCAAAAAGTGAGTGATTGATATGAATATGCTCAGACCGTCCATGGCGTCCATGATTAAACCCAATGAAAGCTGCTACGCTTTTGTTGTCGCTGTTGCAAAGCGTGCCCGCGAAATTGCGGAGGAAGCCGAGGAAGAAAAGATCATCCTTGAGGAGAAACCGGTGAAAAAGGCGATCGAAGAGTTTTCCAACGGAAGATATAAGCTGAGTATGAAAGAAAACTGAACGATTCCATTGCAGCCCTGTTAAAGCAGGGCTGTTTTCAACATACACGCGCAGATTGCGGCGGGAGGAATTTAGATGTTTGAAGGGAAAACGATCGTATTGGGGGTCAGCGGCGGCATTGCCGCGTACAAGGCCGCGCAGCTTGCGAGCGACCTTGGCAAAACGGCCGCCGAAGTGCATGTGATCATGACGAAGAATGCGGCGGAGTTTGTGACGCCCCTGACTTTTGAGACGCTGACAAACCGCAGGGTTTCTCTGGATACGTTTGACCGCAATTTCGAGTATCACGTGGAGCATGTGGCGCTCGCCAAAAAGGCCGATGTGTTTCTGATTGCTCCCGCGACCGCCAACGTCATTGCAAAAATAGCGGCGGGGATTGCGGATGACATGCTCACAACGACATTCCTTGCGGCTTCCTGCCCCAAAATCATTGCGCCCGCCATGAATGTGGGCATGTATGACAACCCCATTACGCAGCGGAATCTGCAAACGCTGCGGGAGTTCGGCGTTGAAATCGTCGAGCCGGACAGCGGCTGGCTTGCCTGCGGCGATATCGGCAGGGGGCGTATGCCGAACCCGCCGGTGCTGTTTGAGGCGGTGCACAAGGCGCTGACACCGCACGACCTTCAGGGCCTGCGGGTGCTTGTTACGGCGGGACCGACGCAGGAGGCGATTGACCCGGTGCGATTCATCAGCAACCATTCCACCGGCAGGATGGGTTATGAGCTGGCGGCGGCCGCCGGCAGGCGGGGCGCACGAGTTACTTTAGTGACGGGCAAAACCGCACTGGAACCACCCGCCGGCGTGGAGGCTGTGCCGGTGGTGAGTGCGCAGGAGATGTTTGACGCGGTGGTCTCCCGCGCGCAGGAACAGGAACTGATCATCAAGTGCGCCGCCGTGGCCGACTACCGGCCCGAAACGGCAGCCGAAGATAAAATCAAAAAGCGGGACGGGGAACTCACCCTGCATCTCAGCCGCACGCAGGACATTCTGGCCTATCTTGGGAGCCACCGCGGGGAACACCAGGTTCTTTGCGGATTTTCCATGGAAACCCGGGATTTGGTTGAGAACAGCCGCGCCAAACTGGAGAAAAAAGGCGCGGATATGATTGTAGCAAACAGCCTGAAAGAAGAAGGCGCCGGATTCGGAACGGCAACCAACCGTGTCACCATCCTGACAGCGAAAGGCGCGGAACCGCTGCCGCTGATGGGCAAGGACGCGGTCGCTGATGCGCTGCTCGATCGGCTGCTCGTGCTTTACAGAGAGAAAAACTAGACAGAGGTTCATCGACAGGGGGCGGAAAGTTGTCAACAATTGCAAAGGTTGTGGTGGAAAATGCCACGCTGCATTTTGATAAGCTTTTTTCCTATCTTGTTCCAAAGGGAATGCTCGTTTCCCCGGGCTGCCGTGTAACGGTTCCATTCGGGGCGGGGAACCGCACACGGTTCGGGCTGGTCATGGAGCTGGGGGAGGAAGACGCCAGCACGATGCTGAAAACCCTCGCATCGCTTGTTGACCGAGAGCCGCTGCTCAATGCGGAAATGCTGGCGCTTGTCCGTTACCTCAAAGAAACGACCTTCTGCGGCTATTACGACGCTGTTCGGACGCTTCTTCCGCCGGGAATCGGCGTGGAGCTGAAATATACCTATGAGCTGGGGGAGCCTGTTCCGGAAGGGGAGAGTTTTCCTGACGACGCGGGGCAGATCGTGGAATATCTGTCCGGACGAGGGAAGCCGGTGCGGGAGGAAACGATGCTGGCCGCGCTGGGTCTGGCGGCGGACGCCCCAGTACTGCGCTTTCTGTGCGAACGCGGAACCCTGATCAAATCACAGGAAATCCGCCAGCGGATTTTGGATGAAAAACTGGTCATGGTGCGGCTTGCGGACGGAATCAGCGAGCTTTCCGATATCACCGATGTGAAAATTACCGCCAAGCAGAAGGCGGTGGTGGAACTGCTTTCCAGAGTGGGGCAGGCGTCGCTTAAAGAAGTCTGTTATTTTGCGGCTGTGGGCAAAACGGTGCCGGACAGGCTGGGAAAAGCGGGCATCCTCCATTACTTTACCAGAGAAGTTTACCGCAACCCTTATGCGAACTGCCATGCGCAGGAAGACAGTAATTCGATTGTGCTTTCCGATGAACAGGAAGCGGCATTTGAGAGCCTTTGTGCCCTTGCGGATCAGGATTCCCCCGCCGCCGCTCTGCTTTACGGCGTGACCGGTTCGGGCAAAACGGAGGTGTTTTTGCGCACCATCCGCCATGTTCTGGAACGAGGGCGCAGTGTCATCGTCATGGTGCCGGAAATTTCGCTGACCCCGCAGACAATTGACAGATTCCACCGCTATTTCGGCGACCGCGTAGCCGTTTTGCACAGCGGACTTACCATGTCAGAACGGATGGACGAATGGAAGCGAATTAAAAAAGGCGATGCGCAGATAGTTGTCGGGACACGGAGCGCGGCGTTCGCGCCGTTGGACAATATCGGGCTGATCGTGATGGACGAGGAACAAGAGTCCACCTATAAATCCGAGCAAACCCCTCGTTACCACGCACGGGATGTGGCGCGGGTGCGTGTGGCTTACCACAAGGCGCTTCTGCTGCTGGCTTCCGCGACGCCCAGCGTTGAAAGCTATTACCGCGCTACGCAGGGGAAATACCACCTGCTGAGACTCAAAAACCGCTATGGTAAGGCAAACTTGCCGGATGTGACCATTCTGGATATGTCCACACAGGCGCTGAACGCCAGTTCCGCATCTCTATCGCAGGAGCTGATCGAACAGCTGCAATCGAACCTCGACCATCAGGAGCAGTCGATTCTTTTGCTTAACCGGCGCGGCTATAACACGCTGGTCAAATGCGCCGTCTGCTCAACGGTGGCGCAGTGCCCGCACTGTTCGGTAGCATTGACCTACCACAGTGCCAACGGGCATCTGATGTGCCATTATTGTGGGTATGTCGCACGCGCGGATGAAGTCTGCCCAACCTGCGGCAGCAAGCTGCTGCGGTTTTCGGGTGCCGGCACGCAGAAGGTGGAGCAGGAACTGCACGAGCTGTTCCCTGATGCGCGGATTCTGCGGATGGATATGGACACCACAATGGCGAGGTTTTCCCACGAAAAATATTTTGCCGATTTTTCCGCAGGGAAATATGATATCATCATTGGCACCCAAATGGTTGCGAAGGGGCTGGATTTCCCCAATGTTACGCTTGTGGGAGTGCTTTCGGCGGACGCTTCCCTCTATGCGCAGGATTACCGCAGCTATGAGCGGGCGTTTTCCCTGTTCACACAGGTTGTGGGGCGTTCCGGCCGCGCAGAAAAAGCGGGCCGTGCTTATATTCAAACGTTTACGCCGGAAAATACGGTGATTTCTCTTGCAGCTGCACAGGACTACGACAGCTTTTTTGAGCAGGAGATCGAAAGCCGCCGTATCCACCTTTATCCGCCGTTCTGCGATATGGTGGGCGTTGGGTTTTCCGGGCTTGTGAATGCGCAGGTGCGGGACGCGGCGCGGCGCTTTGTGGCAAAATTTGCGGAGCTGGCGCGCGGGGAGTATCCTGACCTGCCCCTGCGGGTGCTTGGACCCTGCGAGAGCCAAATCAACCGGGTGGCGGGCAAATACCGCTGGCGGATGGCGGTAAAATGCAGCTATAATGCCAGCTTTCGCGCACTATTATGGCGTGTGGTGGAATGGCATTATGCGCAGAATGCGCAGAAGGATGTTTCAATCTTTATTGACCCAAAGTATGAAAATTCGATTTAATTTCCTGAAATTACGGATTTTTTTGGATTGTTCTAAGATTGTTTAAGCATTTTTGCGCAGAGGAGGTATAATAGAAATGCAATGGTTTTTTATGATTGGCGGAATTGCTGCTTTGGGGTATTACATTATGAGGCGGCTGGATTATGGAAAGCCAAAAGAATGCGAGGCGACGATTGCCCGTAAAACAGTTTTCACTGTTGAGGGCGTGCCCATTTATACCTTTACCTGCGAATGCGGGGATGGCGCAAAGCGCGCCCTATCCACACGAGAAGAATATTATGACAGACTGAAGGAAGGCATGCGGGGAATGCTGGCTTATCGTGGCAGGACTTTGCTGGATTTTGAAGAATTCAGCAAATACTGATTTACCGTCCATATCAATAAAACAATAAAAATCTGGAGGATTAATAGATGGCACTGAGAAATATTATTAAAAACGGCGATGAACGGCTGCGCAAAAAAGCACGGGCGGTTACAGACTTTAATGAACGTCTTTGGACGCTGCTTGACGACATGTATGAAACCATGCAGGACGGAGATGGAGTTGGCCTTGCCGCTACGCAGGTGGGCATTCTTCGGCGGGTGGTTGTCATTGATATCGGGGAAGGGCTGATAGAGCTCATCAACCCTGTGATTACCGAAAATTCCGGCGACCAGTACGGCAGCGAAGGGTGCATGTCTGTTCCCGGGGAATACGGAATGGTGCACCGCCCTCAAAAAGTGGTGGTACAGGCGCAGGACCGTCATGGCAAGTCGTTTGAGCTGACTGCCGAGGATTATCTTGCAGTCGCCGTCTGCCATGAAGCAGACCACCTGGACGGCGTCCTGTTTATCGATAAAACAGACCATATGCTCACGCCCGAAGAACTGGGCGAATAATTCTGCGAATACGGAGGGACTCTATGCGAATCGTATTTATGGGGACACCCGATTTCGCGGTGCCGTCTTTGCAGCGGCTGTTGGATGACGGATATGAAATAGCGGGTGTCTTTACCCAGCCGGATAAACCGAAAGGACGCGGCTATAAGCTGGCCCCGCCGCCTGTGAAAGAGCTTGCGCTGCTGCATCAGCTTCCGGTTTTCCAGCCAGAAAAGATGAAGGACGGCACAGCGCTGGAACTTCTGCAGAAGCTTGCTCCGGAACTGATTGTGGTGGTGGCGTTCGGAAGGATTCTGCCGAAAGAAATTCTGGAGCTTCCGCGTTACGGATGCATCAATGTGCATGGGTCGCTCCTGCCGAAATACCGCGGTGCGGCTCCCATCCAGTGGAGCGTGCTCAACGGCGACCATACCGCAGGCGTTACCACAATGTATATGGCGGAAGGGCTGGATACCGGTGACATGATTCTCAGCCACCGCGTGGAGATCGGTCCCGACGAAACTTCGGGCGAGCTTTATGCGCGGCTGGCGGAGTTGGGGGCGGACGCTCTTTCTGAAACGGTGCGCCTGATCGCAAAAGGCGAGGCGCCGCGGACGCCGCAGGAGGATGCGGCATCCTGCTATGCGCCGATGCTGACCAAGGAGCTCGCGCGGATCGATTTTACGAGATCTGCAGCAGAGGTGCATCATCTCATATGCGGCATGAACCCCTGGCCGGTTGCCCATACACTGCTGGGCGGCAAACTGCTGAAAGTCTACCGCGCCCGAACTGCGGATAGTTCCGGTGCGCCGGGCTGTGTGATCGACCCGCACCGCCTGATCGTCGGCTGTGGCAGCGGAGCGGTTGAACTGCTCGAAATCCAGGCGGAGGGCAGCAAAAGAATGCCCGCTGCTGATTATCTGCGCGGACATCCGATTGCGGATGGCATGATTCTTGGCGAGTGAATCTATCTGAAAGGGGGGTTCTCAATGTTTTTTGACTATTACTATTTGATTTTGGTGGTGCCTGCGCTGCTGTTTGCGCTGTGGGCGCAGGCGACCGTTTCGGGCACATTCGGAAAATATTCTCATGTGCGTTCGGCCAGCCATCTGACGGGGGAGCAAACCGCACGGCGGATTCTGGATGCCAACGGCCTGCAAAATATCCGGGTGGAACACATCCGGGGAAATCTGACCGACCACTATGACCCGTCAACCGGGGTTGTGCGGCTTTCCGACAGCGTCTATTTCAGTGATTCCGTGGCGGCGGTCGGGGTTGCCGCGCACGAATGTGGCCATGCCGTGCAGCATGCCGTTCACTATTCGCCGCTGGTGTTCCGGAATGCGATCATTCCGGTGACCAATTTCGGCTCAAAATTGGCGGTTCCATTGTTTATACTGGGTCTGATTTTTAGCATGCCAATGCTCTCCAACCTGGGAATCCTTCTGTTTGCGCTGGTCGCGGTGTTTCAGCTGGTGACCCTGCCAGTGGAGTTCAACGCCTCCTCGCGCGCACTTGCTACGCTGGAAAACTTTGATTATCTCAGCCAGTCCGAGCTGCGGGGCTCGCGCAGGGTGCTGCAGGCGGCCGCGCTGACCTATGTGGCGGCGCTTCTTGTGACCCTGATGCAGCTGCTGCGTCTGGTGCTGCTTTCCCGTAATCGCCGCGACTGATCCCGCAAATTTATCAGATTGGATATTCAGAATGAAAGATGCACGATATACAGCGGTGCAGGCGCTTCTGCGCCAGAGCACCGCGAACGCCTACTCAAACCTTGTGATTGACTCCCTGATTAACCAGAATGGACTGGATCAGCGCGACGGTGCTTTTGCGTCGGCGCTGTTTTATGGTACCCTCGAGCGGATGCTGACGATTGACCATATTTTGAGCGCCTATTCCTCCAAGCCGCTGTCGGAGCTTTCCGCGCCGGTGCGGGAGGTTTTGCGCGCGGGAATCTGCCAGCTGGTATTTATGGACGGGGTTGACGATTATGCCGCTGTAAGCGAAAGCGTGAATTTGATTAAGGCGATGGGCAACGCTAAGGCGTCCGGCTTTGTCAATGGGGTTCTCCGCAGCTTTCTGCGGGGCGGTAAAAAAGTTCCTCCCGTTTCCGGCGGCCGCGCGGAGCAGCTTGCTGTGGACTATTCCTGCCCGGCGTGGCTAGTTTCCGTCTGGCTGGAACATTACGGCGAAGCGGCCTGCCTGCGGATGCTGGAGCGTTCTCTCGGAAAGCCGCCGGTTTACCTGCGGGCCAATACGCTCAAAACAGATGCGGCAGCATTGTCCCGTATGCTGAAAGAGCAGGGAGTGGAGGCACAGCCGGACGAACAAATAGAGGGCTGTGTTACGGTTTTTGGGCGCGCGGTGGTGGAAAAGCTGGACGCTTTTCAGCAGGGCCTGTTCCATGTGCAGGACAAGGCGTCCCAAATCTGTGCGGCTTCCCTTGGGGCGCTGCCCGGGGAGCGTGTGCTGGACGTGTGTTCGGCGCCGGGCGGAAAAACCTATACCATCGCGCAGCTGATGGAAGACCAGGGAGAAGTCGTCGCTCGCGACCTGCATGCCAAACGTGTCGCTTTGGTGCGGCATGGCGCCGAGAGGCTGGGGCTTTCCTCGGTGACGGCTTCAGTATGGGACGCGTCGGTATTTGACGAATCGGCCGGCGTCTTTGATCGGGTGCTGTGCGATGTGCCCTGTTCCGGTTTCGGAATTATCCGCCGCAAGCCGGAAATCAAATACAAGACGCGGGAGTCTATCCAAAATCTGCCGGGAATACAGTATAAAATCCTGCAAACTTCCTCACACTATTTAGCAGAGGGCGGCACGCTGGTTTATTCGACCTGCACGCTGCTGCCTGCGGAAAACGAGCAGGTGGTTGCCCGTTTTCTGGCGGAACAGGAAGGATTTTCCCTTGTTACGCAGCAAACCTATACTGGGGAAACGATTGAAACCGACGGCTTTTTTGTGTCCGTCTTGCAAAAACGGTGAGAACAATGGAAAAAATCGACATCAAATCTCTTACCCTTACGGAATTAAAAACGGTAACCACAGAAATGGGGTTGCCGAAATTTCGCGCGGGGCAGATTTACAGCTGGCTGCACAGCAAACGGGTTTCCACATTTGACGAAATGTCCGATCTTTCTGCGTCGCTGCGCAGCCAGCTTGCCGAAAAATTTTACATAAATACCGTCGGTATCAAAAAAAAGCTTGTTTCTGCTATTGATGGTACGGTAAAATACCTTTATGAACTGCGCGACGGCAACTGCGTGGAGGCGGTTCTCATGCATTATCATCATGGAACTTCCTTGTGCATTTCCTCGCAGGTAGGCTGCCGCATGGGTTGCAAATTCTGCGCGTCAACGCTTGCGGGCTGCGTGCGGAATCTCACCGCTTCAGAAATGCTGGATGAGGTGTATACCGCGCAGGCCGACAGCGGCGAGCGTGTGGATGGCGTTGTGATGATGGGGATTGGGGAGCCGCTTGATAATTTCGAGCAGGTGATGAAATTTTTGGAGATCCTTTCAAGCCCGGAGGGGCTGAACCTTTCGCTCCGCCACGTCTCGCTTTCCACCTGCGGGCTGGTGGATCAAATCCGGGAACTCGCCAGGCGGAAGCTTCAGCTGACCCTTTCGGTTTCTCTGCATGCCCCCAATGATGAAATCCGCAGCCAGTCGATGCCCATCAACCGGAAATACAATGTGGAAGAGCTGCTAAAAGCGTGCCGCGACTACTTTGCGATAACCGGGCGGCGCATTTCGTTTGAATACGCGCTGATTGCGGGGGTGAATGATTCACCTGCAAACGCCGCGGAACTGGCGTCCCGCCTGAAGGGGATGGGCGCGCATGTAAACCTGATTCCGGTCAATCCCGTTGAGGAGACTGGCTATCAACGCGGGGACCGCGCCGCAATAGAACGGTTTCGCGACAGACTGGAGCACCTCGGCGTCAATGCGACGATTCGCAGGGAACTGGGGAGCGATATCAGCGCCGCGTGCGGACAGCTTCGCCGTCAGGATGCGGCGGAGCAGAGAGGCGAAAATCCGGGTTAAACGTTCGTGCGGGAGTCTTACGCAGGAAAATCGGGCTGAACATATTTTGCGAATAGCGCCCACACTGCAGAATCGTGCCGTGTGGTAAAAAGGAGTGCTAACGATTGATGAAGATCTATGGGGGGACCGATAAGGGGTGTGTGCGCGCCACCAATCAGGATGCCTATGTTTTCGAAGTAATCGATGATAGCACCGCATATGCGGTGCTGTGCGACGGTATGGGCGGAGAAAACGGCGGGCATATCGCGAGCGGAAGAGCGGTGGAAATCATCGGGCAGGCGCTTTCGAGAGGGCTTTTGAGCCACCCGTCACCGGCCTCGATCAAATCGATGGCCATTTCCGCGGTTTCTGCCGCCAACGCGGTGATCTTTGAGATGGCCGGCGCGAATAAGTCCCTGAAAGGAATGGGTACCACGGTAGTGCTTGCCGTGGTCTGCGGTGATCTTCTGTGTGTCGCGCACGCCGGGGATAGCCGCGCTTATTTTATCCCGGGGCACGAAGGCGCTTCCAGAAAGCTCACCAGAGACCACAGCGTGGTGCAGCTGCTGGTGGATAGCGGCGAGATCACCGTTGAACAGGCGCGGGTGCATCCCAAGCGCAACTATATCACCCGCGCGCTCGGAGTGGAGCGGGAGGTGGAGCTCGAATATATGGAGCACCCATTTTCTGCCGGCCGGGTGCTGCTTTGTTCAGACGGACTTTATAATTATGCTCCTCCCGAGGAGCACCTTGATCTGATTACCACATGCGCAGGCGAGCAGGATGTTTTTCTGCTGATCGATGAAGCGAATAAAGCGGGCGGGACGGACAATATAACCGCTGTTATCATCGCGAAATAACGCGGGAGGAAACATAGGAATGGATAAATATTTAGGCAAAAAGCTCGATGGCAGATATGAGATCATGGAGATTATCGGTATCGGTGGCATGGCGAATGTCTATAAGGCCTATGACGTGCTGGAGGACCGGATTGTAGCGGTCAAAATCCTGCGCGAGGAATATATGGACAATGAGGACATGCGGCGCCGGTTTAAAAATGAAAGCAAGGCCATGGCGGTGCTGAACCACCCCAATGTAATGCGCGTGTATGATGTCAGCTTTTCCGACCGGATGCAGTCGATCGTGATGGAATACATTGACGGAATTACGCTGAAAGAGTATATTGAACAGCAGGGTGTGCTCCAGTGGAAGGAAGCGGTTCATTTTACGGTTCAGACCCTGCGTGCGCTTCAGCATGCCCACGAGAAAGGGATTGTCCACCGCGATATCAAACCGCAAAACATTATGCTCCTGTCTGACGGCACCATTAAGATTACCGATTTCGGCATCGCGCGGTTTGCCCGCAGCGAGGCACGCACGCTGACCGATAGAGCCATCGGCTCGGTGCACTATATCAGTCCGGAACAGGCGTCGGGCGGAACAATTGATGCCCGCACAGACATTTACTCGGTTGGCGTGATTCTTTACGAGATGCTGACCGGGCAAGTCCCCTTTGAAGCCGATACCCCGGTATCGGTTGCACTCAAACAGATCCAGAATAAAGCGGCTCTGCCGCGCACACTGAACGCTTCTATCCCGGAGGGGCTGGAAGAGATTACGATGCATGCCATGGAAAAGGACGCGGGAAAGCGCTACCAGTCGGCGGCGCAGATGCTGCGAGATATCGACGAATTTAAGCGCGACCCGTCGATTTCATTTGAATATAAATATCTGAATGTGCCGCTGCCTGCGGAAAACGGCAGATACACCAATGCGATACAGAATGCCCGAAAGGATCAAAAAAAGGTGAAACGCAAAAAAGAGAAAGCAAAACGAGCCCCGATTATTCCGGTTCTTGCCGGGGTAACAACGGCTTTTGTGATTGTGACAGCAGCGTTTATCGGCTGGATGATTTACCTGAATAATCCGTTTGCGCCTGTCGAGGACGTGGAAGTTCCCACGTTGATCGGGCTCAAATATGATGACATTAAAATTTCTCCTAAATACGAGAATTTTAAGCTGGAAGTGGAAAAGACCGATTACAATAACGATTATGGCAAAGGGGTTATTTATGACCAAAGCCCCAAGGCGGGAACGAATGTCAAGGTCGATTCGATTGTCAAAGTGAAAATCAGCACCGGACAAAAGACGATCAAGCTGACAAATTTTGAAGGCATGGACGTCAAGCAGGTGATTGCCCAGCTTAAAGAGTGGGGCATTGATTATGATGAAAAGGCAATGTTCAGCGACACCATACCGCTGGACAGCGTTGTGAAGACAATTCCGGGAGAAGGCGAGGAGGTTTCCTCGGGCGAGGTGGTGACGCTCTATGTCAGCATGGGCAAGGAGCAAAAACAGGTTACCGTACCGGATCTGGCGGGGATCAGTATTGAGGACGCGCGGACACTGCTACAGAATTATAAGCTGCAGATCGACAAGGTGACCTATGATCCTGATTATGACGGGGAATTCCCGGACAACACGATCATCAGTCAGTCCCCCGCCGCAGATTCGATGGTGGAGCAGAACAGCAAAATCAACGTAACGGTAGCAGGCGAAAGCAGCGGGCCGGTCAAGATGTCCCTGTTTGTGCCGCTGCCCCCGTCGGTTGACCGCGATGTGGAAATGTCCGCTACGCAGGACGGCGAGGAAGTTGCAAAGGAAACGCTGAATCCGTCCAAAGCCAAGGTCTGGAAGCCCGCCTTTGAGGGCGAGGGAATTACAGAAGTGAGCATCTTCTTTGACGGAGAGCTTTATCAGGTATACGAACTGGACTACGATCAAAAAGGACACCGCGTTCTCCATAACTATGCGGATGAATTTGAAGAATGAAAGATAAACCGAATTCTGTGAAGGGCGGCTGTATGGAGTATTTGACAGGTCTGATTACAAAGGCAACGGGAGGATTTTATTATGTAACGGTCGGCGCGGAGATTTATGAATGCCGCGCCAGAGGCGTCTTCCGAAAAGAAGGCGTCTGCCCTCTCGTTGGGGATTCTGTGAAAATGGAGCAGCTCGGGCAGGGCAAGGGGCAGGTTGCGGAAATTCTGCCGCGCAAAAATGCGCTGGTACGCCCGCCGCTTGCAAACCTGGACACGTTTGTGCTCATTACTTCGGTTGCTGATCCGGCTCCGAATCTGCTGGTTCTGGACAAGATGATGGCGATCGCCTGCCATAAAGGCATCCGGCCGATGCTGGTGATCACCAAGAGCGACTTGGGCAGCGCAAAAGCGCTGGAGGAGATTTACGGCGGAATCGGGATTCCGGTTTTCACTGTAACCGATAAAAGCGACGAGGGAATTGAACAAATTCGTGCGGCGCTTTCTCATGGAATCAGCGCCTTTTCCGGAAACACGGGGGTTGGAAAATCCAGCCTGCTCAATCGGATTGATTCTCGGCTGACCCTTGAAACGGGGGAAACCAGCCAAAAACTCGGCAGAGGACGCCATACGACCCGCCACGTGGAACTGTTCCCCACCGGTGCGGACGGCTACATTGCCGATACTCCCGGTTTTTCCGCGGTTGAACTCGAGCGCTATGAGGTCATTCTAAAAGAAGAACTCGCAGGATGCTTTGAGGAATTCGCGGAGTATACGGATCATTGCAAGTTCACCGGCTGTTCGCACACGGTGGAGCAGGGCTGCGCGGTTCTGGAAGCTGTAAACCAGGGGAAGATTCCTCCGTCGCGCCATGCGAATTACTGTGCACTTTATGAGGACGCAAAAAAAATCAAGGAGTGGGAACTGAAAAAATGAGGCGCTGCATTGTGCTGACGGGCGGGCCGCTGTCCGATTTTGACCGTGTCCGGCCGGAAATACGTCCAGACGATTATATCATAGCCTGCGATTCGGGATATGCGGCCGCTGGTTGCTTTGGCGTTACCCCTCACTTGGCGGTGGGGGATTTCGATTCCCTGAAGGAGGCTCTTCCGGCGGATATTCCGGTTTTGAAAGCCTCTACGCATAAGGACGATACGGATACCATGCTGGGGCTGCGCTGCGGTCTGGAGCAGGGCTGCCGCGATTTTCTGATTCTGGGCGGCTTCGGCGGCCGCCTGGACCACACGATTTCCAACTTGCAGGCGCTCTCCTTTCTCTGTGAAAACGGGGCAACGGGGCAGATCCTGGCAAATCAGAATACGGCATGGCTTGTCCGCAACGGTTCTCTGCGGATTCCACGAATGGAAGGTTATCATTTGTCGGTGTTTGCTTGGGGGGAAACGTGCGAGGGAGTAACTCTGGAGGGGCTGGAATACCCCCTTACCGATTATACGATGCGCCCGGCTGTCCCCGTGGGCACGAGTAACGAATTTTCCGCTGAGGAAGCGGTTATCACGGCGGGAAACGGCACTTTGCTGGTTGTTGCCTCGCAGGAATAAAAAAGCTTTGGGCAAGCCGCCTGATTGGCCTGCCCAAAGCTTTTTTATGTATTCTCTTTTTTTATGCCGAACAGGAGCCGCAATATTGGAGCGAGGAACCGCGGACTTTTCACAACAACAATTTTCATGAAAACAAGACCTCCTTTGATTCACAAGATCAGGATACGTATTCCGAGAGCGACCAGACAAACGCCGGCTAATATTAACACTAATTTTAACGAGGCAAATACGGCAAGCACGACGCCCAATCCAAAACCGGCCCCCATCAACGCCCAACAGTTATAATCCAGAAAATCCTTGCGTTTCATCTTGTCACCTCCGCCCTGCGTATAGTTCAATATACGCGTTTTGCGGATTTTGGTGACAGATGCTCAGGAATTTGATTTACATTCCCACTGGGACGGGCTATAATAAAAAAAACAGCAGAATAAAAGGAGAGGCGTTTCATGACAGCAATGACAGTAAAACCGTTCGCCACCCTTGAAGACGGGAGAACCGCGGAACTCTACACCCTGAAAAACGCGGGCGGAATGGAAGTTACCGTAACCAATTTCGGCGGCGCGATTGTATCTCTTTTGGCACCGGACAGAAACGGGAAATTTGCGGATGTGGTGCTGGGACATTCCGGCTATGAGGGCTACCGGGCACGCAGGCATTTTTTCGGCGCTTTGGTTGGACGCTGCTGCAACCGGATCAAGCAGGGCCGGTTTACGATAAACGGGAAACCCTATCAGCTTGCGATCAATGACCAGGGGAAACACCATCTGCGTGGCGGGGTGTGTGGGTGTGAGGCGAAGCTTTGGAACGCAGAATTTGTGGAGCGAGACGGCTGTCAGGCACTGCGGCTTACTTATACCAGCCCGGACGGGGAAGAAAACTATCCGGGTACGCTGTCCGTCAGCGCCGAATACCTGCTGACGGACAGCAATGCCCTTGAGCTGCGCTATTCAGCGGTTTCTGATGCCGATACAGTCTGCAACCTGACGAACCATTCCTACTTTAATCTTGCGGGCCATGACTCCGGAACGGTTTTAAACCACCAGCTGAAACTATACGCGGATTCTTTCACCGAGGCGGACTGCGGGAGCATCCCCACCGGCCGCATTTTGCCTGTTGCAGATACGCCGATGGATTTCCGGGAGTTTCACCGGGTGGGCGAGCGGATTGAAGCGGACTATGAGCCGCTGCATTTCGGGGGCGGATACGACCATAACTGGGTGCTCAGAAAAGGGAACGGAGTTCTGGGCCCCTGTGCGGAGCTTTACGAGGAAACAAGCGGAAGGCATATGCTCTGCGAAACAACGCTTCCCGGCGTACAGGTCTATTCCGGTAACGGTCTGGACGGAACCCTCGCCGGAAAAGAAGGCTGCCGCTATCAAAGACGCAGCGCACTTTGCCTGGAAACACAGTATGCTCCGGATTCTGTGAACCATCCGGAATGGGACAATCCGATTTTGAAAGCCGGTCAACGTTATAATTCAGTTACGGTTTATCGGTTTGACACCAAATAATAGAGAAAAAAGCCCGCATCAGCGGGCTTTTTTTATGAACCTGTTTAAGGGGTGCAGGAAAACATTTAACCCCATCCGTTATTGCTGTGTTTGCTCCGTTTCGCGGAAGGATTAGAATATGGGCTGACCTGATTATATCCGTAGTTGGATGTATTGAGGATTGGCTGATTATATTGGTACGCCGAATAGGCATCGTTTGTTTTTAAAACGGATGTGTCGGCAACTTTGGAGACATCAGCGACTTTGGATGTATTGATTTCGGCAGCTTTCGATATGTTGATGTCAGCGACCTTGGAGACATCAGCAACTTTGGATGTGTTGAAATCAGCGACCTTGGAGACATCAGCAACTTTGGATGTGTTGAAATCAGCGACCTTGG
>CAUQLV010000007.1:0-86380 GCA_963519235.1 uncultured Oscillospiraceae bacterium
GGGAGTAACCTTCCGCAATTCTTACGCTTGGACCATCCATCCGTATTTCAGCAGGCAGATCCGACTGCTGGATATTTCCGTGCTGAATTATGAGCTATCGCCCAATACCGACGGGATCGACCCGGAATCCTGCGAAGATGTGCAGATGATCGGCGTTCGTATCTCCGTTGGGGACGACTGCATCGCAATCAAATCCGGCAAGCGGTTTATGGGGGAAAAGAAGAAAATCCCGTCCACCCAAATCATCGTGCGGAATTGCCTGCTGGAACGCGGGCATGGCGGGGTGGTCATCGGCAGCGAAGTTTCTGCCGGCGTGAGCGATGTCCGTGTCAGCCAGTGTCTGCTGAACAACACCGACCGGGGGATGCGCATTAAAACCAGGCGCGGTCGTGGAAGCAACTGCGTTTTGGATAATATTTTGTTTGAAAATGTCCATATGGACGGGGTATTGACCCCGTTTGTCATCAATATGTTCTATTTCTGCGACCCCGACGGCCATTCAAAATATGTCTGGGAAAAATCCCCCATGCGGGTCAGTGATGAGACACCCCGTGTCGGCAGGCTGCTTTGCCGGGATGTGACCTGCGTGAACTGCAGCGTGGCAGGAGCGTTCTTTTACGGACTTCCCGAAATGCCGATTGCCTGTGTGGAACTTGAAAATATTTTTATTTCCTTCCGGCCCGACGCGCAAAAGGGATTCCCCGCGATGATGGATCAGATTGAAATGACGGAAAAGCTGGGGCTGTTCGCCTGCAATGTAAAAAATCTTCGCCTCAAGCAGGTAAAAATCGAAGGCTACGAGGGGCGCCGCATGATTACGGACGCCGTCGAGCAGCTTGACGAGGAGGAGTAGCCTGTGGAAATGCAAAAACCGGACGCAGGCTGCCTGCTCTCGTTTCTTGACAGTCTGCTTGCCAAAAGTGATGCTCAGAATCCCGCCTGGAATCTTGAAAAAATACGTTCCGGGAAGCCCAACAGCTGGAACTATGTGGACGGCTGTATGATCTATGCCATTCTGGAGTTCTACCGCATTACCGGGGAGAAAAGTTATCTTTGCTTTGCGGACGATTTTATGGGGTGGTTTGTGCGCGAGGACGGTTCCATTCAAACTTATCGGGAAGAGGAATACAACCTAGACAATATCAACGCCGCTAAGAACCTGTTTACCCTGTACGATTTGACCGGAAAAGACCGCTATTGCGCGGGGGTTGAAACCGTCTATCGCCAGATCAGGCATCAGCCCCGGACAAACGAAGGCGGCTTCTGGCATAAAAAGATTTATCCCAATCAAATCTGGCTGGACGGGCTTTATATGGCGCAGCCGTTCTATATGGAATACGAAACCCGCTATCACGGCATGCGCTGCTGTCTGGATATTGTGCAGCAGTTTTTGCTGGCGCGCCGGCACCTTCGGGATGAAAAAACCGGATTGTACTACCATGGTTACGACGAATCCCGCTCGATGTACTGGGCGAACCCTGCCACCGGCTGTTCAGGCAATTTCTGGCTGCGCGCAATTGGGTGGCTGGTCTGCGCGCTCACCGACACGCTGGAAAAAATGGACGAACAGCTTTATTACGAATACCGCCAGCTCTCCGCAATGCTGAAAGAACTAATAGATGCGCTTCTTCCCTATCAGCAGGGCTGCGGGATGTTTTATCAGGTGGTCGACCAGACGGATGAGCCCGGCAATTATCTCGAAACCAGCGGGACACTTCTCATCGCATATGGCATTCTAAAGGCGGTGCGTCTGGAGATTCTCCCCCGCCGTTACCGCGCTTATGGGGAAAGCGCGTTTTACGGAACGATCGACCGCCACCTGCACCGGAAGGACAGCGGCGAGCTGACGCTTGGCGGTATCTGCCTTGTGGCCGGTCTGGGCGGCGCGCAAAAGCGGGACGGTTCCCTCGCCTATTATCTGAGCGAGCCTGTGGTTGAAAATGAAGGCAAGGGTCTGGCGCCACTGTTTATGGCTTATTCGGAGATCCTGCGCAGGCAGAAAGAACAGCATAAAAATCCCGGTGGAATTTTATGAAGCTGACAGTCGCAAAGGACGGCAGCGGCGACTTCCTTACGATTGGTGAAGCTGTTGCGGAAGTTCCATACGCGGAGCCGTCTGTTATTTACATCCGCCCCGGAATTTACCGCGAAAAGCTGACTTGTGACAAAGCAGATGTGGCTTTCATCGGGGAAAACGCGGAAAATACGATCCTTTCCTGGAACGACGGCGCATACCATCGACATCCGGACGGGCAATCTTTCGGCACCTTCCGCAGCTATACCGCCTTTTTTGGGGGCAGCAGGGTGCGGGCGGAAAATCTGACGATTGAAAATACAGCGGGAGACGGGCGGGTCGCCGGGCAGGCAATCGCAGCCTATGTGGATGTCCGTTTCGCATATTTCCGAAATGTCCGGCTTCTCGGGAGGCAGGACACGTTGTTTGCCGCACCGCTGCCCGATGCGCCGCGCATCCCCGGTTCGTTTATCGGGCCGTGCGAAAGCGCACCCCGGGAATCCAGCACACAGTATTATCTGAACTGCCGCATTGAGGGCGATGTTGATTTTATTTTCGGCGGAGCACAGGCCGTATTTGAAGAATGCGAGCTGGTTTCCCTCAGCCGCGAGGAAGCGGTTAACGGCTATATCGCCGCCCCCTGCACGCCGAAAGATCAGGCGTTCGGATTTTTGTTTTATCATTGCAGCCTGTTATCGAAGGGCTGCAAACCGGAGACCGTTTTTCTGGGGCGCCCCTGGAGGGAATATGCAAAGGCGGCGTTTCTGGAGTGTGGGTTTGGCCGGCATATTGCGCCGTCCGGCTGGGATAACTGGGATAACCCGGAGAATGAAAAAACCGCCGTTTTCGCTGAATTTCAAAACTACGGTCCGGGCGCCGATTCCGCTGGGCGGGTTTTCTGGCGCAGGGTGCCCGACCAAAATCAGGCACACGCATATTTTGATCAAATAAAGTTTATTCGCAGGCAATGCCTCAACCTATCTGAATAAAAAACAGAGCCGCAGCCAGATGGCTGCGGCTCCTGTTATATTTCGATGGATTCTTCTATCCCGCTTTCGGCTTCTCCCGCTGAAAGCTTTTGCTTTTGCTTTTCAACAAGGTCGGCCAGTGTAATGTGATCCACAACACTGTTGATTGCTTCGTTCAGCTGCTCCCATATATCGAGCGTTACACACTGGCTGCAGCGCGGACACGTGTTCTGATCTGTTTCCATACACGCCACGGGAACAAGGCTTCCCTCAATCAGGCGCAGAATCATCCCCACTGTATAGTCCTGCGCCGGCCGCGCGAGTTTATAGCCACCCTGTGCGCCCCGCACACTTTTCACATATCCCGCCCGGTTCAAAACGGTAATAATCTGTTCCAGATATTTTCCTGATATCTCCTGCTGTTGGGAAATACTCTTGATCGTCATGTATTGATCCGTTTCATTCATCGCCAAAGTCAGCATCAGTCTTAACGCATAGCGTCCCCGTGTGGATATCTTCATGGCAGTTTCCCCCCGTTTCCATAGCATATATATTGTACTTTAATTGAGCCGCAAATTCAAGATGCGAAACGGGTATGCTATTGACAAGTTGCTGATTATCGCATACTATTTAATACATAGTATAAAAGTATGAAATGAGGTTCTGTCATGAGAATTTCCGCAAAAGGACGCTACGCACTCGTTGCTATGATCCACATGGCGCAGAATTACGCCGCTGGTGAACCCATCACCGTCATTCGTATTTCAGAATCTCTGGGCATTTCCAAAATTTATTTAGAGCAGGTCTTTTCGCTTTTGAAGCGGAGTAAGCTGGTCACCTCCGTCAAGGGCGCACAGGGCGGCTATCAGCTGTCACGAATGCCCAGGCAGATTACTGTATTGGATGTGCTTTTTGCTGTGGAACTCTCCCTGTTTGAAAAAGCCGAAAACACCGTTCCCGAAAAAGCCCCGGCCATCGAAGCCGCCATCCGGTCATCTGCATTTAATGTGTTGGATCACGCTATCAAGAGCTCTTTGGAAAAAGTTACGCTTGACGATTTGGTCGCGGAGGCTGAAACTTATCAGTCTGATTCCGCGCCGATGTTTTATATTTGACAGGAGTGTTATTATGGATTTTTCTACCCTTTGCATACACGGTGCCGACTGCCGCTGTGATAGTTCGGGTGCGGTGAGTGTTCCCATTTATCAGTCCGCCACGTTTGCCCATCCGGCAGTGGGGCAAAGCACCGGTTATGATTACTCGCGGCTGCAAAACCCGACACGCGAGCATCTGGAAGCGACCGTCGCCAAACTGGAAAGCGGCGCGGACGCCATGGCCTTTTCCACCGGGATGGCGGCTGTCGCGGCTTTGATGGAGCTGTTCGTCCCGGGCGACCATGTCATCGCTTCGGATGACCTGTATGGCGGTTCCCACCGCCTGCTGCACAGCATCTCCAAGAAAAACGGGATTGCCGTCGACCTTGTGAATACTTCAGACTGTTCCCTCATTGCTTCACACATCCGTCCGCAGACAAAAGCGGTGCTGGTCGAGACCCCCTCCAACCCGATGATGCAGGTGACCGATATCGCCGCTGTGTCGTCGATCTGCCGCACCCATCATCTTCTGCTGATTGTGGACAACACCTTCCTGACACCTTATTTTCAAAAGCCAATCCTGCTTGGCGCCGACATCGTCGTGCACAGCGGCACAAAATATCTGGGCGGCCATAACGACACGCTCGCGGGGTTTTTGGTTGTGAAGGATGCCGCTCTTTCGGAGCGTCTGCGTTTTATCTATAAAACCACCGGTGCGTGTCTGTCTCCTTTTGACAGCTGGCTCCTCATCCGCGGCATCAAAACACTGTCTGTCCGCATGGAGCGGCAGCAGCAGAGCGCAATGCGGATTTCGGAGTGGCTGGGCACACAGGAATCCATCCGCGCGGTACATTATGCGGGGCTGCCCTCCCATCCCGACTATGAAATTTCCAAACGGCAGGCATCCGGTTTTGGCGCGATGATCTCTTTTGAGGTGGTCAGCGGCGAAACCGCCCGTCTCCTGCTGGAGCATGTCGCGCTGATTCAATACGCGGAAAGCCTCGGCGGCGTAGAGAGCCTGATTACTTATCCGATGCTGCAGACCCATGCCGATGTTCCCGCAGAGGAGCGAGAGGCAAAGGGGATCAATGAGCGGCTGCTCCGCCTTTCGGTCGGTCTGGAATGTGCAGACGACCTGATCGCCGACCTGAGCCAGGCGTTGAGGAGGGATGCATCATGCAATATCCATTCGACCAACTGACAGACCGCAGGAATACCGATTCCCTGAAATATGATTTTGCGGAAAAACGCGGCAAACCGCAGGACATTCTGCCGCTTTGGGTGGCTGATATGGATTTCCCCGCCCCGCCCGCCGTGATCGAGGCGCTGACTGAAAAGAGCCGGCACGGAATTTTCGGCTACAGCGAGGGTCGCGAGGACTATCTTGCGGCGCTCAGCGGATGGTATCGGCAAAATTTCGACTGGGAGATTCGCCCGGAATGGCTCGTTAAAACCCCCAGTGTGGTGTTTGCCCTCTGCGCCGCCATCCGTGCGTTTACAAAGGAGCAGGACGCTGTTTTGATCCAACAGCCCGTTTATTACCCGTTCACAGAGTCGATTGTTTCCAATAACCGCAAACTGGTTGTGAACCAGCTGATCTACGCTGACGGAAAGTATACAATTGATCTGCGCGATTTTGAGGAAAAGATTGTGGAAAATCAAGTCAAACTTTTTATCCTGTGCAGCCCGCACAATCCGGTTGGGCGCGTCTGGACCAAAGAAGAGCTGACCGCGATGGGGGACCTCTGTGTCAAACACGGCGTGCTTGTGGTTTCGGACGAAATCCACGCCGACTTTGTTTATCCGGGTCACCGCCATCTGGTATTTGCGGGGCTGAACCCCGTGTTTTCCGAAATCACCGTCACCTGCACCGCTCCCACCAAAACCTTTAATCTCGCGGGACTTCAGATTTCCAATATTCTGATCTCCAACAGCGCGCTTCGCACGCGGTTCCGTCATGAAATCGGAAAATCCGGTTACAGTCAGCCGAACGTCATGGGGCTGGTTGCCTGCCGCACGGCTTACACGCATGGGCAGGAGTGGCTTGACCAGCTTCGCGCCTATCTTGCCGGGAATCTGGACTGTGTCCGGCAGTTCCTGCAAACCCGAATCCCGCAGATTCGGCTTGTGGAGCCCGAAGGCACCTATCTGGTCTGGCTGGATTGCCGCGGGCTGGGGCTGAACGATCAGCAGCGCGAACGGCTGCTGGTGGAAAAGGCCGGACTTTGGTTGGATGCGGGAACAATGTTCGGCGCGGGCGGAGAAGGCTTTGAACGCGTGAATATCGCCTGCCCGAGGGCGACACTTAAAGAGGCGCTGGACAGGCTCCAAAAAGCAGTAGAAAATCCGGCCGCAACTTAAAAATACTATTTTCTTTCCGCGCGCGTTATGGTATGCTTATTAATTGGTATCCCGAAGCATTGTTCGGGATGTAATGGCGCATGCGGCGCGCTATGTCGGAAAGGAGGTTCCATCAAAATGGAATATCGTATCGAAAAGGACTCGATGGGCGAAATTCAGGTGCCGGCCGACCGGTACTGGGCGGCACAGACCCAGCGCAGCCTTGAAAACTTTAAAATCGGCGTGGAAAAGATGCCGCCCGAAATCATCCGCGCTTTCGGTTATCTCAAAAAAGCGGCGGCAATCGCCAACAACCGGCTGGGCAAGCTGGATGCGGAGCGCTGCGAGCTGATTGCCCAGGTCTGCGGAGAAATCGTTGAGGGCAGGCTGAACGCACATTTCCCGCTTGCCGTCTGGCAGACGGGCAGCGGCACCCAGTCAAACATGAATGTCAACGAGGTGGTTGCCAACCGGGGTAACGAACTTCGCGGAGAAAAGTTGCTCCACCCGAACGATCATGTGAACATGTCGCAGAGCTCCAATGACACCTTCCCCACCGCAATGCATATTGCCGCGGTCATGGAGCTGGAGGACAGACTGGTCCCCGCGATGGAGCTGCTGACCGACACCTTCCGGCGGCTGGAATCGGAAAACGCGGACGCAATCAAAACAGGGCGCACGCATCTGCAGGACGCGACGCCCATCACCTTTGCACAGGAAATCAGCGGCTGGCGCAACATGCTGGAAAAGACCCGTCTGATGCTTAAGGCAGCAATCCCCGGGCTTTCCGAGCTGGCGCTCGGCGGAACCGCGGTCGGAACAGGGCTGAACGCGCCGAAAGAATTCGGCGCCGAGGTGGCAAAGGCTGTTTCGGAACTGACCGGAAAGCCGTTTATGACGGCGGAAAACAAATTCCACGCTCTCACCAGCAAAGATGATCTGGTTTTTGCACACGGCGCACTCAAAGCGCTTGCCGCAAACCTGATGAAAATCGCCAACGACATCCGCTGGCTGGCCAGCGGGCCGCGCTGCGGGCTTGGCGAGATTCATATTCCGGAAAACGAGCCGGGCAGCTCCATTATGCCCGGCAAGGTGAATCCCACCCAATGCGAAGCCATGACGATGGTTGCCGTGCAGGTGATGGCGAACGACGTTGCCGTCGGCATGGCCGCCTCGCAGGGCAACTTTGAGCTGAATGTGTTTATGCCGGTCTGCATTTATAATTTTCTCCAATCGGTGCGGCTGCTTGCGGACGCGATTGTTTCGTTCAATGACCACTGTGCCGCAGGAATTACCGCTAATCGCGAAAAAATGCGCTCGAATCTGCATAACTCGCTCATGCTGGTGACGGCGCTGAACCCCTATATCGGCTATGACAATGCCGCCAAGACCGCAAAAAAAGCCTATGTCGAAAACATCTCACTCAAGGAAGCCTGCGTGCAGCTCGGCTTTCTCACCGCCGAACGGTTTGACGAGGTCTTCCATCCGGAACAGATGGTGTAGGACTGCTTGAAAGGAAGGACCATTGTGGATATTAATCAGGAATCTTTGAAACTCCATTATCAGCTGCGCGGAAAGCTGGAAGTGATTTCCCGCATCCCGATCAAAACGCGGGAGGATTTATCCCTTGCTTATACGCCCGGCGTGGCCGAGCCATGCCGCGAAATTGCAAAAGATTATGAAAAATCTTTTGAACTGACTCGCCGCAGCAATCTGGTGGCTGTCATTACCGACGGCTCCGCCGTGCTTGGACTGGGCGATATCGGCCCCGCCGCCGGAATGCCGGTGATGGAAGGCAAATGCGTGCTGTTTAAGGAGTTTGCGGGCGTCGACGCGTTCCCCATCTGCGTGGACACCAAGGACGTGGACAAGCTGGTGGAAACGATCGCGCTGATTTCCAAAAGCTTCGGCGGCATCAATCTGGAGGATATTGCCGCTCCGCGCTGCTTCGAGGTGGAGCGGCGGCTCAAGGAACTCTGCGACATTCCTGTTTTCCATGACGACCAGCACGGCACCGCCATTGTGGTAGCGGCTGCGATGCTCAACGCGGCAAAAGTGACCGGAAAAACGGTAGGGAACCTGAAAATTGTCATCAACGGCGCAGGCGCCGCGGGCATCGCCATTGGCAGCCTGCTGATCTCCATGGGAATTGGCAATGTGGTCATGTGCGACATCGGCGGCATCATCTGCGAGGGCGACAGCGGGCTCAATGCCGGTCAGGAGCGGATTTCCCATATCAGCAACCTGAACCATCAGCACGGAACCCTGGCAGACGCGATGAACGGCGCAGACGCTTTTGTAGGCGTTTCACGCCCGAATCTGGTAACGTCGGAGATGGTTTCCACGATGAACAAGGGCATTGTGTTCGCCATGGCAAATCCTGTACCCGAAATTATGCCGGAGCAGGCAAAAGCGGGCGGGGCGGCGGTCGTGGGTACTGGCCGTTCGGACTACCCCAACCAGATCAACAACGTGCTGGTGTTCCCCGGAATTTTCAAGGGTGCACTATCCGTCCGCGCCCGGGAAATCACTGAAGGCATGAAACGGCGCGCCGCTTATGCGCTGGCCGCGCTCGTAACGCCGGAACAGCTTTCCGCCGATTATATCCTGCCGTCCGCTCTGGATAAAAGCGTCGCGGATACCATAGCAAAAGCAGTGGCCGACGAAGCCATCGAAACCGGAAACGCCCGCATCAGCAAATAGACAAAATAAAAACCTCCCGCTTTCGGCGGGAGGTTTTTTGATTAGAATTTCTGCAGTATTATTCCTCAGTCTTATCTGTTTGTGTGCCCTCAAAAGACTGGGTTTCTTCCTCGGCCTCTTGGGGCTCATCGGCGCTGTCCGGAACCGAAGTGGAGTAATAATCAATATCGGACAGATCGTCTTCCTCCATATCATCCTCCATGTCGTCGCAAAGCATAAAGTTCCGATATTTAAAATAGGCCGCAAAAGCCACAATTGCCCCTGCAATTGCAACCAACAAAGCAATCATTGAAATAAAAGTGCCTTTTCCCATCTGCTGCTTCCTCCATATCCGGTAAATTTTATATAGAATTAGAATTGGATTTATTATACTCCATTTCCAAAAGGTTGACAAGTCATGGAGCTTAAATTATCAGTGATTCCTGTGAATGATTTGTCCACCTGTGCAGCTTTTTCTCAACATTACCGCATTATTTTTATTTTGCGCGCTTTTCCCGGCTTCATGCAGAAAAACCGCAAAATTTACTGCGCTATTTTACTGGTTTGGCTGCGCGGCCTCGGCAGGCCTGTCATACCGCCGGGTGACTAAATAGCAGATAATTCCGGTCAGAAGCATCAGAATGCCGGAAATGGTAAACCAGTTGGTAATCCCCACAACTTCCGATAAAGGGCCCGCCAGAATGAGGCCGACAGGCGAGGCGAGGCTCATGCCGCTCACAACCAGCGAAAACACCTTGCCCATGGATTCCGGCGGCACCGTGCGCTGAATATAAGCGGTATAAGGCACATTGAAGAAGGTGCCGGTTCCGCCCATGATAAAGGAAATCGTTGCAAAAACAGCGAACCAGGAGCCGGGCAGCATTCCCGAAAGCGCGGCGCACAGGCCCAGTGCGGAAAGACCGATGGAAATCATCAGAAACTGCCGCTTCATCCCGCCCCAGATGCCGATGGCTGACGCAGACAGCGCCATCCCCGCAGCAAACAGAAATTCGCTTGCGCCGCTGTGCCAGGCGGTTCCGCTGTAATGACCGCGGATTAAAAGCGGCAGCAAAGACCCCAGCGGCATATAGACGATGCAGGCCGCCAACACGGGAATGGTCACCGCCATCAGCGGCTTGTTGGAGCGCATTGCATGAAATCCCTGTCTCAAGTCCTCAAACAGATGCAATTTTACGCTCTGTTCCGGTGCCTTGGGGAACTTAACCAGAAGCAATGCGGAAATGGCAAACGCAGCACCCAGAAGATCGACAAGCATAATGCTGTGCAGAGGGAGCATTCCCATCAATGCCGCGCCGATAACAGGCCCCACCATAAAGCTTGCCGAATTGACAAGCTGCCCCCAGCCGCCCGCCTGCGTCAGCTTTTCCTGAGGGACCAGCAGCGGGATGCTTGCCTGCATGGCCGGCGCGTGGAAGGTACTGCCTAACGCGCGGATAAACGCGATTAGATAGAAAACCCAAAGCGGCGGGCTGCCAAATAAAAATACGACGGCAAGCGCGCCGCTGGACAGCGCAACGATTCCGTCAGCGACGATCATTATCATTTTCCGGTCATACCGGTCCACCCACACTCCGGCGAACGGGCCGATCAGCGCCTGCGGCAGCAGCCCGACAATCGAGGCAATTGTCAGCACGATTGCCGAATCAGTTTTCACCGTCAGCCACCAGATAATTGAAAACTGAACCGCGCTGGAACCGATGAGCGAAAAGGCCTGACCGATGTAAATTATGGTAAATGTCTTTTTCCAATTTGTTGAATGATACAAGTGGTGTTCCTCCCAAATGTTGAAACGACGATCAAAAGCCGCCGCTTTGTTTGCAAACAAGGCACACCCTTCCATTGGATGTTCCTAGTTTGGATGTTTATTCGATTTTCTATTCCATGGTTTACGATAAAAACGCATTGTGCTCCTCCTCATTTCGAAATCGCTTGCAGTCTCGCGGCGCGGATGCAAAACAAAAAGCGCGGACAAAAACCGGTTCGGGTTTTTGTCCCCGCAAAAGCATGGCGACAGTGAGCAGAAAGAGACACGGCTTTGTAAAGCCGCTGGTCTTTGGCTCTGATAATCGACCGCTTCCGTTGCACGTCAAACAAACCCTTTTTCCGGGTGTCCGATGCAGCTGGCAGGTTGACTATTAGAACTTCAGACGCATAATCCCTCTCCTCAATCATTTGATTTTTCGAGTCTATCACAGCATATAAAAAAAGTCAAGCAGAAAAAATAAGGCTTTAACTAAGACCCAGTTTCTTCCGTTTCGCCAGAATATGGTCTTCGATTCCTTTAGCCACCTCGACAGGATCGTCCCCCAAGGCAATTTTTCCGCCCGTCAGGCCCTCCACATCCTGCGTTACAAGCTTTACAAGATTCGGCGCGCCCGTAATAAACGGGGTCGGGGAAAGGTGCGTGTATGCCCCGTAGGCAACCGCGAAGATGCCGTCAATGGTCGCTTTCTGCTCCATCCACTCAGGCGCGGTCACCGCAATCGGAAGATCAGGAATGTCAACATTCAGATGATCCGCAAGCGCGGTGACCAGCATGGAAATGCGCCCTGTGTCCGTGCAGGTGCCGAAGCTTAACACCGGTGGAATCCCCAACGCTCTGCAAACGCCTTTCAGGCCGTCTCCGGCAAGCTCAACGGCATCAAGGCTGCAAAGGCCCGCTACTTCCAAACCATGGTTACCGCAGCCTCCGGCGACCACAAGAATGTCCTTTTTAATCAGCTCGTAGGTCAGATTGACGGTGTTCCAGTCCTGCGGTCCATTCCGAAGGGTTGAGCAGTTTGCCAAGGCAACTATGCCCTTGATCTGGCCTTTGGCAATCACGTCAACCAGTGTGTTCAGGTCGTTGCCAATAGCGCCCAATACTGCCTCGGTGGAAAACCCCGCAATCGCCTTCTGCGTTCTTTTGGGAACCATCGGTGTAATTTGTCCATGGCGCTTTTGAAAGTTTTCAATGGCAATTTGAATGCATTGATCTGCCATTTCATCCGCTTTTGCCGGATAATATGGCATTGCATGCTGCGCACCCGGCACCCCGATAATTGTACTCACGCTCACGAGCGCGACCTGGTATTTTTCCGCATACTGGTCGATGGCAGGCGGGGAACAGTTTTCTTCCATTACAAGCGCGTCCACGGTGCCGGTGGCAAGGAACGGCTCAATTGCCAGCCAGTTGCCCATCAGGCCAACAAACACGTCATCCACCTGGAATCTCTGCAACAGCTCCTGCCCCGTTTCAATGGAACCGACAATATGAATTCCTTTCGCGCCGGCTTTTTTTGCCAGCTCCTGATACTCCGCCTGCTTTGCTTTTTGCAGCGTTGCCACACCAACCCACGGCTGGTGTCCGTTAAAAGCGATGTTCACATAGTCTGGATTCATAATGCCGAGGTCGACATTCACTTCATGCGGCATCGGCGTGCCGAACAGGATGTCCTGTGTCATTTCCAGCCCGATCTGAGCGGTATAGATGGTGGATAGGCCAAGCCGTAGCGCTTTTTTTGCCAGGGAAACATAGTCGCCGTCCACGTTTGTCAGGCAGCTTGCGATGCAGAGTTCTACCTCGTGCTGCACGCCCGACGGGTAGATATGAAGTTCCTTCCAGACAGGAATCCGTTTCTTGGGCGCAAAGGCCTTTACCATAATGCTGTCCTGATCCGGATTGACGCTCAGTTCCGCGTCGAACAGCTCCGCCAGCTGAACAGCCAGCTGATTGACTTCCTGATTGGTATCAATTCCGACTTTTTGACACATCGTTTTCAGCTTATTCACATCGGTGATTTGGAACGGCGTTTTTCCCTCGCCGGTCGCCTTGAGCGTCCGGAACGCCTCATAGGCATGGTGCGCGTAAGTTGCCGCGCCCATGATATTGCGCATCAGCAGATTCCGCATTGCCATCGCATCCGGACCGATTCCGCAGACCCCTTTGACCGCGCCGGTTTTTTCGCTGATGCGGCAGGGGCCCTGCGTACACAGCTGACAGCTTAAGCCCTCCAGACAGAATTTGCAGCGGATTTTTTCCTGTTCGCCCCATCTGGAAAAAACACTGGACAGCCCGTCGTCTCTGATTCTGATCAGCATTTCTTCAACGGAATCATGATAACTCATGCGCCCATCTTTGGTTTGCAAAACTTTAACAGACATAGTTTCCTCCTCGAAATTTAAAAATGATGTTATCTATTGTGCGCTTATTTTTCTGAATCATTACGGTTTCTAGAAATTTACGGAATACAGAAATCCCGCAGACCGGGTCTTCCGGTCTGCGGGATTCTATCGTTTCAGGCTGCTGATGGATCAGATAAACAGGGACATATCCGATTCCTCTGCATTTGCCAGCATTGCGGCTGCGCCGCCCAGCTTTACGCCGTCAATCAGTTCCTCCTGTTTAATGCCCATCACATCCATGCTCATGGAACAGGCAACCAGCTCGATGCCGTTTTGCTGGGATGCTTTGAGAAGGTCTTCCAAGCTGTCAATATGCTTGCTCTTCATAACCCCTCGGATCATCTTTGCGCCCATGCCTCCCATATTCATCTTGGAAAGGGACAGCTTCTGTGAACCTCTGGGCATCATCGCCCCGAACATCCTGCTCATGAAATCCTTGCTGGTTTTGACGCGTTCGGGGCGGCGCAGGATATTCAGCCCCCAGAAGGTAAAGAACATCGATACCTGACGCCCCATGGAAGCGGCGGCATTTGCAATAATAAAGGACGCAATCGCTTTATCGAGGTCGCCGGAAAAAACAATAATGTTTTTCTTATCGCCCTTTAAACCGGCGGCTGCGCACACGCTTGCGCCGCCCTTTTTAATTAAAGCGGTATACACGCCTTTTTCGCCTTTCACCCCGCCGAAGGTATTCCCGGTCCGGCGGCACCACGCTTCCACGTCTGCGGAAAAGGCGGGGTCTGTTGTCTGAATCTCAATAAGTTCGCCGTCCGAGGCTTTTTTAACCGCTTCGCCGAGCTTCATGACCGGGCCGGGGCACTGCAAACCGCAGGCGTTGATTCTGACGGTTGGAGCCGCAGTCGGCAGCATGGTTTCGCTGTTCATAGTAACATCCTCTTTTACGGGGTTCTTGCTGCCGAAGATACTGTTATAGAGGCGGTAGCCGCCGGAAAGATTATAGCAGTCAAACCCAAGCTGGCTGAGCATGCGGCACGCCACATAGCCACGCAGACCGATCTGGCAGGTCGCGTAGACCGGCTTTGATTTATCCAGTTCTTCAATATGCGCGCGAAGCTCATCTAGCGAAATATTGATGAAACCGGCGGGGCTGCCGTTGCGGAACTCCGGCGCTGTGCGCACATCGAGAAGGGTCACGCTGCCGTCGCGCGGGAGCGTATCCACCTCATTCCAGTGGAACAGCTTCACCCTGCCTTCCAGCACATTCTCCGCGACAAATCCCGCCATGTTGACGGGGTCCTTTGCGGAAGAAAACGGCGGTGCGTAAGCCAGTTCGAGTTTGGTCAGGTCATACACGGTCATGCCGGCGCGCATGGCGGTGGCAATCACATCAATTCGTTTATCCACCCCGTCGAATCCGACAATCTGCGCACCGAGAATCCGGCCGCCGTCCTTCTCAAACAGCAGCTTGACCGACATGTTTACCGCTCCGGGATAATAGGAGGCATGAGACGCGGAATAGGTGTAGGACTTCTCATAGGGGAAACCCTCCTGCTGCGCCTTTGCTTCGGTGATACCGGTGGTTGCGACCGTGAGGTCAAAGACTTTCAATATTCCTGTGCCCTGCGTGCCGCCGTAAGAGCTTGCAATTCCGGCAATATTGTCCGCCGCAATCCGTCCCTGCTTATTGGCTGGCCCCGCAAGCGGGATATATCCCTGTTTGCCCGCCACAAAATCGGTGATTCCCACCGCGTCTCCCACGGCAAAGATATCCGGATCACTGGTCTGCATCTGCGCATTCACAAGGATGGCTCCGCGCCCGTTCACCTCAAGCCCTGCTTTCTGGGCAAGCTGGCTGTCCGGCCGCACGCCGACAGACAAAATTGCCATATCTGCGGAAATCTCACCGCTTCCAAGCGTAATCCGCAGCCCGTCGCCGGTATCGTCAATTGCTTTGACGCCGTCGCCCAAAATCAGCCTTACACCCTTTTCCCGCACATGATTATGCACGTCGCAGGCCATTTCATAGTCAAGAGGCGCAATCAGATGATCGGCAAATTCCACAATGGTCACTTTGACGCCTGCGTTTGCCAGATTTTCCGCCATCTCCACGCCGATATAGCCGCCGCCCACAACGGCCGCGGTTTTGGGGTGGTTTTCTTCAATAAAGTCCTTAATCCGGTAAGTATCCGGGATGTTGCGCAGCGTAAAAATCTTGCCGCTGTCCAACCCCGCAATTGCCGGTCTGACCGGCGCGGCACCCGGAGACAAGATCAGCTTGTCATAGCTCTCCGTGTAGTCTTCACCTGTTTTCAGATTCCTGACAGAAACTGTTTTACCGGCGCGATCAATTGACAAAACTTCGTTTTGCACGCGCACATCTACCCGAAAACGCGCGTTAAAGCTTTTTGGAGTTTGCAAAGTCAGCGCCGACCGCTCCGTTATCTCCCCGCCGATATAGTAAGGAAGCCCGCAATTGGCAAACGAAATATATTCTCCCCGCTCAAACAGAATAATCTCCGCGTGTTCATCCAGCCTGCGCATACGCGCCGCCGCAGAGGCTCCGCCCGCCACGCCGCCGACTATGACAATCTTACTCACTGTAAAACTCCACCTTTCCCGAACTGATTGTTAAATTTATCACAATTATTATTTTCATTCCTATTATAGCGCCTGCCCGTTTTTCTTACAGTGATTAGGTCACATAACCCCGCAAAACAAAACAACAGACCGAAAACGGCCTGTTGTTTTTGTTTTCAACGTTTTTATCGGAAACTGCCCGGCTGGGAAATGTTCTTCAGCGCCTGCTCCGCATTGTCCTGAAGCTCCGGTTCCACAGAGATATCGCCTAGAGCGACAATCCCCACTAAACTGTCGTTTTCTACAATAGGCAGTCTGCGGATTTGTCTAGATCCCATAATGTTGGCGGCCTCATGAACATCCATATCAGGGTTTCCGATCACTGGATTCGCGCTCATAACATCTTTAACTTTCTGTTGTTTTGTATTTTGTCCCACCGCAACACATCTCAGCGCGAGATCCCTGTCCGTAATCATCCCGATCACTTTTTTCTGGCTGCAAACAGGGATTGAGCCTACATCGTATTGCTTCATTAGCTGCGCCGCTTTTTCAACGGAATCATCGGAACATAAGCAGGCAACGTCTGTGGACATGATGTCTTTTACTTTCATAGTATCACCTCGGTGATATCATGCCCGAAAACAGAACGCATTATGAACGATTTCTTTAGAAATCCTCACTCGATCAATAAGAAAAAAAATTAATATAACTCCTTCTGCACAGATACCATTTCCGCTTCGGTCTTCCCTTCGACATAATTGCAAAGATGATCGGAAATGCTGTCCGCCTGCGACTGATCGGAGGCAATTGCCGCAATCCCAATCACAATAGTCTGATGCACGTCCTGTTCATCGACCTCCGCGGCAGAAACATGAAACTTATTTTGAAGCTGCGCAATCAGACTTTTGACCTCCATCCGTTTTTCTTTCAGGGAATGCACCCATGGGGCATACAGCCGGATTGTCAACGCCAAAACTCTCATCATTTTTCTCCTAACTAAAATCAATTGGTTTTATTTTGTCTTCTTTATGAAAATAATTTCCTCAAACTTAGCAAAATTCGTTGATGTATGTCGGCTAAAATGATATAATGATAAAAAACGAAAATTGTGTAATTTTACTAAAACTAAATGATTTCTTAATATTTCTGTTTTTTAAATTTATAATATATTATATCTAATTCTTTATTTCAACTGTTTAATATAGTATATATGCACAATAATCCGATTTTTTTGCGCTCATAAAATCCTTTTGAATTGGTTGCCATGAGTGAATTCAATTTTCAATTCAAAGTAAGAGGGTGGTAATCGTGATTTATTTGCTGAAGAAGGCTTTTTTCTTGCGGAAAAAAGCCTTCTTCGGGTCCCGCTAAAATAATAACAGCTTCATTCATAGTTTATTTGTAACTACGTCACGGAAATTATACATCATTGGTATATATTTAAAATAAAGTCATAGAGTATAAAGCGGTAAGGAGGAGGATTTTTATGACCACCATGTCCTGCGCGTTAATCGGACAGCACCCCATGCGATTTCGATTCGGTTACGACGAAGATGATATTCTTTGCCACAGAATTAAGTTGGAAATGGTTCGCCAGATCTTGATTCTTTACCAAAATGGGGTCACAAGCTTTTTTACAAACTGCGAAACAGGCCCACCGATGTGGGGCGCCGAAGCAATCATCGCATTGATGGACAAGCTGAAATCTATTAAGCTGTTTTGTGCAATCCCCTACGAGGAACAGGCAACAAAATGGTCGCCGGATCTGCGTGACCGCTATTTCAATATTTTGGAAAAGTGTACAGGCAGCGTTTATACCCAAAGACACCTGGCTTCGGACAGTTACCGGCTCTGCGGCAAATATCTGGTGGATCATTCAAATTTTGTCCTTGCTGTTTATGACACAAACCTCACCACCACGCTGGATCCTGTGACCGCAATCGTCAACGAAGCCAAGGAAGCGGGAAAAGGAATTATCTACATACATCCGGACACCGCCCAGATAACACCCATCCGGATTGAGGTGTGAGCCCGGGCTTCAAAATCATGCTTCAATGCCGCATTTCATATAGTCCTCCTATTTGTCAATAGTTCGGCGTAATTTGCATACGATAGAAATGGAACAAAGGTGTTCTTCCATTGGAAGAGCGCCTGATTTTTTGGGAGGGGATATCATGTGCGCAATCGCGGGTGAGCTTGACTTTTGCAATAATCTGCTGGAATGCAGTCATCCCTATTATCAGGAGATGCTTTCAACCATGCGGCGCAGGGGGCCGGATCAGAGCGATACGTTTCTTTCGGAAAATGCCGCTCTGCTGCACGCGCGTCTCAGTGTCATTGATTTGAAAAACGGCAGGCAGCCGATGACCGAACGAACAGAAAATGAGGAGTATACCGTTGTTTATAATGGAGAACTGTACAATACAGACGAAGTGCGCGCAGAGCTTTTGCGATTAGGCTGGAACTTCCGCAGCCATTCCGACACGGAAGTGCTGCTCAAAGCATACATCGCCTGGGGAGAGGACTGCGTGAACCGATTCAACGGAATTTTTGCGTTTGCCGTTTGGGAAAGCAAACAGAAGCGGCTCTTTATTGCCCGGGATAAGATGGGGGTCAAGCCGTTTTTTTATGTCGAAGTTGATGGAAAATTTCTCTTCGCTTCCGAAATAAAAACGCTCCTAAAGCACCCACGCATCCGCCCGGAAATTGATCTTCACTCCATTTCCGAAATTATGCTGATCGGGCCGGGCAGAACGCCGGGATACGGCGTTTTCCGCAACTTTCAGGAATTGCCTCCCGCCTGCTGTGGATTTGTGACTGCCAGCGGAAAATCCATTCAAAAATATTGGGATCTGGCTGACCGGCGGCATACAGATTCTTTTGCAAAAACAGTGGAAAAGGTGCGTTTTTTGGTGGAGGATGCCATCAAACGGCAGCTCGTATCCGATGTTCCAATCGGCACTTTTTTATCCGGCGGGCTGGATTCCAGCATCATCTCCTCAATCGCTGCCCGTGCCATGGCGGAGCAGGGGCGGCAGCTTGACACCTTTTCCGTTTATTATAAAGACAATGACAAATACTTCAAATCCAGCAAATTCCAGCCAAACAGTGATTCCCAGTACATTGATATTATGGAAAAATATCTGAACAGCCGTCCGCACCATGTGGTAATCGACACCGGCGAGCTTGCGGATGCCTTATATGAGGCGGTTGATGCGCGTGACCTGCCCGGTATGGCAGATGTGGATTCCTCCCTGCTGCTGTTCTGCAAATCCGTTAAGGAACACTGCACCGTCGCCCTATCCGGCGAATGCGCCGACGAAATTTTCGGAGGTTACCCCTGGTATCGGGATAAGACCATCCGGGAGACGGAGGGTTTTCCATGGGCACAGTCAACCAACTGGCGGGCGGGATTTTTGAAAGATGAATTTGCCGCGCAAATTGATGCGCAGCGCTATGTGTTCGACCGATACAGGATGACGGCGGCGTCTACCGACGTGAGCTGCACAGACCTGTATGAAGACCGCATGGGCAAAATTATGATCAACCTGAATATGAATTGGTTTATGCAGACACTGCTTGACCGGAAAGACCGGATGAGCATGTATTCGGGTTTGGAGGTCCGGGTGCCTTTCTGCGATGATCGAATCGCGGAATACCTCTATTCGGTTCCGTGGGACTATAAGGATTATCAAAACTATGAAAAGGGACTGCTTCGCAAGGCAGCGGAAGGGCTTCTTCCCGACGAGATTCTTTGGCGCAAGAAGAGCCCCTACCCCAAAACGCACAACCCGTCCTACCTGAATGCAGTTTCCAAACGTTTGGAAGAAATTATACAAAGCCCGAATGAGCCGCTGTTCCAGTTCGTCAAGCGGGAAAAGCTGATTGAATTGCTGCATTCGGGCAACCAGATTCCGTGGTACGGTCAGCTTATGACTGTACCACAGACAATTGCTTATTTTTTACAGGTTAATTACTGGCTGAAAACGTACCGAATTGAAATTCGCTGACGCTAAGAATGCTCCTGCCACTCGACGAAGCAGGAGCGTTTTTTCGTAAATGCTACGCAGGATTCTGTATTTGCAGGCAGGGTTTGCGGCTGAATAGTGATTTTTTAACTCAACTATTTACACTGACCAAAGTGCGGGCACAGCAATTGTGCCCGCATTTTTATTGGTGCGCTTTAATTCTTGCGTACTTTTCGCGTGTTGCAATTCCGCCGCGAATGTGTCGTTCCGACTTATTTTGCTCCAAAACGGCTTTGACCTGCGTATAGATAATTGGGTTGATCTTTTTCAGCCGGTCCGTTACGTCTTTGTGTACTGACGTAACAAAATGGAGCGGTTGTTCAGTCGTCCCCATTTTGTAAAAGCACAAAAAGAGCAGCCGTGGCTCCGGCTGCTCTTTTAATCCAGCTTTAGCTGGGAAAACAATCTTAAATGAACACGAATGGTGCCGTCATTCGAAACAGTGATTTTGTCGATGACCTTTTTCAGCATCGCGTTGTCTACCATTTCCGCGGACAACACGTCCCGGATGCTGCTGCAATATTTTTTGACCATCTGCTCCAATCCGTTCAAAACACCTTGCCCATCACGCAGGAGCGCAAGCTGTGCTTCGCAGCGGGAAATGGATTGGTTGAGCTGCAAAGCGCGCTCCTTCAGTTCCTCCAGCGTTATGACATCCCCCTCAAACATCTGTGTCTGTTTTGCCTTTGCTTTTTTCAGGTTTGAAAGTTGAAGAAGAAGGGTCTCCTCCCCTTCTTCTTCCCTATCAGGGCGGTACTTTTTGCGCAGCTCCGCTTCCGTACGTTCCAATAATTTTTCCGGAGAGGAAACCTGAACCACAAGGTAGGATCGGATTGCCTCCAAGAGTTCCTCCTCATCCACAATTGTATGGTTGCCGCAGGCGTCTTTCCCTTCGGCGCTGCGGGTACTGCAGGCCCACTTGACGTAATAGCCGTATTGCCGCTTATGGCAAGCGCGGCGGAAGCTGCGTCCGCAGTCCTCACACCGGATAAGTGTGCTAAGCGGAAATTTATTCGACTGCCGCACTTTATCCGCTTTAAAGGTATCAATACGTTTCCCCAGCAATTGTTGAGCAAGTTCAAACTGCTCATCCGGTACAATTTGCAGCTCGGGTTTTTCAGCCACAAAACGTTCCTCCGGGCTTGTCCGCACCCGCTTTCCGGTTAAGAAATCTTCCACGCGTTCTTTGCAGTTGATCACTATTCCGGTATAAAGGCGATTTTGAAGAATCCGGCAGATAGCGTTTTGTGACCAGCGGCAGCCGCGCTTGGTTTGGATACCGTCCTGATTGAGAAGCCGCGCGATCTTATTGGCCCCGAATCCGCCTTGCGTATATAAGCTGAACATTCGCCGGACAACTTCCGCTTCCTTTTCATTTACCACAAGGTCAAAGTATTCTCCCGGTGTTTTATCATAGCCGAATACCAAATTCGGCACTCTTCCGTGTTCTGCATTCTTTTTCTTTCCAAACTTCACACGCTTGGAGAGATTGGCGCTTTCCTCCTGCGCAACTGCGGCAAGAATGGTCAGGGTCAGTTCCCCGTCGTTGGAGGACATATTGGCAGTCACAAATTTGCAGTCGATGCCAAGCGCCTTCAGCTGGCGGATACTCTGCAAAAAATCCACCACGTTCCTCGCGAGACGTGAAACGTCTTTTACATAGACCTGCTCAAACAGCCCATGCCGCGCGTCCTCCATCATGCGGTTAAACTGCTTGCGGTTTTTCAGCTTGGTTCCGCTGATGCCTTCATCCGTATAGAGCCGCACCAGTTCAAACCCGTTTCTCTGCGCATATTCCTGAAAAAATTCCTGCTGGGCTCTCAAACTCATGAGCTGATCGTTCTTATCGGTGGAAACTCTGCAATAGGCTGCCACCTTTGGTTTTTGCAGATTGCTAGACAGGGCTTCCACCTCCTTTCAAAATCATCCGAAAGCCAGTGTTTTTAACTTGTTTTGCTCTTTATGTAACCTTTTTGTTCCTGCCTGTCCCGTTCCAGCCGGTTGAGAATTGCCTGCGCCAAAACCGCTGGCAGCACCTGGTCAGCTGCGCCCGGCGGGTTGTCATTCACAAATACAATCTTTTGCTTCACGCCTGTCCCTCCTATTGTGTTGTTTGTCCCATAACTATGCTCGCCCGGCGAAAATCATTCCAAGTCCCGTTCATTATCCATTTAAATAGATAAGCGAAAAATTGTGAACGAACGCTTCCCCATAAATTTTTAATTCCAGCGTCCGGCAGTATATAAAAACAGCACAAAAGCCCACCCATAAAACTGCTGTTTTCCACAACAGTTTTATGGGTGGGCTTTTTATATAAATCCATAGAACGAATTGGAAAAATACAGCGCCGGCAAGCCGGCGCTGTATCAAAAGGCAATCGCTTTACAGACCCAGTTCTTTGCGCATCGGGTCGATTGCGGTGTTCATCATATTTTTTAAGGCTCCCTGGAAGTGCCACATGTCGTTGCCCAAAATAATCATATTGTAGCCGTCGGCAATGGCATTTTTCAGGTTTTCTGATGTAGGAGGAACCACAGGGCCCAGCACGCCAATCCCTTTTGCCTTGGCCTTTTCCGTCAACACGCGGAACGCCTCTTTCACTTCTTCGCCCATACAATAGCCCACTTTAAGATTTTTAGACACCGCATAATCAATTGGCCCGAAGTTGACAGCATCTACACCCTCAACTGCCAAAATCTCGTCGATGTTGTCGGTGAATTCATAGTCCTCATCCATGGGGATTACCATTGTGTCACGGTTCTGCTGCGCCATATAAGTGTTCCAGTCAAAGTTGTGGTAGCCAAATTCGGCAGCGCGCACATTGCTTTCTCCCCCGCGGCGGCCCATGGGAGAAAATTTAGCTGCCTCTACACAGCGGCGGGTCATCTCTGCCGTTTTGCAATGGGGGATTACGACACCGTCGGCACCCCATTCCAGCACCTTACGGATAGCCACTTCGTTATCGTCGGCCATGCGCACAAGCACTGAAATGTCATGCAGGCGGGCGGCCATAATCTGCTTTTCAAACGCTTCATTCAGCATCCAGTTGGTGTGCTCCAGGTCGAGATAGATGAAATCCAGGCCGGACATGGCAATGCTCTCTATGATGCAGGTGGTACCGGTGAAGCAGGCCATTCCAAACACAGGGCCTTTTTTTATTTTATCTTTCAATGTCATAGTAAAACAGCTCCTTTTTGATAAAAATTACACCATGAGACAAGCCCGTTCCGCATTGGGGCGGAACGAACCGTCCTTCTATGCGGAGGGTTTTCCGCTTACAGACTGTATCCCAGCAGTTGAGGTAGCCAGGTGGTAAGCGGGCCCCACAAACTGATCGAAATCAGCACGATTACATTGCAGGTAACATAGGGCATCGCTCCCTTAAAGATATCCACTATGGGCATCCGGTTGATTTTATTGCAGGCGTTCAGGCACATGCCTACCGGCGGCGTAACCAGACCGATGGCCAGACCGGTAATCATCATAGCGCCAAACTGCAGCGCCGAAAACCCATAGCTCTGCATAACAGGAAGCATAATAGGCGTGAGCAATAAAATAGCCGGACTGACATCGATAAACGTACCAATCATAAGAATCAGCACATCGAACATCAGTGCAATCCCCCATGCGGGCATATTGAGATCGATGAAAAATGCCGCCACTATCTGCGGAACCTTTTGCATGGTGAGCACCCATGTAAAGATGGTGGTAAAGCCAATGATGATCATTATGGAGGACGATGAGATCAACGTCTTCTTGAGCGCTTCCCAAACATTTTTCCAAGTGAGCTCCCGGTAGATAAGGAAGCCGACTAAAAGTGCGTAAAGAACGGCCACCCCTGCACTTTCGGAGGCGGTGCAGATGCCAAAGGATACGCACATGATAATGAACAGAGGCATTAGCAGCGCCGGAATTCCGGACAGAATTGCGCCGACAAATTCTTTTGCCACAAAGGGAGTGTGGGCGGGATGCCAGCGCTTTTTGTGACTGATCCAGAAAACCAGAACCAGCTGTGTCAGGCCGATGAGGATGCCGGGCACGGCGCCTGCTATGAACAGCGCGCCCACGCTGGCACCTGAGATCATGGAGTATACGATCATTGGTGTGGAGGGTGGAATGATCATGCCCATGGTGGACGAAGCCACCGTAATGCCAGCGGATGCGTCGGGCGGATAACCGTGCTCCTCCATGGCAGGAATCAAGATGCTGCCCAGCGCCGAGGTGTCGGCCACCGACGATCCCGAGATACCGCCGAAGATCATGGAGGCGACGATATTCACTTCTCCCAACCCGCCGTGAAGCGGTTTCAGCAGCTGCAAGCAGAAATTGATGATACGCTTGGTGATGCCACCGGTATTCATCAGTTCACCTGCTAGCATGAACAGCGGCATTGCAATCATGAGTTCGCTGAATACACCGTTCCATACGCGCTGAGGCAGCATGCTCATAAAGTTAGGTGCGTTCATGACGATGTAAGAAACGCAGGAAGCGCCAATGGCAAAAGCCAGGGGCACACCCAAGGCAGCAAAAAAGATTAACAGCACAAGTAAAGTCAGCATTGCCATATAGCGTCAGCCCCTTTCTTCCGGTTTTTTCGACACCGCTTTATTACGTGGAGCGAAGCAGGAGATGTCAGCCCTGATAAAACCCACGATCTTCGCCACGATGCAGATTGCACACAGTGTCCCGCACACAGGCATAATGCCATACATGAAATACATGGGGATTTCCATGCCTTGGCTGATTTGCTTCCCCATTTTGGCTGCATACAGCCAGCCCTGATAGGTGAACACCAAATCAACAATCAATACAATGGTATAATTAAACACGCTAAGCCAGCGTTTGCCGGCTGGCTTTACACCGTCATATAGAATATCGATTATCACATGTTCCCCTTTCAGTACGTTTAGTCCCATGCCCCAAAAGGTAGTAAACGCAAACAACACGACATTAAACTCGCTTAGGCCTTTCCAGCTTAGCGAGAAGCAATAGCGCATGGTAACGGAAAATACAACCAGCAGCGCCAGTAGGCCCATGGCCACTGTGCCGATAACTGCATACAGGTCAATTAGTTTCTGTCTGAGTTTTTTCTTTTTATCCATAAGGATCCCTTTCCTTCCCCCGATCTACCGCAGATGTTTCAAGAGGGAGAGGCCAAGCCCCTCCCTCTTTTTACTTACGCGAAAAGTGTTTTGGAGAAACAATCAACCAGCACTGGCAGCAATTTTGATCATCTCGTCGATTTCTGCCTGGGTGCAAACATCTTCGTCAACGCAAGCCTGATAGACGGGTTTGCAGGCTTCCTGGAAGGCGGTAAGCTCTTCGGCAGTGGGTTCGTACACCTCTGCACCGCTGTCGATGATGACCTGTTTTGCCTTTTCGCTGTTCTCATCGATCAACTGGTCGTTGTAGTTGCCCATTTCAGTGGCACATTCGCCGATAATCTTCTGATAATCGGTAGGCAGATCGTTCCACCATGCAGCGTTTAGATAGAAGGGGTCCGGATGGAACTGATAGTTCACTTCTGTAAAGTATTTCTGCACCTCATAGAACTTCATGCTTTGAACGTTCACCCAGGGGTTTTCCTGGCCGTCAGCAACACCGGTCTTAAGACCCATATACAGATCTGCATAGGGAATGGTCGTGGTTGTAGCACCCAAAGTGGTGAAGGTCAGGTCAATGGTTTTCATTCCGTTTGTGCGCATTTTCAGTCCGGCCAGATCAGACGGCTGCTTAATCGGGTGCGCATTATTTGAAAATTGACGATAGCCGCCGGCGTCGCACAGGTTAATAATGACTGTACCGGTCGCGCTCTCTGCTTCAGCACATACCTTTTTGGCCAAATCACTTTGCAACAGTGCGGTGACTTGCGCGCGGGTATTGGTCAAAAACGGCAGTGTGAACATCAGCAGGCGGGGGCTGAAATCAAACTGGCCACCGCGCATACCCTGCACGGTTCCCTGAACAACCTGCTCCAGCATTTCTTTCTCTGTGCCAAGCTGTCCATTACCAAATACTTCAATCTTTACATGGCCGTTTGTCTTTTCCGCAACATCGGCGGCGAACTTTTCCATAGAAACAAAGCGGGGATTGCCTTCGGGCTGCGCGTGGCAAACCGTCATAGTGAAATCGCCCAGAGCAGCAAAGGAATCTTCACTTTCACCAGCCGCAGAGGAACCGGCGGGTGCAGAAGAACTTGCCGGCGCAGCGGAAGAAGTCTTTGCAGCTTCCGGAGCGCTGTTGCCGCAGGCGGTCAGACTGCACGCCGTTACAAAACTCAGGACAAGTGCGATTATCTTTTTCACAAATAAGCCTCCTTCAATGTTACAAGCCTTATTTCGAGCCTCCTGTATACAAGCTTTGTGAGTCCTGTCTTCTTGGCCAGCAACCATTTCATGAAGCCAATAAAACGGGTTTTTCAATGCATTTTACGGGGCTTGTGCTTGTTTTCCCCAATCATAGCAAAGAACTTTTGGGAATTCAACCCTTATCTTTTGTTCTAAATTTTAGGCTAATTCGTTTATATCTACTTAATATCTTGTTGATTAGTTGTTGAATATAACATAATTCTTGCCAATTTGTTATGTCTCGTGCTGAAGTATTTATGCTTGTATACAGGTGCGTTTTGGCAATTTGTATAAAATAATCAAAAAAGATTGTGCAAATAAATATTTCTTCAAAATTTGCCACCCGAAATTAACGATAGTTGACAATTTCGGGTTTTTGCTTTAAAATCTGAAATGGTGTTAATTGATTAGTTGTATACAGGATATACAGTGAGAAAGAGGTAGCGCGGTTGAACCATTTCTTATCGACTGAAGAACTTTACTCTATCTTAGAGCGTGAGATTGTTACATTAAAGCTGAAGCCGGGCGAGGCTCTCAGTGAAAACCAGCTGTGCGAGCGATTTTCTGTATCCCGCACGCCTATTCGCAGCGTCTTACAGAGGCTGCAGCAAAATCGCTTTGTTCAAATTATCCCTTATAAGGGAACCTTCGTCACCCCTATTGACTACAGCGTTATGAATCAACTGATTTATCAGCGCGTGGCAGTTGAAACCATGGTGCTGCGCGATTTTGTTCTGCAATGCAGCCCTCCGGTTGCGGAACATGTCCGCTATAAGCTCGAGCAAATGAATCAGGAAGCAAAAAAACTGACCGATGGCACCAATTCTTTCGATATTGACCGATTCCTACAGCTTGACTTCGCCATGCATGAGGTTTGGTTTCGTGAAACAGACAAACTTTGTTTGTGGGAAGCGCTCAGCCACCCGCAGGCGGACTATACGCGTTTTTGCATGCTGGATATAGCCGAAGCGAATAACGTGCCTGATGTTCTTTCCGAACATCAGCAAATGATGGATATTATCGACCGTAAAATCCCTCTCACGGCAATTGAGCAGCTCATGCAGCAACATCTGTATGGCGGTGTTCGGCGGCTGGGCAGCCAGATTTATACGGGGCTTTGGGACTACTTTGCTCCCTTGGAGTAGCCTAAAAAGGACGCACTTTGAGTAAATTAGGCGAGATATCCCGGGCACAAAAATTCCCGATTTTGATTAAAGTCACTCGTCTGACAAGTGGTGTGCTTTCTATAAAAAGAGAACGATGCAGTTTTTATTACATACTGCATCGTTCTTTTCTGCGAATTCGGCTTGCTATTGCAATTTGCGTTCTTCATGATTTGCTAGATCATCAAATAAATTAACCCGCCTACGGCTCCTGATCCCAACATCACAAAGATCGGATTGGGCTTCCACTTTCTTAAAACAAACACGGCCGCTGCAAACAGAAGAACCGCAACGTAATTGATGGAGTCAAAACTTCTGGAGAACCCTTGCTCCCCCCAGACGGATAAAATGAAAATGGCAAGCCCTGCCGACGCAATTAGTGCAACTACCGCCGGCCTCAGCCCCGCCAGAATTCCCTGTATAATTGTCAGATTGCTGTATTTGAAATAAAGCCATGCCAGCAGCGAGACAATTGCACACGAGGGCAGAATGCAGCCTAAAGTGGCAATTAACGCCCCGGGAATGCCCGCAATACGAATCCCGACAAAGGTAGCGGAATTAATAGCAATCGGCCCGGGGGTCATTTCTGCAATCGTAATTAAATCTGTAAACTCCATAAGCGTAAGCCAATGGTGCAGATCCACAATTTGATTTTGAATTAAGGGGATTGCGGCCAGTCCGCCGCCGATACTGCATAAGCCGACTTGAAAGAAGCTCCAAAACAGGTTCAAAAATATCATTGCTCCCGGCCACCCTTTTTCACTTTTTTCTCATACAGAACCACCTTTGCGGCTCCAATGCAGCCGCAGCACAAGATGATATACATCACGTTGATTTTGAAGAAAAAAGTTGCGGCAAAAGCTGTGGCCATCACGAGGATCGACGCCACATCCTTCTCTTTTGAAACAGCTCTCCCGAGACTGTACACCACATCGGCTATCACTGCCGCCACGCCGGACTGCATTCCTTTCAGAATTGCATTGACTACAACATTCTCGCGAAAAGCCCCATAAAAAAAGGAAATCACCGAAATAATGACCAAAGGCGGAAGCACGGTACCCAAAATTGTAACCATAGCCCCAACTACGCCGGCAATACGATAACCAAGCAAAATGGACGCGTTGACTGCAACCGCTCCGGGGGAAGACTGTGCAATTGCCGCCAGATTCAGCATCTCTTCTTCCTCTATCCACTTTAAATCATCGACAAATTTTTTCTTCATCAGCGAGATAATGACATAGCCTCCGCCGAAGGTAAAGGCGCTTAAATACAAGGTTGAAGTAAATAGTTTTCTATAGATATGCGCTTTATTCTCCACAAAACCAGTCCTCTCTTATATTTAGTATATCGGTTGCAATGATATAAGTAAAATAGTATTTAGATAAAATCCCAATTTGTGTACGAGAATAAAGTTGATTTGGGTCTGATAGAAGGGATCATCCACAGCAGTTATATGGTAACCCAAACCTTCTATGATGATGAGTTGGTTATGATCTGTTCCAATGTTCACCGGTTTGCCAATAGGACAGAGATCAATATCGGGGAGCTGCAAGAGGAGCTCTTTCTTCTAAGGGAAGTAGGAAGCGCAGGACGCGAACTGTTTGACAGTGTCCTGGCCGCACGCGGCATAGAAATTACACCAACTTGGGAAAGCATCAGTACGCAGGCAATTATAAAGGCTGTGCAGGCTGATTTGGGGATCTCCGTGCTGCCGTTTCTTCTGGTAAAAGATAGTCTCAACAGGCAGGAAATTTGCAAATTCCAAAGAAAGATGTTTCTTTCAAACGTCATTTCAGTATCATCTATCATAAAAACAAGTTTCTAACGCAGAGCGCCAAGGATATGATTGAGATTTGCACGCAAAGCGGAACAGCCGACGGATAAATCCGTAGGCTCAGATTCTCGAAGGGCCGGATATTTCAGATGAAATATCCGGCCCTTTTTGTTACGTCCATATGTACTGTACTTTTGCTGATATGAAATTCCTTAGCGGCGGCCCGAACAGTGGTATTATGGTCAATAATATAATGTGCGAACGTAATGGCGCGTTCTTCCGGCAATCCTTTCAAGACAAAGCCTCCCCTGCTATTCTGTCTATTCATCTATATGCAGGGTAGAATTCTAAAAGAACGGTCTAGCCTTATGTTTAAGCGCGCAGATTAACTGTAATCCGATTTTCTATCGTAGAAAATAACAATGTTTTCCTGCCCGCATAACCTGATTGCTATGTGCATAAATGCGAATTTTTGTCCTTCATTCAGGCAGTGATTTAATTCTTCCAAATGATGTATGTCCGGTTGACGGACTACGGTTTTTGCGGTATGATAACTAAAACACACACCCGCTGAAGGAGGGCTGATTAATGTATCATAATAACAAATATAAATCCCTGTTTTCCACAATGCTTCCATATGCGGCCGCACTTCTGGTGCTTTGCATTACAGCTGGCTATTCTATTTATCGGTATGCCAGCGAGCGTGCCTATCACGAAAGATGGAAGGATTATAACGATTGTGGGCTTGCATAACGACACTGGGCATTCAGGAATGCCAATCATGACTGCGCGGGCTAAGCGTTTCCTGTTATTGTTTAAAGCGTTTCTCTGCTTATCCGTTTCCGCTTTGTTTGTTTTTAATTGGAAAGAGTTTGGAGTCTTTTCAGGGGCAATGCCTTGGTATCGGATATTGGTTCCGGTTTGCCTGCCGGTAATCGGCGTTGCATTTGGGCTTTTCTTTATTTTCAGCTCCGGAAAGCAGTTAATTCTGCTGGAAAACGGTGTGCGGTACCATACGCCGTTATTCGAGTTGGAGTCCCCTTATTCGGAAATAAAAGCGATCCGGTTTGATTTGAGCGACGGGCAGCGCCTTTCAGCGGGCAGTTATGGCTTTTCCATGTACCGCAGAACAGCTTCCGTCTACACGCTTTCTCTGTCCCTCTGTGACGGTCGTGTTTGGGTTTTCCGCACCAGTTTCTATGTGGGGCTGGCAGAGGCGGAAGCGGAAATCAAAAAGCGCCTGACAGCCTGAAAAACAAAATAACAATATGAGCCGGTCGCATCAAGCGGCCGGCTCTATCTGTTTTACAGAAGCTGGTAATTTTTCAGAATTTCGCGGTGCGTCAGCCATTCAAGGCATTTTTCCAGCATCACGCCGTAACGGGTATCTGTTCCGTAGCTGAACGTAATTTTGATAGCCAGTTCCACAAAACGGGTTGCCCTGTCCATTGCAATCGGGAAGCTGTCACCGGTGACCATCGAGCCGGTCAGCACACTCGCATAAATATCACCGGTTCCGGGGTAAGCGATTGGAACGTAGTCATAGCCGACATACCAGTATGCGTTCTGCCCTTTATCATAGCCCACATTTGCACACTCACCGGAGGCCATTTCCACGCCGGTAATGACAACATAGCGCGGTCCGAGCTCTGAAAGGCGCGCAAGCATACTTTTCAGCATCTGCCTTGTAAAGGGTTCATGCTGAAAGGTTTCGCCCAGCAGGAGATAAGCCTCGGTTGGATTCGGAGTGATAATATCGGCAGACTGCACCAGAGCCCGCATCTTTTCCCGCAGCGCGGGGGTGCAGGTGCGATAGGGCTTCCCGTGGTCCCCCATTACAGGGTCTACCACCGCAAGCGCATGTGGATATTCGGCGATAAATGCCTTCATATCATCGGCCTGCGACGGGTTGGACAAAAAGCCCGAATAGATCGCTTCAAACTCCAGATTCAGACGCTTGTAGTGGTTAACACACGGGCGTATGTAATCGGTCAGGTCACGATATTCCACATCTCCAAGGCCGCCTGTGTGGGTGGACAGGGCGGCGGTCGGGATCGGACAGACCTGTACCCCCATGGAGGACAGCGTAGGAATCACAACGGCAAGAGAGCTTCTTCCGAAACCTGCAAGGCCATGAATCGCGGCAACGCGAGGCGGACGATTTTGCATGAATTCACCTGCTTTTTAAAATTTTCAAATTTTTGAGAAATCGGTTTAGTGAGGAAATCCTGTTTCCAGAAAGTTGCGTAATGTTTTTTTCGCCGCGGGTTACAATAGAAAAGCGAGCAATCGCTAAAAAATCGGGAGGTGGGAAATTATGAACAGAACAGCAAGCACTGCCGTTACCGGGCTGGCCGTAGCGATGGCAGCCGGCACCGCGGCTTATATGATGTCCGGTCATCACGGGCCAAACACAAGCAGAAAGATCAAAAAAAACGCAACAAAAGCCATCAAAACAATTGGAAGCATGCTCAACAGCGTGGAATATATGATGCGCTGACGGCCGATCCTTTGCACGCGGGAAGTGTTCCCGCGTTTCCTACATAAATTCAGCCGATTTGAATTTTGCCTTCGGGCAGAATTTCCCGCCGATTTGCGTTAGGACGCAAAGCCAGCGCCAGGAAAAAAATAACCGGTCCAAGCCGACCGATATACATCAGGAAACTCGACGCCAGTTTCGTGGCGTCATTGAGCGCGTCGACAGGGATGGTATTAAACCCGGCAGTGCGGCAGTGCATAAGAAGTAGAGTACCCAGCAAAATAACCGCCGCAAATCTTAACGTAATCGTTCTGGTGGGAGACGAAAACAAAATTTTTTAGCCAAAGCGCGGTTATTCAAAATGAATCGCCTTCTCCTTTCGTAGTCCGTTCTTACAGATTATCTCGCTGTTCCAGATATCGCTTTGCTTCATTGACCAGTTTTTTGTCGTTTTTAAAAGTAACCATACCTTCAACATCCTCTAACAGGCACCAGCGGTATTCGCTGATCTCTTCCTCCTGCCGCCGGACGGTATCGTCCCCATCCGGTGTTCCCAAAAAATATACAACCTGCTTTTTCACATGAGGCTTCGGAAAATATTCAACGCTCTGGCGAAATCCCTCCATCAGCGACACTTCCAGCCCCGTTTCCTCTTTGATCTCCCGAAGCGCGGTTTGCAGCTCATTTTCTCCGGATTCTACATGCCCCTTCGGGAAGGACCAATGCCCGCCGCAGCGGTGTTTTATAAGCAGGAGTTCTGTCTTTCCGGAAATTTTCCGAAAAACCAGCGCCCCGCATGATTTTTCTTTGATCAATTAGTTTCACAATCCTCTCGCGGACGCAGCAAAAATACGCCCTCTTTTTCAGGCGGCGCCCGCCAATACGCTTTCGGCGCCATATCCGGTTCTCTCAAGAGCCGGAAGATACAATTAATAATATACCACGATGCAGATACTTTTAAAAGTACCCGCCCGCTTTTTTCCTAATAATTTCATAATGAGGAATTGCGCTCAGGTTGACAAACCGTATTGCCTGCACTATAATAATTAGGCTATGCGCCTGTAGCTCAGCAGGATAGAGCGACCGCCTCCTAAGCGGTAGGTCGGAGGTTCAAATCCCCTCAGGCGCGCCAGTGAAAAGCCACATGTTGGGATCTGAACCTACATGTGGCTTTTCTTATTTTGTATGGTATAACTTAAGTAAGGATTGTTTATTATGCGAAGATAACAGAGCTTTTAAATGGAGGAAAGAAATGTTTACAAGCAGTGGAATAGGGATGGCAGTTGGAGTAGCGTGGTGTTTTGTGGCAATAATGACATTTATTCTATCTCTGGTTATAAAAAAGAGCAATAAAAATTGGATTTATGGGATGACAATAAGCCTTGTTTTTCTATTATTGGCTTTGTATTTTTTATTGGATAGTATGCCAATTGCATTCATTGCGGCAGTGATCGCGACCGGTCAGATATTGGGACTATTGATTAAAATTGTTACTACAGAAAAATAATCTCCAAAAGCAAATGAGACTATGAGCGTTTTACACGGTCGTACCCTGCATCTAATTAAGCAAATGACACAATATATTTTTTGAAAGAAGCCGATTGCATTTTTGCAATCGGCTTCTTTCGGTTTTTTCGCTACACTCAAAATAATCGAAGGTGTAATTGTAAACATTTGCCCCTCTTATATGAAAGGATGCCGATCCTTATCCTATTGAGAGGTGATAAAAATGTACGTTAAAAGAGCATATGGATATTTAATAGGGGTGAAATTCCCTATGCCGCAGCCAAAGGATTGCTTGATTACTATGATCCGCCTACCATTCAAAGCCGCAACTGGAAACACTGGGTAACACAGCTCGATTTAAAAACATGCTACACTTGCAGAGAACATCATGGTAAGATATATTCAGTCAATGAAATACCGGATATAGAACCGCCAGTCCATCCAAACTGCCGGTGTAAAATTCAAAGCATGGAAGCGGTTTCAGCAGGCCAGGCCACAAAAGCCGGAGGCAACGGTGCAGACTGGTGGATCAAGAATCATGGTTTTTTGCCAGATTATTACATATCAGAAGAAAGCATAAAAAGTTTAGGCTGGAGACGAGGAAAAGCTCCTGCTAAATTTGCACCGGACAAAATGGTTACACGTGGAATTTATAAAAATTTGAATGGGCATTTACCGCAGGTTGCCGGTCGTATATGGCAGGAAGCAGATATTAACTATTACAGTGGGAAACGCAATACACACCGTTTGCTTTGGTCGAACGACGGTTTGATTTTTGTTACTTACGACCATTATGAAACGTTTATTGAATTAATATAGAGGGGGCGCAAGATGAACGAAAATAAGATTATTACATTGGATTTGACAGGATGCAAATACCTTGGAGAGTTGCACCAAAGGATCAAGACTGCCTTTAATTTTCCAGATGGGTACGGTGAAAATTGGGATGCTTTTGGGGATTTCCTTTGGAGCGAATGTGATGCCGACAAGGTCGAAATTATAGGCGAATATACATTACCACAAGAATTCAAACAGCAAATAGAACAAATGCATGACGTATTATATGACTTCAAAAACAATTGTGAAAAATATGGGGATCATTTTGATTTTGAAATTATATGCTAAAAGCGCAATACACACCGTTTGCTGTTGTAAAATGACGGTTTGGTCTTTGTAACCTATGACCATTACCTGCCAAAAGCAGAAACCATGTGCAGAATTTCTGCACATGGTTTCTGCTTTTTTATAAGTGAATCAGCAGCTGGTTGATTTTGTCACTTAAAAGTGCCCGTTCCCGATAGACCCACAGCTCATCAAACTCGAGACTGAAGTTTTTTGAGAAAGAATAATACAAATTGAGCTTTTGATAATACTGCTCCAGGCCGGTGAGTGTATGATCACTGCACTGCGGCTTGGGAATTTCCTCGCTGTGCCCGACAAAAAACTCCTCAACATAATCGATAAAGCAGTCCAGCAATTCCTCGCTGTTGACGTCAAACGGCAGCCGCATCAGTTTAAACTGGTCTTCTTCCGGCAGTCGGTAGTTTTTGACAGCTTCCAGAATCAGCAGATAATCCCGAATATCCATTTTTCTGTAATGGCTCACGGTTTCGTGCCGGGTGCTCCAAAGCGCCAGTTTCTGGCTGAGCGGAAGGCTCCCGATTTTCAGGATGGCCTCGCTTGGGCCGGTAACCGCTTGTCTGATTGGAACATCCTCCTTTTCCAGGCTTTCCTCAATGAACGACTGTTCTAGGCTGTTGACGCCGACATATCCGATCTCATAGATGCCCTGCCTGCCCGCACGGCCGCCGATTTGTTTGACTTCCTGCGAGGTCAGGTAGCGGACTTCTTCGCCGTCAAACTTTTGCAGGCTCATAAAAATGATCCTTCGAATGGGGAGATTAACTCCCATACCGATGGCGTCGGTGGTGACCAGAACGCTGGTTTCTCCGCTGATAAACATTGCGTACTGTATTTTCCGCACCTCGGGCGGAAGATCCCCATAGATGATGCTGGTTTTAATTCCACGGTCCAAAAAATGCTTGGAAATTTCGAGCACACGCTGCTTCGAAAAAACAACGAGCGCGTCACCTTTTTCCGCATCCCGGAACTCGTAGGGGCGGTCGTAAAGTTCCAGCGGAACAGACCGCGTATATTCCCGGATGTCATATTGGTCCTCACAGTCCTCGATAATTTTAAGCAGCAGCTCTTTTGCGTTCAGCGCGCCGCAAACATGGATTTCCGGGCACCGCAGCCCCAGCAGCGCGCGTGACCACGCCTGCCCGCGCTGGGAATTATCAATCATCTGGATTTCATCAATCACCGCGACCTCGTATTCCCGATCCAAACTCAGTTTTTCAACTGTGGAGCTGACATGGCGCGCCCCCTCCACCAGAATTTCTTCCTCGCCGGTAAACAGGTTGCAGGGGACGCCTTCCTGATTCAGTCTTTCATAGATTTCCAGCGCAAGAATTCTGAGCGGCGCCAGATAGACGCCGGTTTTCGCCTGCTTTAAGCGCTGAATCGCGTTGTAGGTCTTTCCGGTATTGGTTTCCCCGAGATGCAGATGCAGGGTTCTCTGCATCGCTCTGGCGCGGGGATACTCGTCTTTGGGGTTTTGGGGAAAATACTTTTTAAATTCCTCCGCGACCAAATCGGGAATATGGCTCGACACCAGAACGGCAATGATACCGGAACTGAGATATCCCGCCCTGTCCTTCTCCACAATTTCCCCGAATTGGAAATCCGTGCCGTTTCTTTTATTGTAATGTGCAAGCAGCCTGACCGATATTTCGTCCAATAGCTTGACCCAGTCCTCATAGAGGCTCTGGTATCCGCGGATGTTTTTATCCTGCAGCTGCGCCAAAGCTTTGATTTTTTTCCGGACGCTCGCCTCATGGTTCCAGAGATTGGCGTCCTTGGAATGCCGTACAATATTTCTCGTCTGAGACAGCTGTGATTTCAGTTTTTCAAAATCTCGCATTGCTCTTTGATTTTTTTTCATATTTCATCCAACCGCCCTATAAATTTACATTCTTTATTATACGGGATTATTGTACCTTTATTTATGAAATACCGCAAACTCGAAGTGAAAATCAGCGAGACACCCATTGGGTGCCTCGCTGATTTCAATCACATGCCGAGCCAGGCGAGCACCGCCTGCCGCAGGAATGCGGCGCAGCCTTTCACATGTTTGTCATAATACGCAGTAAACCGCTCGTCATCTACATACATCTGTGTCAGGCCGGCATGCGCCTCCGGGGAATACTGCGGCCAGCTAAAACCCAGCCATTCTTTGTGCAGGGCGGCGATCTTCCTGCCTTCCTCTCCGGCCGGATCTGCGTTTTCCCGCACCGCCTGTTCCAGCAGCCGGTTGATCTCCTCCCCGGTTTTCTGCATGCGGTCATACGCCTCTTGCGAGACGTTCATCATCTTTCGGTTGCTTTGCTCAACGGTTTGCTCTCCGTATTTTTCACGGATTTCCGTGCCATATTGTTTTTCATTCTGATCGATCAGCTCTTTTTTAAACCCTTCAAATTTCTCTTTATCGTTCATTTTAGTCAGTCCTTTCCGTGCAAGTATCGTTTTATCTACGTTTCCGATCAGGGCGGACAGACGTTCCTGCCGTCGCCGGAGTTCCTCGCGGTAACGCTCCAATGCGACAAGAGAATCATAGTCGGGGTTAGAAATCAGCTGCTTGATCTCCTCCAGCGGCATCCCCAATTCCCGGTAGAACAGAATCTGCTGGAGCGTATCCACCTGCGCCTGTCCGTAGATCCGGTAACCGGATGTCGAGACGCGGGCGGGCGGCAGCAGCCCGATCTGGTCATAATAGCGCAGTGTCCGTGCACTGACACCCGCTATCTGGGCAAGCGCCTTAACGGTGTATTCCATCATAATCCCTCCTGACAAACTCAGTATAGGCCATGACGCAGCGTTCATGTCAAGCAAATTGTTTATCTATAAAAAATGCCCTGCTTTTATGTAAATAAAAGCAGGGCATTTAAATGACTTAAGTAGATTGATTACTTAAGCATCACAATTACGATGCTGCCGTCTTCCGTGTTATAGCGGGTGCTCTTCTTAGGCTTAAAGGTAAAGCCGTAGCTGCGGCCGCGAACCTTTGTGCTGCCGGAAGAATCCCACTTGAAGGTTCCGTCAACAATATCGCCGTTGTCATCCCATGCTTCCACAGCATCTTCCAAAGCTTCTTTCAAGTCGCTCAGCTTGTCGCCGTCCTCAGCCTCAATCGTAGTGTCGTTATAATGCAGCGTGACGTCGCCAAAAGCGCCCTTCACATAAATGGTGATTTTGCCCTTGATCGGTGCAATGCTGTCATCATCGGGCGTAAAAGTGAAGGAATAGCTTTCGTCTTTGTTGCTGAGCTCCGCATAGCGGGAATTGTTCCAAGTGCATTTTCCATCGATGACGTCATCCGTCTTCGAATCATATGCATAGACGTTGGAGTTCAGTTCATCCACCAGATCCATCAGGCGATCGTCCTCGTCGCCCTCAATCGGGTCAACCTTCAGGCGGATACTGGAAGAACTGCTGGAAGTGGTTTTCTTTGTAGTCGTTGTTTTTTTGGGCGCAGCTGCCGGAGCTGTGGGCGCGGCTGTTCCCTTTTCAATGGTTACAGTGGCTTTGGAATCGCTCTTGACCGTTTTGGCGACGGACGCACCCTTATAAACAGTCACTTTTGCCGCGGCAGCAAGGGTCATTGCCGAAATTTTGCCACCGACTGCGATTTTGTTGGGGGAAGAAACGGTAAGCTTTGCGACATCAGCGGTCGTGCCGAGTGTCACTGCTACGACGTCATCCAGGGCTTTCTGGATGGAAAGGGAATCCAGCTTGCCTTCCAGTGACAGCGCAGTCTGGCTGCCTAGCGAAATTGCGCGGCTCTTGCCGGTGGAATCCGTAAAGCAAAGCAGAAGAGACCCCGTTTTTCCGCTGGTCAGCGAAACATCGGCAGTCTTTAGCATATAGGAAGTCCCCGCTTTGCCGTTTTTGGTCAAAGACAGATTTTTGCCTGAAACACTCACGCCAAAGGGTAGCGGGGCGGCGGCTGCGCTGGCTGTAACAGCAGTGCTCACGGTCATAACTGCCGCGAGGACGATAGATGTTAATCTTTTCCTTAAGTTCATGTTTGTCACCCTTCTCTTTCTTCATTTTATTTGAAAAAATAATTGCTTTTCATCATTATAACACAATAATGATGGAAGTAAATGGAGATTTGTTGCGAGAATTTCCAAAAAATTCCCCGAATTTTGGGTGCGGATTGATCTATCGGGCAGCAAACATCTGCGGATTCCGCACAGATTTCGTCTCCTGCTCGGCTGGGCTCATCGCGTCCCATACTGACCAGGGAGAATAGTCGTCCTCTCTGGTCAGATAAACGAATTGCTCCAGCGCCCCCTCTGGATACGGCCCCTTGGTGTTGTCGTAATCCACGGTATATTCCGCGAATACGGCCAACAGATTGCTTTTTAGATAGTCGTCAGACCAGCCATTCGTTTTTGCAAGCTCGCTGCCGGCATACATTTTCCGTATACGGACGGTTTCCTCGGGCGAAACCGACACGGACTGTATCGTCATGCTGAGGACGGCGCCCGTGGCTTTCTGCGCTTCAAGATGTTTTTGCACAACGCCCGACGGTGAATCCTGCCCATCCATCATCGCCGCCAGCACGTAATAAAGGGTGTCATCCAGTCGGCTGTATTGCCCGCTTTTCCCGAACTGCATATAGGCGAATCCGTCCAGCTGAAACGCGTAATAATCGGAAACCGTCCCGTCCTCGTAGGACGCACGGAGCAGATAACAATCAGGCAGCGTCGCGATATCCAGCGCCGGGGATGCGGCGGATTTGACCAGGCAATTAAAAACCGCCTGTTTTGCAAGCTCCGTTTCCCAATCGGTAAGTGAAGTTCGGCTTGTCAGAACCGTCCCGCCCTGCCCCAGCTTCATCACGGTGTAAACTGGCTCTTTCGCATCCGGTTCAGGCTCGGCAGCGGACATCAGCTTACTCAGTCCGGCTTCGCTTGTGGCAAATTCACGCACATCCCTGCCGGCGGCGGCATCCGCCTGCGCCCTTGTATACCGCATCACCATCTCTCGTCTGCCGTCGGCAAGCACAAAGTTCACCCGATCTGTATTTCCAACCAACGCAAAAAGCAGGTATGCATTTTTGGTGAAAGGTGCCCGCAGTTCTTCTGTTTTATAACGTTCAAAAGCGGCTGCATCCGCTTTTAAATAGACAGTCATTCCATATGGTTCGCCGGCTGCTTCCAGCGCAAAATGATCCTGCCCGATTCCGCCGGGATAAGGCAGAAGCGAAAGAAGCCCGCCGACCATGGAATTATCGCCCACATACTCGGTTTTATATTGCAGCAGCATTGCGGTGCGTTTTTCGGCTTCCTCCTGATCTGTAACGGCCGTTTCGGTCGGCAATATTGCGGATTTACTGACCGGATTGGCAAGCAGCATCACCGAAAACACAAGGACAGCGGCAACTGCCAACACAAGAACCCAAAGCAGCGGCTTTCTATAGCCGAGAATGTTTCTGACCCGTGCTTTTGTGCCGTTTTCACCGAACGCCAGGGGGGTTCCCGCAAACAACTTTCGGGGCGCTTTACGCAACAAAAGGGAAGACGAATAGTCCGCTCTGACACTATCGCCCAATTGCCGGATTACCGCCTCGTCACAGCTCATTTCCATATCTCTGCCCATCAGCCCGAAAGATGCCCAGACCAGAGGATTGAACCAGCGCAGACAGGCGGCAAAATACCAAAGCGGCTTCACCAGATAATCCAGCCTGCGGATATGAACCTGTTCATGACGGACAATATACTCCCGCTCCTGTTTTGCCAGCGTAGCCGGCAGATAGATGCGGGGGTGAATAAAGCCGCATACAAAAGGCGAACTGAACGGCTCAGTCTGGTAGATATTCTCCCCTTGCAGGATTGCCGTAGACAGCCGGCGTTTGAGCAAAAAGTAGGACACTGCGCTGTAACTTAGCAGAGCGGCTGCAACCAGAGCCCAGCCCCATGCCACGGCAGAAAAGAGAATCTGCATAGGGTTTGCGCTTGCCTGAGATACTGCGGCAGGCAATGAGGCGTTGACAGCGTCCGAAACCGCAGGAATCAAAACGTTCGCCTGCGGCTGGTTCATCAGCCCGAGATTCGCCGGAAGATGCTCCATAGAGGCATTGGGGGAACCAAACAGGCTAAAAATACTGACAGCACTTTCAAATGAAAACGGGCAAAGAAGCCGGAACAGCGCAACAAACCATGCCCCGTAGGAGATTGCTTTCGGCGCTTTTTTCAGCGGCAAGCGAAGCAGCATAACCGCCGCTATTACAAACGAAGCGGTGACGCTCATATTCAGCACACTCCGGAAAAGGCGCTCCATCATTGTTTCCAACGCTATCCCTCCTGAAACCGGTCAATCAGCTGTTTAATTTCGTCCGCTTCCTTCTGTGAGAGCTTTCCTCCATCCAGAAAAGCGGCAATAAATTTGGGAAGTGAGCCGCCAAAGCTTTTATCAAGCACCGCCCGGCTTTCATACTGCTGTACCTGTTCGCGCTTCACAAGCGCGGTCACAACCGAACCTTCGTTTTGAAGAATTCCCCGGGTGCATAGCTTTTTCAGTACCGTATAGGTAGTGGTGCGCTTCCACCCAAGCTCCTGTTCGCATTGTTTTGCAAGCTCGCCGGACTGTATGGGTTCGTGTTCCCACACAATGCATGCAAAGCGAAATTCCGCGTCAAATAGCTTTAAATCCTGACCCAAGTAAAATCCCTCCTGTCTATTCAAATAGATGACACGGCAAGTCTATCATGATAGACTTGCCGTGTCAAGCGTTTCCTGCGTTAAGAGGAACTTTATTCAATTCAAAAACAAAAACACCGTCACCGATGGTGACAGTGTTTCAAAACAGATGTGTTCGCCCAGCCGTCTGCTTATTTGGAAGCAACAGCGAGCTTCTTCATCAGCGCGGATTTTTTGTGTGCAGCAGTGTTTTTGTGCAGCAAATTCTTTGCTACAGCCTGATCCACCTTTTTGATTGCTACTTTGACTGCTTCGGCGCTGTCGGTAGCACCAGCAACAATGGCAGCATCGGCTTTTTTCAAAACAGTTTTGAGATTGGTCTTAACAGTTTTATTCTGAAGAGCCTTTTTCTCGCTGACAAGCACTCTCTTTTTTGCAGATTTAATGTTCGGCATAGGTTACACCTCCTTGACTTACTAGACAGTACAAGTTATAATAGCACGATTTTTTAGAAAAATCAATACCCGCAGCTAAAAAATTTTATGGAAACAGGCGGTTTATGCGCCTGTTTCCATTGTTTTATACTTAGCGAAATAAAATGTACTGATAAACAACATCCGCAACATTCATGTTTGTAATGCGTCCGCCGATTGCCGTGGGAGCATAATAGGCATCAAACCCGGTGTCGTTTGCCGAAATGCCGATGGATGCGCCGTTTGGACCCAGCAAAGCCGTAAACAGAATCACATTGCTGCCGGACACGCGCACCACCGCCTGGTCTATGGCAAACACCATTCCAAAGGACGGGCAAAACCCCAGTGCAATCTGCTGGGAATTTTGGCCGTTGCCGGTATAAGTGCCAATGATTGGAATCGCGGCATTCCAGGAAAGCCGCTCCTCCGCCCGGATGTGTTTTTCTTCATCGGCGAAATGGGCGCCCACAGCCTCATCTAGTTTTCTGTTATCGCTGTTAAAGTCCTCCATTTTAGGCTTGTCCGATCCCATCCACTGGTTGAGATGCAGAGCCGCCGTACTGCTACTGCTGGCCATTTTCATCCCGTCCTTCCGTCTTGTTTTCCAGCAGGTGACCGCTGGTTTCCAGCCATGTCCATGTAAAATCCTGTGCATCCAGCGCACGAAACAGGAGGTCAAACCCGTCGAACATCTCCCATGTCAGCACCCCCAGCGCCTCCTCAATAACGGCGTCGGGGGGAAGCAGTTTGGCAAGCAGATCGCATAAAGCCTTACTGTCCCGCAGCAGCCCGCCTACGGCCCCCTTCACGAGGACATGCCGTGCACCCTGCTGCTCCTCCAATGTGATATCCGCGCCCAACTCCCCTAAAAATGCTTTTAAACTTTCCAGATTACACCCACAGGGCGCTGTCAGCGCATTCAGCGCCCGACGCAAGGTTTCGTCCCGCGTTTCTTCCGGCACTTCAAGCTGATAGAGCGCAAGCGCCTGCTCAAGCTGCGCCCGGCTCATAAGACCGGGAAACCGTGCCCACTCGAACAGCTGCATTCTTTGTGCAACCAGATCAAATCCCGCCTGCAAGGCAAGCAGTTCGTTTGTTACCGCGTCCTCGGCGCGCAAGCGATAAAGCCCTGTCGCCGCAGTTGCCTGAAAAAGCCCCACGCCTAACCCTCCCATTCCGTCACCGTTACAGTACCGGCGCGCACCACCTGTGCGGCATCCGGAACCACATCCTGCGCGGGGGAAAGAATCTTCCAGTTATCCGCAAGCCCACCCTGCACAATCACCCGCGCAAGCGCAGCAATCGTCAGTTTTTCACCGACTGCAAACCCCGAGAGCTTCTTTTGTACAGCTGCCTGCAATGTTCCGCATACGTCGGCCGCTTTTAACCCTTGCGTTTTTTCCACCACCAGTGCAAAATCTGTGGAAAGAACGATCGCGTCCTGCACGATGACTTTGCCAAACGGTTCCCGCATTCGGTTCAGCTTTTCTTGTACCGCTGTTTTGGCATTCTCCGGAACCGGCCCGTTTCCATCCCCCGCTAGATAAACGATCACTTCACCGGGATTTGCTCCCGCAACGCAGGACGCGGACTGCACGCCGTCCGCCGATTGGGCGGCCTGCCGATAAAACGCAAGATTGATGCCGGTATTTGGAACAGAGCAGGCATCTAGCACCCTTCGGCGCAGGGCTTCGTCGCTTTCGGCGTCGCCGCCGCCTGTGAACGGCTCCGGGTTTTCCGCTGAAAAGCCTAAAACCTGACGAATCCGGACAATTGCGCCTGCAGCCGCATTCCCTGCGGCTCCGGTGCAAACTGCCTTTGCAGCCGCCGAAGCCTGTGTGTCTTCCTCCCCGAGCGCTGTCGGCTCTGTGGTAACATATTCCGCGCCGTCCGCCGCCGCGCAGACGGTTCCTTCCGGAATGTTTACCGCGCCCTTCGCGCCCGCACGGGAAAATAGAATGGTGCCTGTCGCAGTTGCGGCAGGCTTTCGAAAAACGCCCCTGCTTTCGGCGTGCAATTCCAGCGCTTCGCCCACAGCTGTGCGGGGAGAGCTTTGCTTTTCGGCCTCTTCAAGCCTTTCGGAAAATTGCTCCAGCTCCGCCGCCAGCGTGTGAAAACGGATTGCGGTATCGGAGGCCGCATCGGGCGTGAACCCTGTCAGCTCCCGATATTTTGCCTCCATCGCCTGATAAAAATCAGCTTCCGTCATAGGGTCACCTCCAGTGAAATGGGACCTTCGTCCGCCGCGGCGCGTACTCGGACGCAAAGGCGGTTGTTTTCCCCGTCGTAATGGCAGCCTGCGGAGAGCACGTTCAGTTCCCGAATGGGCGCGAGCGCTTCGCGTACCGCCGCAAGCGCCGCCTGCTCCAGCAGTTCCCGGGAGCCTGTCTGCCCGATCCGGTGCAGTCTGCTGCCGAATTCCGGCTGACAGGGCAGGGAGCCGCGCTTGACCGCAAGCCGGATGACAGCGCGCTGCGCAAGTTCGCGTTTTCCTTCCACCCTCACCGGCATGCCCCGGTGATCCAGAACGATATCGCCGTTTTCAAGAAGAACATCCATAGTTGTCTCATCCTTTCTGTATCAAATATACTGCGGGTCAATCAGGGTGAACGTGGTGGAAACCCCTCCGGCGGACAGCTTCCAGCGAAGCTGATGGATAAACAGCCCGTCATACCGGCAAAGGCCCGCGTCCAGATTGACCCTGTCGCAAAGGGAGGCCGCCTGATAACCCGGAATCGTCACGGTAATCACCTGCTTGCCCAGCATGGAACGCCTGATTCTCAGGGACGCCTCATTCCAACCGGCATAGGATGCATCCATAAACTCCCCTGACGGAATCAGATACCGTCTGCGGGTCAGTCCCATCGTCTGATCGGGGTTTTGATAGGAATAGCTGTATGCACCTTCCTGGTCACGGATGATATACTCCATGACCGGCGAATACCGGTTGTTGACGATTTTCAGGCTGCTGTAACACATCGCTGCGGAATCCCGGTTGGAAATGGTTCGTATCACGCCGGTATTGGGGTTCTGGCAGCAGATCACTTTATTCTCATCGTTGATATAAGCTACCCCGCGGCCGCTGTTGCGAAAGAAATTATAAAACACTTCCCATTCGCTTGTTCCTTTTAAAATCGGGTAAACATTGAACAACGGCAGGCTTTCCGCATCCAGCTCCGAAAACCCATACGGGCGGATATGGTTGTAAAAAATGTCTTGCAAATTCACATTCTGATAGGTCATTGGGCGGGCTTCGTTATCCAGTAAAAGGGAACCCCTGCTGCGGGCAATCAGCCTGAGCCGCCGCCCGCAGTCATTTTCCGTCACTGTCTGTTCATCAACAAACCCACGGAACAGCCGCGTCTGCCCGTCCCAGAGCTCCACATAATTGAATTCCGGGTACGCCTTCCCGCAAGGAAAATCTCCCTCAAACGAATGTGCGGGCGAATCAAACGACTTCACCAGTTCAAATTCCAGCGGGCGCGGCAGGTTTGCGCGTATCAGATTCCGATCCAGACCATAAAAGGTGAGATTTTCCGGCGCTATGCTCATTCCTCCGCCTCCCCCGCGCTGTCCGTTTCGGAAAAGTCTATCCGGTAAGAGAGCACCCTGCCGTCCCCCTGCGCCGTGCAGAAAAACCGGGAAACTACCGCGCGAAAGCGCTCCCCCGTCGGCAGGTAGAGCAGTTCCTCCCTGTCGCGCAGCGCCCCGATTGCGGCCGCTTCCTCAGCCGCTTCACACGCGTCGGCGGCAAATACCTCGCCCTCGCAGCGTACGCTCCGGCAGCCCGCCCCAAGGTTCTGGGTCACCGTGCCATAGAAAGGCAGGAGGTAGGCCGCAATCTTCTGCGCGCACACCAATTCAATTTTGCGGGGATTATGCGCAAACACATAACTTCCAAACTGTAAGTTTGAAGCCATCAGCTCACCTCCCCCATTTCATTGGTAATCGGGTGCGGATACCGGCGGGACTGTGTCTTGAGCCGGTCATTGATCAGCCCCAGAAAATCAAGGTCGCCCGAAATGGGGGAGCGGTAGGTGACCTCCGTAACCTCATCGGCATTTTCGAAGCCGGATGGCTCTGCCTGCTCCGTTTTCCGCGCGCTGTCTGTTCCCACCGGTTTTTCGGTGTCCATATACGAGTCGCCCACCATAGGGACATCCAGTTTGTTTGGTGTTTCCACCGCGGCGCGTGACTGGTAGTACCGATTGTAAACTTCCAGGTTCTGCGCCAGTTCGGCTGAAAGATTAACCATCACGTTCGCCTCCTCGGGGTTCGTCCGCACCATAGCATTCGCTGACCCCGGATTCGATAACATCGCCCTGCTCAAAATAAAGCGCGCAAAGGTCGGCAATCTGTCCCAGCGTGAACCGGCGCAGAATATCTTCCGGTACAGCCCCGGCCTCCCCCTCCTCCAAAACCTGCCAGAGCAGCGCGCAGTTGCAGGCCAGCGCCTGTGCCTGCGCGGCCGCAACACCGCCCGCCAGCAGCAGCGGGGTCAGGCGGGCGGCCAGCCCCCGCTGTTCAATTTGTTCCAGAGCGCTCTGCCTGCAAAAGCAGAACGCTCGCCCCAGATACCGCACACGAAACCGGTTCTCCGGCAGCTTTTGCGCGCTCACAGGCGCACCTCCAGCCTGTGGCAGGCCACCAGCGACAGCGTTTCATAAACCGGATCCCCAAGATTCACCGTTTCGTCAATCGAGAGCCACCGGCAGCCGGAATAGATAATTTTGCGGTCGGGCTTTACGATCACCGCGTTAAAATCATCCAGCCCGTAAAAATCCAGTCCCGCCGGGTCCAGCAGGCGCACACGGGTCAGTTCCAGCAGATGGCGGACTTTGCCGCCCACCGTACCCACCGGTTCGGAAGAACCGAACGCCTCTACCGGGCGGCTGTCCTGTGTGCTCTTGGCTTTGTAACTCTGCGCAGCCGCCAGACGCCTGCCGTCCACCTCGATGTAAATATCCCTGCTCGTGGGAAAAGTGATCAATCCAAACACCCTCTGTCCTTTCTAATTTCTATTGTCTCAGAGCAAAATCTGCGCCGATATGACAATCTGGCTGACCTCCGGCGCGGCGCGAAACCGCAGCGTGACGACACAGACAGACGGGTCGTCCGAATGGGGCTTCACCACCGGCGGCAGATAGCTGTCAATTACGCCCTGCGCCAGTTTGTTTTCCAGCTCCACCACAATCTGCGAAGCGATGCTTTCCCGCGTGACCGCCGTATTTTTCATGCCTTTCAGGCGAAGGCGCACCGCCTGCCGGATTGTTCGTACCACGTCGTCCGCCGCAAGCGTCGCGGAAAGGCTGGAAAACGAGCGCGTCTGTCTGCCCAATACGGAGGTGCAGCTCGTGACCGCCCGCACGACCGACGCCTTCGCATCCACACGTTCCACAGGTGTTGCGCCCGACCCGAGCAGCGCCTCAATCTGGCCCTCAGAAAGCGTGCCGTCAAATTCCGCAAGCGGCAGTGTTGTCCCGTTTAGATTTTCTCCCGCGGGAGCCGCCGCGACTGCGGCAGCGAATGCCGCCGCAGTTTCTTCTGTCCTTGTCCCGCCGTCACAGACGATTACCAGATGCGGGCTGTTAGCGGCTTTCGCCATGGCGCACGCCGCCTCCACGGATAGCGCGGGCAGAATTCCCACCCGTTCCTTCCCTTTTTCACCACAGCGTTCCACATGGGCGCAAAGTGACTGCGCGCCGCCGTCGCCCGTCACTGCCATAATCTCTTCCAGCGCTTCGCACGCGGCATAAGCCGCTTCATAATCCGTGCCAGCAGGCACCGCCCAAACCGGTGAAATGCCTGCTTCCAGCAGAATAGACGCCATTCTGCAAAGCGCGCTGTCCCCGCCGTACTGCAGCGCTTCGGCGGCAGTCTCCAGCCTGACGGCCTTGCCTGTTTCGCCGGATTCGGCCTGCGCCACGACCGCTGCTCCTCCCCGCGTTGTCCCGCAGCAGGCGGGCGCTATGCCGGCGGAGATGAATACCCCGGGGCGCAGTGTTTTCGGCAGTTCTGTCATGCTGTTTCCACTCCCTCTCTCTGAATCATTACGCCGCTGACCGGCGCTCCGTCTTCTTCCTCGGCTTCCTCCAAAATGCCGGTCAGCTCCGCTTTCGCTGTCAGCACCGTGCTGGAAAGGGTTTCATCCGCCCGCAGTTCCCCGCAGGCAAGTTTGCTGACCCCCAATCCGTTTTTCCGGCAAAGCAAAGCTTCACACAGCCGGTCAAACATCTGCCGGCAGTCCGAGCCATCCCGCCCCAGCAGGTCAAACCGCAGTGTCAGGCGCGCCTGGCTGCCGCAGAGTTCCGCCGCGTCTAGCCCAACGGCGATGTATTCCTGTTTCGCGGCTTTTCCACGCTCCGGGTAGTCCTCGGTAACCCCCACATCCATGTCGGAAAATGCGTCCTTCAGATACGCCGCCGCATTGCTCCTGATTTTCAACAGCTGTTCCATATCATCCCTCCTGCCTGTTCAGCACAGCCCGCCTGTAAATTGCTTTCCCCTGCCAGCAGAAATCGTGGCAGAGCTGCACAAGATAGGTCGTTTCCCCCTGCTTGAGCAGCGTCCCGGCTTCCACCAGTTCGCCGCCGTTTTCCAGCGGGCCGTAATACAGATACTGTCGGGGTTCTGCTTTCCCGAACCGCGTCTGCAAAGGGCGGCTGCCTTCCTGTGTCTGATACGCGTCCGGCTGAATACAGACAAAAAAATGATAGTCTGCGCCGTCTTTTTCGAGGCTGACTTCCCCGCCAAGCGCCTGTAGTGCATTCCGGATTGCCGTCTGCAGTTCCATTACGGCACCTGCCTTAATCCGTCCGCGGATTCCAACAGGGGTGACGCGTTCGCCAAAAGTTCATCCCGCAGTTCGCGTACAGACTGCGCGCCCGTCCCACTCTGTGACGAAACCGAAATTTCACCGATTTTGACGCTTTGAGCGTCGGTGCCGCGGGCAAGGGCGTACTGATAGTACGCCTCGCCCGCCGCCGCAAGAACCAGCCTTGCGTCGTTTTCATTCGCGCCGGGGGCCAGTATTCCGCGCAGCTTTGCAATTGCCGCCTCACAAAGCGGCTGCCATACCCGCTCGGCATTTGCATCCAGCCCCGCGAACCGCGCAAACTGCTGATATACCTGTTCAAGTTCCATCAGAATTCCTCCGTTTTAAGCGGTTTTCAGGCGCAGCACCTTCGTGGCCTCCGGGAAAATCTTCGCAAATCCGGAAGTCGAAGTCACCGCCGCGCGTTCCAGCTGGGAATCGATCAGCTTGTCATAATCCACGGTAATATCCCCCGCGGTTACCATTTCCAGCGCGAAATTCTTGTCCAGCGCGACAATCGTTCCTTCCGGAACAGCGGTGGATTTGATCACGCTTGCGCCGAATGGGGTGCCGATCATCCCGCTGCCGGAAAAATTCAGCCCCGCCGTCGGGTCGCGCAGTTCGCTGAGTGTCAGCAGCTTCTGCATCATATCGGGCGACACGATCATCACATTCATGCGGAAGTCCTCAAATTTGGACCAGAGGTTCAGCAGATCGTCGTAGGTCAGCGTTCCGGTATTCTGGGTGGCGAGCACCTCCGCTTTATTGCCGTTCGCGTCGTTCGGGCTGTCCCCGTTGATCAGCACATCCACAGCGTCTTTGAGCTGCGCTCTCGTGATGTAAGCGCCAATCTGCTTGAGCGTGACGGTGAACAGGTCGATGCGCTGAAACTTGATCGCCTCATAGGAGGCTACCAGCATGCGCCCGCGTTTTGTCAAACGCACAAGGTTATCCTTCAGCTTGATGACCGTCTGGGGAATCGCGGCACCCTCAGCTACGACAGCCGCCTCCACATCGTGCCCCGTATCAGTAGCGATTGTGCGGTAATCAAGCGAGTTGATCACCGTCTTGGACGCGATTACGCTGTTGATGACTGCGCTTTCGTCCGCGCCCTGCATCACAGCACGCTGCACATACTCCGGAAACAGCGCGGCCGAATCTCCCGTGCCGAAAAATTTGGAGATGGAATTGCTCGCAGCCCCGCTTACTTTGATGTCAAACCGCTTGAGCTGGCGCTGAAATGCGTCCAGCCCCGCCAGTTCGGTTCCGGCATAATTTTGGGACGGGTCGATTTTTTCCAGCTGTGTGGAAAATGGCACACCGCCCTTGTACATGGATTTGTCCAGCTTGATGTTTTGATAATTCATTGCAAAACCTCCATTAAATTTTTTATGTTCGCCCTAAATTAGAAACGCGCCGTTATCGGGTTTCTCCAAATCTGTCTCGCCGCCCAACTGCAAAAGGGGCGGCAGTTTTTCCCGCATCCCTTTGCAGAGCGCTTCCAGCTGCCCTGCGTCCAGTTTTTCCGCGACCTGTCCCAGAATTTCTGCGTTGACGCCCGGCAGCGCAAACGACCCGGCCGCGACAAAGCCGTGCCTCAGTTCCCGCACCCGTTTGCGGCCCTCTTCCGCCAGCGCGTTCAGTTCCCCGAATCGCTTCGCAAGTTCCCCAGCCTGCGCTTTGTTGAGTGTGACGCCGCCCTGCTCCAGCGACTTAAGCAGCTCGCCGTCCGGGGAAATCAGACCTTTGGTCACCCCCGCCTGCTTCTGGGCGGGCACCGCCACAAACGACCACTCGTAGGCGTCGGTTGGATTGATTAAGGAACGATAACATAGCTCGCCGCCGTACTGCCCGCCCGCTTCATGCGCACAGGGATTCCTGCGCGTATCCGCGCCGCAGACCGAGCATTCCGTCCGTTCCACCGCGCAGCCGACGCTGACTTCCTTTTTAATGCCAGCGTCGATTTCCAGAATCAGATCAGCATTTTTTTGGCAGCGCACCATGTATGCCCACGCGCGCAGGGCACAGTACGGTTCTCCGGCTTGTGTTGTGCGGGTTTCATCCCGTTCAAGCGCCGTTTCAAAAACGCGCGCCGTCTGATTTTCCCCTTTGGGGTTATGGTCAAAGATGCCTGTTTTGCCGAGATACAGTTCCGCCAGCCTGCCCAGCGATTCGGTCGGAAACCGCTCGTAATCGCGGTCAACCTCATTATCGCAGAGCACCAGCGAAAAGACGTAGACCTCGTCCGCACGCAGGCTCCTGCGCGTATACCGGTTGATTTTTTCGAGCTGTTCCGCCGTGGCAGGCGCGCTTTCCGCCGATTTTTGAATCACCGCCTGTTTCATTCTTTGTTCCCCTTTCCAAGTTCTTGCTCCAGCTTGTCCGCCTCGAGCGTGGTGAGCCGCGCGTTTGCCAATTCCAGCTCATCCTGCAGGTTGATGCTGTCCCATGCGATCTCCACGCCACAGGTATAGCCGCGCAGCCGCAGGAATACCGTGCAAATGCGAATGAGCACCGGCGTCAGCAGCCTGCGGTAGCTTTCCAGTTCGGAGGTCAGGATATCCGCCAGCTGGGTGCTCATCCGCTCGGTAGTCGACCAGTTCAGCCCCAGCAAAAACGGCGGGATGCCCAGCTTTGCCACAATCTGTTCGAGCATCTGCCGCACAGGCACCTCGGTGTCGATCATCTGGTTGTCTGCGCCGATCACCTTGATGTCCACATCGCCCACCGCCACAAAATCTTTGATAACGCCGGATTTTCCGGCGCTCATCGCGTCCGCCCATTCCTTTGCCATCGAGGCGGCGATATCCTTCGTGCAGGCGCGGTCAACCGGGCTGGAACCCGGCTTATAGGTCACCGCAAAGCGCAGGTTCGCAATCCGCTCAAAATTCTGCCCGATGGATGCGTAGATTTTTTCCAGCACCTCGCAGACGAACGGCAGGCTGTCCAACAGCGAGCACCCCGTAATTTCGCCCGGCCTCGGATTGAGCGCCGAAAACAGGATCAGCTCCGGCCATGCCGCCGGCACCGGCGTAAAGCCATTTTTCAGTGTGCAGACCTGCACGCCGAACGGATCGTCCGTATGCCGGAAAACAAGGTTGCGCAGCGGCGCGTTGTAAAGCCCCGCTACTGAGCAGCCGTCCCGCGTCAGGACGATCTCCCCCGCCGCGCTGCCGTAGGTCAGCAGGCTGTCAAGATAGCAGCGCAAAAAGCTCTCCATTCCCTGCAAAGAGGCTCCCACGGCCACCTCGCGAAAGAACTTCTCAAGCTCTGCCTGCGCCGCCGCGTCCGAACAGACGGGGGCGCATCCCCCCACAAGCCTTCCAATTTTGTCAATCGCCGCGTCGATGACGGGGATCGACCTGCGCAGCCCTTCATAAACCGCGCAGTCCCGCGCATAGAGCGGAACCGCGGCATCCCAGCCAAAAACCGGCTGCCGCGCCGTCTGCACACTGGCCGCGTTTTTGCCCCGGTTCCATAAATCAGATAGTTTCACCATTTCCCTCCTTCTGTTTCACGTCCCACGCTTGCCGCGAAAAAGCCGCTGTTTTCCCGCATCAGCGCCGTCATGACGAAATAGCGCACATCGTCCATGGCGTGGTCGTTTTCCTTAACCGGGCAGTCGCGCCCCGCCCGTTCGTCCCAGTGGTACAGCCCGAATTCCCGCATGCAGTCCCGGCAGCAGGCCGCAAACCTGAGCCGCCCCTGTCCGAGCAGGGTGCTGACCGTTCTGATGCCGTTGGCGACGTCGTTATCCGCCGGTATCGCGTGAAAATTTCCGTGCCTGCGGATGCACTCCAGAAAGCTTGCCGCCGACGGGTCGACAATGACCGCCTCGATTTTTCTGCCGTCTGCCAGCCGGAGCAGCTCCTCGTGGTATTCCTCGTCGGTTTTGAGTGCGCCCGCGACTTTAGAGGAATAGTAGTATTCCGCGGCCCGGTACCAGACCCCGTCCTTCTCCCCCCAAAGCCCCATCGACATTGGATTGACGGTTCCGTAGTCGCAGGAGATGAAAAACCTCCCGCATTCCGGCACCTGCCTGTCCACATGGGTTTGCTCACTGAACATCGGATAAACCAGCCCCTGCGCCGCCACCCATTTGCCCAGCACGAATCGCTCGTAAAAGCTGCCGGAATAAAGGCTTTCATAGCGCCTGAGCACCTTTGGGGAGAGGGCGGGGTTGTCCTGCATGGTAAAATGCAGGTAGAGCGCGTTTTTTTGCTCGGCTTTCTGAATCCATTCGGTGTAAAACCAGTGGCAGGGGTGCTCCGGATTGCAGTTAAACCAAAACTTTGCACCCTCCACGGAGCACCTTGCAAGTGCCTGCTCCACGAACGAGCGCGGCATTAATGCCACCTCGTCCAGCAGCACCCCGGCGAGCGTAACCCCCTGAATCAGGGCAGCACTACTTTCATCCCGCCCGCCAAATAGGTAGAACCGGTTGTGCCTGCGCCCTAAGGAAATATCAAGATGCCCCCGGCTCAGCCGCTCCTCGCAGCAAAATCCAAGCGCTCTGAGATGTCCCAGAAGCGGGAGAACCAGGTTGCGCCGCAGGGAGGTCACCGTCTTTCCGCACAGCGCGAAGCTCTGTTCATGAAAGGCCGTCATTGCCCAGACGACAAAACCAATGGACAGGCAGAGCGTTTTTCCGCTGCGCACCGCCCCATCGCAGATAATCGCGTCCCTATCCCGAAATCTGCTTTCCGGGCACCACCAGCTAAGCGCGGTCATCTGCTTTGGAGAAAAGCGCTTAAATTGCTGTGCCATCTTCGTCTACATCCTCCAGTTTGCGCGCGCTTCGACTGAGCGCGTCCAGCAGCGAGCCCGCGCCGTCGTTGCTGTCCCCGCCGAGTTCTGACAGCAGCGAAAGCGCCTTGAGCCGGTCGAAAAACCGGATCTCCAAACCTCCACCTTTCGGCCGCTTGATTTCCGATACATTGAAGAAATCGGCCCCACCGTTCAGTTCGCCGTCGTCCCGCAGCAGCTCGGCGGTTCCGTCTGCCCCCGCCAGCGCGAGACGCTCCAGCCCCGCCCTTGCCAGAGCCTCCGGCGAACACCACTTGAGTTCGCGCGCCAGCTTTTTGCACCGGCGTCTGATCTGTGCCTGCCCCAGCAGAAGTGCGGCCTGTTCGCCGCATTCCATCTGCGGATAGCCTGCGGCTTTTGCAGCATCCTCGGGAGAATACCCTCTCGCGGTGTAAAAACAAAACAGGCTTTTGCGTTTATCCTCCTGTGACTGTTTCATTGCCAGCCTCCTTTCAATCTGACAGCAAAAAACATCATGATTTTCCGTTTTCGCGCATAAAAATTAAAATTCTGATAAATATTTTTAATTTTTTGAAATGTTCTCACACTTGACGGATATGCCTTACAAATGGTAAATTAGTAGCAACGAAACAACTGTTACAATCCGGGTGGCAAATGCCGCCCTGAAACCTGGTGAATAAATGTCAATTCTGAATATCGTATTAATAGAACCCCAGATCCCCCAAAACACCGGCAACATCGCCCGCACCTGCGCCGCCACGGGAGCCCGCCTCCATCTGGTGGGGCCTCTGGGCTTTGAGATTACCGACGCCAAGCTCAAACGGGCCGGGCTGGATTACTGGCACCTGCTCGATATCACAACGTACGCGTCCAGCGCGGAGTTTTTCAAAAAGAATCAGGGCGCTTTTTACTATTTCACGACCAAGGCCCCGCACACCTATGTCGACATCTCCTACCCCGATAACGCCTACCTGGTGTTCGGCAGGGAGGACGCGGGTCTGCCGGAGGAACTGCTCCGGCAAAATCCCGACAGCTGTGTACGCCTGCCGATGATTGAAGGGGCGCGCAGCCTCAATCTGTCCAACACGGTTGCGATTGCGGCATACGAAGCCCTGCGGCAATGGGGTTTTCCGGCGCTCAAAAACCATGGGCAGCTTACAAAATACAGCTGGGATGAGCCGGTAAACGGCCTGTAACAGGACAAGGAGATTATGCATGGCAAAGAAGAAAAAAACCGATCAGAAAATCCTTTTGCTAACCGATTCTGCCAGCGACATTTCAGATACCGTTTTGCAGGAAAGCGGCATTATTATGCTGCCTATCCCGATCACCATCGACGGCAAAGGATATTTTGAGCGCGTGGATTTTACCACCGAGGAATTTTACGAACGTCTGGCCGCCGCAAAGGAGCTGCCTTCCACCAGCCACATTCTGCCGATGACCTATCTGCAATCCTATCAGGATGCGTTTGAGGCAGGCTATACGGATATTATCAATGTCACAATCACATCAGCCGGTTCCAGCATGTTCCAGTCGGCTGTTTTTGCCAAAAAGATGTTCTTTGAGGAAACCCCTGAAGCGCAGGGCAAGCTGAATATCACCGTCCTTGATTCCGGCTCCTATACATTCGGCTACGGCTATCCGCTGACGGAGGCCTCCAAAATGGTAAAGGCAGGGAAACCCTCCGCTGAAATCATCGATTATTTGGAAGACTTTTTCTCAACGGTCGAACTCTATTTCGCCGCCTATTCGCTCGAATACGCAAAAAAATCCGGACGCATCCCGGCAGCTGCCGCTTTTGTCGGCGATATGCTGGGTCTGCGCCCGGTCATCTCGATCATTGACGGGAAAACCGCCGTGGTGGAAAAGGTGCGCGGTGACAAAAATGTGGTAACGCACATCGTGGAACATGCGTTTGCGCACTGTGTTGATAAAAAATCGCCCACTGCGGTCGTATTCGGCTCGGTGGAGCAGTATGGCGAAGATCTGTGGAAAGCCGTCGCGAAAAAATTTGGGCACACGCCCAAAATGAAATTCCGCGCTGGGGCTTCCATCGCCACCAATTCGGGCCCTAAGGTGGTGGGTGTGATTGTGCGCGGTGAGAAGCGGTTCCACACCCGTGCCTGCGAAAAAGATTATCTCTGACCGCTTCGCCTGCGATCAATTTCGCCATCCGTCTCCCGAATAAAAGGAGCCGTTCATAACAGCTTTCATTAAAAAGCCCCCAACCGTAATTTTTTCAAATCTACGATTGGGGGCAAATTTATAACTTCGTGCTTACCGATGTCTCGGGTATCGCCATGTGGCATCAAATCTCATGATTCCTGTCTTGGGCGCATGAGTCCCTTCATAAACAGCTAAAACAGGTTCCCGCGTGCTTCCTGATGGAAACCGTGGGAATCCGAAAATTTCAATTTAGGGTGGTGTTCTTATGACAACCTTGCAATGTCCTTTTGACAGCGCCGCGCTGGATTGCTATCCCGTAGACAATGCCAAAGGGGCGGTGGTCGTCTGCCCCGGGGGCGGTTATCAGTTTCTTTCTGACCGGGAAGACCAACCGATAGCGCGGGCTTTTAACCGGGCCGGCTATCATGCGTTTGTTCTTCATTACAGCATTGATCCCCCGCCGCTTGGATGGCGTCCCCTCCGGCAGCTTGGCTGGGCGGTTTCAGCAATCCGCAGCGGCAGTGCCGGGCTTCCTGCCGTGCAGGAAATCACTGTCTGCGGGTTTTCCGCAGGCGGGCACCTCGCCGCCAGTCTCGGCGTATTGTGGCACTGTGCGGATTTGTTTGCGCCCGGAACCGATCTGGCAGCGCAAAAGCCGGACGCTCTTATCCTGAGCTATCCGGTTATTACAGCCGGAACCTATGCGCACCAGAAGTGTTTTGAGCAGCTCGCGGGAAAGGATATTTCCGCATGGAATGCATTTTCTTTGGAAAAGCTGGTAACCCCAAAGACCCCGCCTGTTTTTTTATGGCATACTATTGCCGACGAAAGTGTTCCTGTGCAAAACAGCCTGCTTTTTTTCGAAGAGCTGCTCCGCTGCGGCGTAACGGCAGAACTACACCTTTACCCGTTTGGTGTGCACGGCCTTTCGCTTGCCACGCGGGAGGTCGAACAGCCTGATAGAAACCGGCTGCCCGACGCACATGTCGCAACCTGGATGCCGCTTGCGATGCAATGGCTAAAAGAAATTTTGCCGGGGAATCCGGATAAAGTCTAGCGTTCTGCTTCTCGGTAGGAATTGCAATTTTTCTCGATTAACTCCCAGTCAAGCTCCCCGCCGATGCCGGGGGTAAAAAATGCACTGATTTTATTGACATATATCCTTTATCGTAATACTATTAAACTATCAGAATCTGTTATTCGGAGGCGAATTACAATTTGACCAGCCATTCACAGCGGGCACGGGACCTGTTCTGTCAGGGGTATAACTGCGCACAATCTGTATTTGCCGCATTCAGCGAAGAGTTGGGGATCGATTTTGAAACCGCGCTCAGGCTGTCCTCTTCCTTTGGGGGCGGCATGGGGAAACTGCGCGAGGTCTGCGGTGCGGTCAGCGGCATGTTTATGGTCGCCGGAATCAAACTCGGCTATTCCGACCCAAAGGACACTGAGGCCAAAGCAAGGCATTATGAGCTGATTCAGGAGCTTGCCGCGCAGTTTCGGGCCGAAAACCAGTCGATCATCTGCCGTGAGCTGCTGGGACTGGCTGAAGGCTCCGACAGCCCAATTCCGGAAAAACGAACGGAAGCCTACTATCAAAGACGCCCCTGCGCCGATCTGGTTGCCTGCGCAGCGGATATTATCGAGCGGAAAATTCAGTGCGTGCAGACTGAGCAGCAGCTCACTTAATTTATTGCATACTTCTTAATAAAGGCAGGCTCGGAGATGGTCATCCTCCAGCCTGCCTTTTTTGAATCTCTATACAGATTAAAAAACGGTTTGCAATATGATATCCAGCACCCGGACAAAATCAGCCCGGACACGGGTTGCGGTCTCCACCACCTCATCATGGCAGAGCGGCGCATTTAATACACCTGCCGCCATATTGGTAATGCAGGAAATGCCCAGCACCTTCATGCCGCAATGGCTTGCGGTGATGGCTTCCGGCACGGTGGACATGCCCACAGCATCCGCCCCGAACACACGGGCCATGCGCACTTCGGCAGGGGTTTCATAATTAGGTCCGCTGAACATCATATAAACGCCCTCGTCCAGCTTAATGCCGACCTTTTCCGCCTCTTCCCGCAGTTTTTGGCGCAGCGACAGGTCATACACATTGCTCATATCCGGAAAGCGCGGGCCGAATTCGTCCAGATTGGATCCAATGAGCGGGTTGCTGCCTGAGTAGTTGATGTGGTCGGAAATCATCATCAGCGTTCCCGAATGGAACTCGAGATTGACACCCCCCGCCGCGTTGGTAACCACAAGCCTGTCCACTCCAAGGCGCTTCATAATCCGCACCGGCATGGTCAGCTGGCGCTGGGAATACCCCTCATAAAAGTGAAACCGTCCCTGCATGACGATCACTTTTTTGCCCAAATGTTCTCCCAGAACAAATTGCCCTGCATGCCCCGCCACCGTGGAAACCGGAAATTCGGGGATCTCATGATAGGGAATGCAAACGGGATGTTCGATTTGCCCGGCGTAATCACCAAGCCCGCTGCCAAGAATCATGCCGATCTCCGGCTGAAAATCTGTCACGCTGCGGATATAGGACACCGCCTGTTCAATACACGTCGAAAGTTCCATTGTTATGACCTCCTGAAGCATTTTTCTCATGGCAGTACTATTATACTACAGATCGTGCGGAAATACATACCATCAATTTCTCTCTGCCAGCGGCTGGGCGACGAGACTCTCTTTTATTTTTCTCAGGATGTGGTATGATAATTATAATTATCATCATTTGGATATTTGAAACGGAGGAAAGGGCTATGGATCATTGGATTGAAGGGCTCCCAAAAATCGATCTGCACTGTCATCTGGACGGGTCCCTGTCCCGGGAAACAGTCCGGTTTCTGGCCAAGGAGAGCGGTGCTGTACTGCCGCGGGAGGATGCCGAACTCGACCGGCTGCTGCGCGCGGATGACAATTGCGCAAGCCTTGCGGAATATCTGGAAAAATTCGATCTGCCGCTCGCCTGCCTGCACGGCAGAAAGCAGTTTTCGCTGGCGGCGCAGGCACTGGTGCGGGACGCCGCCGCCGAACATGTCCGCTATCTGGAGGTGCGCTTCGCCCCAATGCTGTCCTCCCGCGACGGACTCACCCCCAGAGACACGATAGAAGGCGTTCTGGAAGGTTTGCGGCTCGGCGCACAGGAAACCGGCATCACTGCGGCCGCAATTCTCTGCGGCATGCGCCATTTTCCCATCGAGCCCAATCTGGAAGTTGTGCGGCTTGCGAAAGAATATCTGAATGCAGGTGTCTGCGCCGTTGATATTGCGGGTGATGAAAAGGCGTTTCCGCTCGCGAACCATACGCAGATGTTCCGCCTTGCCAGAGCGCTGGGTGTCCCCTATACTATTCACGCGGGAGAATGCGGCGACCCGCAGGAGGTTTCCGCCGCTCTCGATCTCGGTGCGCAGCGCATCGGCCACGGCATCGCGATGCGCCATAGCCCCGACCTGCTTCGCCGCTGCGTGGAAAAGCGGGTCGGAGTCGAGCTGTGCCCCGTCAGCAATTTGCAGACAAAAGCGGTCAGCGGCTGGCCGGAATACCCATTCCGCCAGTTTTTAGAGGCGGGCGTGATGGTGACCGTCAACACCGATAACCGCACCGTCAGCAAAACTACAATTACCCGCGAGATGACGCTGCTACAAGAACACTGCGGCGCATCCCATGAGGAACTTCGTCAAGTGTGCCGTAATGCGGCCGCTGTGGCGTTCGCCCCGGGTGAAATCAGACAATCCCTGTTGCGGGAAATAGACCGGTACATCTAAAAAACGGCGCGTGGAACATTCCACGCGCCGTTTTTTTGATCTGCCTCCCGGTTTTAGAATATCCGCTTCTTCCAAGGGAAATCTAAAACACAAAGGCCTTGTCTTTGTCATGCCTCCGGTTTCGCCCGGTATCCCAGCTCCGCAGAAATAGCCGCGCTGGTTTGCAGAATTTCACCCGACAGCTCAGCAATGCGGATATCCGTCATGCGTGCGATCGGGGCCGAGATGGAAAGCGCCGCCTTGCCGCGCCCCGTATAATCCCGCATCACCGCTCCGATGCAGCGCACGCCCAGTTCATTTTCCTCATTGTCGAGCGCATAGCCTTTCTGCCGAATTTCCTCCAGTTCGCGGAACAGCGGGCCAAGCTCCACCACTGTGTGCTCTGTATATTGTTTGATGTCGCTTTTGCTCCAGATTTTAATGACCTCGTCATCCGTCATGGTGGCAAGGATGCTTTTGCCGACAGCGGTGCAGTACATCGGACGCCGCATCCCGATGCGGGAGAACATACGGATTGAACTGTTTTTGCTGTCCAGCTTATAGACATAGACGATGTCGATTCCTTCGCGCACCACCAGATGAATCGCTTCCTGCGTAGCGTTGCGCAGGTGCTCCAGATAGGGTTTGGAAATTTCCAGAACATCAAGATTATCCACTACACGCCCCGACAGTTCAAAGAGTTTGAGTGTCAGCCGGTATTTATTGGAACTCTCGTCCTTTTTCACATACCCCATAGCTGCCAAAGACGATAGTAGGCGGTGGACGGTGCTTTTATGCAGACCGCTTGCGGCAGAAAGCTCCATAAGGAGCATTCCGTCCGAGCTGCGGGATAGATGTTCTATCAAATCAAATGTGCGCTCAAGCGACTGAACGGATGGTTGATTTTCCATTGTAGTAATTCTCCTTTCGGGGGTGCCAGGCTCCGCAACAGACGCTGAAACCAAGCCCGGATTGCATGAAAAGTCAATCCGGAAGTTTCATAATGTGGAACTAAGTTTCATTTTAACTGGTTTTGCCAAAAAATCAAGTGTATTTTTGCGGATTATTTTTGCAAAATTTCGAAAAAAAGGGTTGCAAACGTCCATGGAATCCGTATAATAAAGTTATGACCACATTGCGGAACTTGGTTTCACATTGTGAAACTCTAAACGGAAACAAAAATATGAGGTGAATAATATGAACGAAATCCTAAAACAACTTTCCCAAATCGGGATTGTTCCGGTCATCAAGATTGACGACGTTGAGAAAGCGGTTCCCCTTGCCAAAGCGCTTGTCGCCGGCGGCCTTCCCTGCGCTGAGGTGACTTTCCGCACTGCCGAGGGCGAGGAAGCTATCCGCCGCATCGCCAAGGAAGTCCCTGAGATTCTGCTGGGCGCCGGTACGGTTCTGACCACCGAGCAGGTCGACCGCGCAATCAATGCGGGCGCCAAATTTATCGTCAGCCCCGGCCTCAACCCCAAGGTTGTCGCCTACTGCGTGGAAAAAGGCTATCCCATTACCCCCGGCTGCGCCAATCCTTCCGATGTAGAGCAGGCGATTCAGCTTGGTCTGGACGTCGTGAAATTCTTCCCGGCTGAGCAAGCGGGCGGCATTAACTACATTAAGGCGATTTCTGCCCCCTACACCAGCATGAAGTTCATGCCCACCGGCGGTGTCAGCGCCAAAAACATTAACGACTATCTCTCTTTCGATAAGATTCTCTGCTGCGGCGGTTCCTGGATGGTCAAGGCCGACCTGATCAACGACGGCAAGTTCGACGAGATCATCCGCCTGTGCAAAGAAGCCGTCCAGACCATGATGGGCTTTGAACTTGCTCACATCGGCATCAACGCGGCAAATGAAGGCGAAGCACTCAAAGCCGCAAAACTGTTTGAACTGATGTTTGGCTTCGAAGCCAAGGTTGGCAACAGCTCCATATTTGCCGGCAAATATGTGGAGGTCATGAAGACCCCGTTCCTCGGCAAAAACGGCCATATCGCCATTGCCACAAACAATGTGATGCGTGCAATTGCTCATTTCGAGCGTCTTGGCTTCGAGTTTAACTATGAAGTCGCCAAAAAAGATGCCAAGGGCAACTATCCTGCCATCTATTTCAAGGATGAAATTGCAGGCTTTGCAGTTCACCTGCTCCAGAAGAAGTAATCCCTGTTTTAACCATTCATTATAATTTACAGGAGGAACCATTTCATGGCAAAAGTAATTACATTTGGCGAAATCATGCTCCGTCTGGCTCCGGAAGGCTATTATAGATTTGTTCAGGCACAGTCCCTCGGCGCCACCTATGGCGGCGGCGAAGCGAACGTTTCCGTTTCCCTTGCAAATTTCGGCATTGATGCCGCGTTTGTAACCAAGCTGCCGAAGCACGACATCGGCCAGGCCGCTGTCAACAAGCTCCGCGAGTTTGGCGTTGACACTTCTATGATTACCCGCGGCGGTGACCGTGTGGGCATCTACTTCCTCGAAAAAGGCGCTTCCCAGCGTCCGTCCAAGGTTATTTATGACCGCGCCGGTTCGGCGATTGCAAAAGCCACCGCTGCCGACTTTGATTGGAACAAGATTTTTGAAGGCATTGAGTGGTTCCATTTTACCGGTATCACGCCAGCTCTGGGCGACAATGTTGCCGAAATCTGCCTCGAGGCCTGCAAAGCCGCGAAAGCGAAGGGCATCACTGTTTCCTGCGATCTGAACTACCGCAAAAATCTCTGGTCCCGTGAAAAAGCCGGACAGGTCATGGACGGCCTCATGAAATATGTCGATGTCTGCATCGCAAACGAAGAGGATGCTTCCGATGTCTTCGGCATCAAGGCTTCCGATACCGATGTCACCACCGGCAAGGTCAACCACGAGGGCTATAAAGATGTTGCCAAGCAGCTTGCCGACCGTTTTGGTTTCAAAAAGGTTGCCATCACCCTGCGCGGCTCCATTTCCGCCAACGACAACAACTGGGCGGCAATGCTCTACACAGACGGCCAGTTTTACTTCTCCAAGAATTATCTCATCCACATTGTTGACCGCGTAGGCGGCGGCGACAGCTTCGGCGCCGGTTTGATCTATTCCTGCATCAGCGGTTTTGCGCCGCAGGAAACAATCGAATTCGCGGTTGCTGCTTCCTGCCTCAAACACACCATCGAAGGCGACCTGAACATGGTTTCCGTCGACGAAGTCAAAAAGCTTGCAGGCGGCGACGGTTCCGGCCGCGTGCAGAGATAACCTGTCCTTTATAACCCCACTTTGATTTTTTATAAGAAGCCCGCCGCGTGGCCAAGCACGCGGCGGGCTTTGCCGTCTGTTTGGAACAGTTGAAATCCGAAACAGAATGTCTAAAATTTACACGTGCTGTTTCTGCGTTTTTGTAATTCTCGTGGGTTGACGATGATCATGAAACAGAGTATACTTTATTAAATAAAAGCTTTAAAAGAGTAAACCGGCAGACTATTTGAGTGAACCAGAAAGGATGAATATTTTTGAAAAAATTACTTGTTGCGGTTTTGACGCTCTCCCTTGCGGCTGCTTCTTTTGCAGGATGCGGCTCATCGGGAACTGCTGCGTCTTCCCAGGCACCCGTTTCTTCTCAGGCCGAGACCTCCACTGCCGCACCGGCTGGCAAAGTCTTTAAAATCGGCGTGGTGCAGCTTGTGGAGCATGACGCGCTTGATGCCGCTTATCAGGGCTTCGTGGACGGGCTCAAAGAGGCCGGCTATGAGGACGGAAAAAATATTGCCATTGACTATCAGAACGCGCAGGGCGAGCAGGCCAACTGCAACACCATCGCGTCCAAGCTGGTAAACGATAAAGACGACCTGATTCTCGCCATCGCGACTCCTGCGGCGCAGGCCGTCGCCAACGCGACCACCGAAATTCCTGTTTTGGTCACTGCGGTCACCGATCCTGCCGACGCCAAGCTCGTCGCTTCCAACGAGGTTCCCGGCGGAAATGTGACCGGAACCTCCGACCTCAACCCGATTAAAGAGCAGATGGAACTGCTGCAAACGCTGGTCCCCAACGCAAAAAAAGTCGGCATGCTGTATTGCTCCAGTGAAGCGAATTCCGAGTATCAGGTGAATCTCGCGAAAGAACAGCTGAAATCGATGGGCATTGAAGCGGTTGATTTCACAGTTTCCAGCTCCAATGAAATCCAGCAGGTTGTGGAATCTATGGTCAACAAGGTCGACGCGGTTTATGCCCCGACCGACAATATGATCGCCGCCGGAATGGTCACAGTCTCGATGATAACCAATAGCGCCAAACTGCCTATGATTGTCGCGGAACCGTCCATGGTGAAAAACGGGGGACTGGGTACCTATGGTCTGAACTATTATAATCTTGGCAAACAGACTGCCGCCATGGCGGTCAAGGTGCTGACCGGAGTAGCCAAACCTGCTGATATGCCGGTTGAATATCTGGAACAGACCGATCTGGTGCTGAATCAGGATACAATTGACGCTCTGGGCATCACGGTTCCTCAGGAACTGCTTGACAAAGCCGAGCTTGTAAAGACTGAAAAAGCGGCCTGATCTCATTCATAAGCGCAAACGAAGCATTGAAAAAACAACAGGACGGGCTTTTTAGCCCGCCCTGTTATGTCATTGTAAAGGGGTTTTAAAAATGGGTGTCCTTTTCACCATCCTACAGGCCATTCCTAGCGCTTCGTCGCAGGGTATCCTTTGGAGCATCATGACCATAGGCGTTTATCTGACTTTCCGTATTTTGGATTATCCGGATCTTACAGTTGACGGAAGCTTTGCGCTGGGCGGGTCGGTCAGCGCCATTCTGATTGTGAAGGGAATGGACCCCTTCCTTTCACTGCTGTTTGCATTGATGGCGGGAATGCTCGCGGGTGTTGCTACGGGGCTGCTTCATACCAAGCTGAAAATCCCCGGCATTCTTGCCGGTATCCTTTCGATGATCGCCCTATATTCCATCAATATCCGTGTGATGGGAAAGGCCAACATGCCTTTGCTCGGGGAAGACACCATTGTGAATCGTCTTTCCTTTCTTTCCCCGTCAAAAACAATTGTCGCGCTGGCGCTTGGCATCACCGTGAGCGTGATCGTCATTGCCCTGCTCTACTGGTTTTTCGGCACAGAGCTCGGCTGCTGCATCCGGGCAACCGGAAACAACGAATATATGGTGCGTGCGCTCGGCGGCAACACCGATAACATGAAAATTATCGGGCTGTTTCTTTCCAACGGGCTTGTCGCCCTTTCCGGCGGCATGGTTGCCCAGCAGCAGGGTTATGCGGATGTTGGCATGGGCACCGGCACCATCGTCATCGGTCTTGCGTCGGTCATCATCGGCGAGGTCATTTTTGGCTGGGGGGAACACTCCTTTGCCTATAAGCTGTTCACCGTCGTGCTTGGTTCCATTGTCTATCGCGTCATTATCGCCGTCGTGCTCCAGTTAGGGCTGAAATCCACCGATCTGAAGCTGCTGACAGCGGTAATCGTTGCGTTCGCGCTGGCGATTCCGGTGATTAAACAGGCGCTGCGTCCGTTTTTCGTCGCTATGAAAAGCTCTGCCGTCGGCAAAGCGGGTTAAGGAGGAAAAAGTCATGCTGAAAATTGAAAATGTCTGCAAAACCTTTAATCAGGGAACAGTCAATGAGAAAAAAGCGCTGATTGACCTGAGTTTGCATATCAAGCCGGGCGACTTCATCACCGTGATCGGCGGCAACGGGGCAGGAAAGTCCACAATGCTGAACGCGGTTGCCGGCGTCTATTCTGTGGAAAGCGGCAGTATTTTTCTGGATGGGCAGGACATCACCCGCCAGCCGGAGCACCGGCGCGCCAAGCTGCTCGGGCGCGTGTTTCAGGATCCGATGATGGGAACTGCCGCTAATATGGGCATTGCAGAAAATCTTGCCATGGCGCTCCGCCGCGGCAAAAATCGCGGCCTGAGCTGGGGTATTACCAAAGAGGAGCGGGAAGCCTATGTGGAAAAGCTGAAAAGCCTTGACCTTGGGCTGGAAAACCGCCTGAAATCCAAGGTCGGCCTGCTTTCCGGCGGGCAGCGGCAGGCGCTAACCCTGTTGATGGCGACCCTGCAAAAGCCCAAGATGCTGCTTCTTGATGAGCATACCGCCGCACTCGACCCCAAAACGGCGCGCAAGGTGTTGGAACTCACGCAGGAAATCGTTACGCGTGATCATCTGACAACCCTGATGATCACGCACAATATGAAGGACGCCATCCGTATCGGAAACCGTCTGATCATGATGTATGAAGGGCGCATTATTTACGATGTGGAGGGCGAGGAAAAGAAAAACCTAAAAACCGCCGACCTGTTGGCCAAGTTTGATACAGAGAGCGGCGGCGAGTTTGCCAATGACCGCATGATGCTGTCCTAACCCGTCTATAAATCGCGTTCATTTGAAAATTTATTCTGCTGTCCAATTAAAGACAGATCTATGCCGCTGAAAAGCGGCAATTCTTTTATAAATTTTTATGGGGAGACAAAGATGTCAAACAAATCAACAAAAATGATGCGGGCAGTTTTAACTGCGACCGCACCCGTTTTCTGCGGCTATCTATTTGTGGGCATGGCGTATGGGCTTTTGCTGCAAAAAGCAGGCTATGGCTGGTGGTGGGCGTTTCTCACCAGTCTGATCGTTTATGCCGGTTCCATGCAGTTCGTGCTGGTAGGGCTGCTCACCAATCCTGTGGGGCTATTGCAAACGGCGGTTATCACACTGGTTGTCAATATCCGCCATGCCTTTTACGGTCTTTCCATGATTGAACTGTTCCGGGAATTCCGGCTTCGCAAGCCATACATGATTTTCAGCCTGACCGATGAGACCTATTCCCTGCTCTGTTCGGTCAAAACACCCGAGGGGGTCGAAAAGCGCCAGTTTCTTTTCCTGATCTCGCTGCTCAACCAATGCTATTGGGTGGCAGGCAGTGTGGTGGGTGCGGCATTCGGGGAACTGGTGCGCTTTAACTCCAAGGGGCTTGATTTTGCATTAACCGCCTTGTTTCTGGTCATCTTTACAGAACAGTGGCTTACCGCAAAAAGCCGGATACCCGCTATGATCGGGATTGCAGCCGGGCTGATCTGCTTGCTGTTGTTCGGCGCAAACAGCTTTCTGCCTCCTGCTCTGGCGCTCACCGTTCTGGCGCTGCTGCTGGGCAGAAATCAGATCGGGCACCGCCTGATTCACCCCAACGAACCGGAGGCGACAAAATGAACCATTCCGCTCTGGCCATTGTCTGCACCGTCGCGGCGGTCACTGTATTTTGCCGTGCTTTACCATTTCTGTTCTTCCGTGGCAGCCGCCCGATTCCTTCTGCAGTCACTTATTTGGGCTTGGTGCTTCCTTACGCCGTGATTTCGCTGCTTGTGGTCTACTGCCTGCGCGGGGTTGATCTGTCGGCATTTCCGTTTGGCGCGCCGGAACTGATTGCCTCCGCGCTTACCGTGCTTGTTCACCTGTGGAAACGCAACAATCTGCTTTCCATCGGGGTGGCAACTGCGGCTTATATGCTGATGGTACAGTTTTTGTTTTGCTAGCGCTTCCACTGTTTCCGATCAATGATTTAGTCAATCCGTCAAATTATTCTGTTTTCTTTTGGCAAATCGGTTCGGTCTCTTGTCTTAACCCGGCAAATATGATATGATTAAATATAAAATACAACTGTATTCCTACTGCGCACAATTAAAGGAGAATTTCACATATGAATTATATCAGTACCCGTAACAGCAGTTATTCTGTAAGCGCGGCGCAGGCAATTGTTGCCGGCCTTGCACCAGACGGCGGTCTTTTTATCCCCGAGTCGCTGCCCTCCTTTACGCTTGACGAGATCGGCGCGCTCGCCAAAGCTGATTATGTGGATCGCGCAACCGAGGTGCTTTCGCGCTTTCTTTGCGATTTTACAAAAGACGAACTGAGCGATAGCATCTCCCGCGCCTATGCACCGGATAAATTTCCGCCCAGAGCGGTTGCTCCCCTGCGCCCACTTGATGGGCAGGCCAGCGTGCTGGAGCTGTTTCACGGCCCGACCTGCGCGTTTAAGGATTTCGCGCTTCAACTGCTTCCCCACCTGTTGACGGCCTCCCTGAAAAAGACCGGCGAACAGAAAACTGTGGTCATTCTGGTCGCAACCTCGGGCGATACGGGAAAGGCCGCGCTGGAGGGTTTTGCAGATGTGCCGGGTACTAAAATCTGTGTATTTTATCCGGAGGGCGGCACCAGCAGTATCCAGCGCCGTCAGATGACGACACAAAGCGGCGATAACGTCATGGTGTTCGCTGCAAAAGGCAATTTCGATGACGCACAAAACGGTGTAAAGCGCATCTTTACCGACAAAGAATTTGCCGGGGAGCTTGCTGAAAAAGGCTTTTTGCTTTCCTCTGCCAACTCGATCAACTGGGGACGTCTTGCCCCGCAGATTGCCTACTATTTTTCCGCATACTGCGAGCTGCTGAATCAGAAAAAGATTGCCCTCGGCGACCCGATCAATATCGTGGTTCCCACCGGCAACTTCGGCAATATCTTGGCGGCCTATTTCGCCAAACACTGCGGCCTGCCGGTTAAAAAGCTGATCTGCGCATCCAATAAAAATAATGTTCTGACCGACTTCATCACCACCGGTACCTATGACCGGAACCGCAGTTTCTTCCTCACCGCCTCTCCGTCGATGGATATTCTGATCTCCTCCAATCTGGAGCGCCTGCTCTATCTGCTCTGCGGAAGAAATGATCAGAAACTGCGCGCTTATATGGCTGATCTTTCCACAAAAGGTGCTTATACGGTGGAAAAAGAGGTGTTGGAATCCCTCCACTCGGAATTCGCGGCGGGCTGCGCCGACGACGAGCATACCAGCCAAACCATCGGCGAACTGTTCCGTAAAACAGGGTATCTGTGCGATACACATACTGCGGTCGCCATCAAGGTTTATCAGGACTATGCGGAAAAAACAGGCGATCAGACTCCCACTGTCATCGCTTCTACCGCCAGCCCGTTTAAATTTGCGGGCAGTGTGCTGCCTGCAATCGGCATCCAGCCGCAGGGCGACGATTTTGCCCTGCTGGAGGAACTCTCCGCCGCGTCCAGCCTGCCGGCGCCGAAAGCCCTTGCTGAATTAAAAGAGAAAACCGAACGCTTTACCGACGTTGTAAAGCCCGCGGAGATGAAGAACGCAGTTGCAGAGTGGCTGACAAAATAGCTGGACACAGACAAAAGGAAGGATTGGTGAACCGTCTTGAAATATATTGTAATGCTCGGCGACGGTATGGCGGATTATCCGGTGCCTGAGCTTGGGGACAAAACCCCGCTGGAAGCCGCCGAAAAGCCCAACATGGACTTTCTTGCCCGGCATGGCGTTGCAGGTATGGTGAAAACCGTGCCGGAAGGTATGCCGCCCGGGTCGGATACCGCAAACCTGTCGGTTATGGGGTATGACCCTAAAATCTATTACAGTGGCCGATCCCCGCTGGAGGCTGTCAGTATGGGCATCCCTCTTGAGGCAGATGATGTCACCTTCCGCTGCAACCTTGTCACGCTGTCGGACGAAGCGTCTATTGAAGACGCGACGATGCTGGACTATTCCTCCGATGAAATCTCAACAGCGGAATCCACGGAATTAATCCAGTATCTCAACCGCGAATTTGAGTCTGAGACGCTCAAGTTATATCCAGGAATCAGCTACCGACACTGCCTTGTTTTGCACCATGCTCAGACCGGAAGCATCTGCACTCCGCCCCATGATATTTCACTGAAACCTGTTAGAGAGCACTTGCCTTCCGGACATTACGGTGGCCTCCTTTTGGAGCTGATGAAGCGCTCCCGCGAGCTTTTGAAAAATCATCCGGTCAACTTGGCCCGAATCGCGAAGGGAAAACGCCCCGCCACCTCCTGCTGGTTCTGGGGAGAAGGCACCAAGCCGGCATTAACGCCGTTTGCTGAAAAATACGGTGTGAAAGGCGGCGTAATTTCTGCGGTCGATCTGATTAAAGGCATTGCAGTCTGTGCAGGTTTGAAAAGCGTGGATGTAGAAGGCGCCACCGGAAATGTCGATACCAATTTTGCCGGCAAGGCGGACGCCGCTTTGAACCTTCTGCGCGAAGGATGTGATTTTGTATATATCCATGTTGAGGCGCCCGACGAATGCGGACACCGGCATGAAGTTGAGAACAAAGTGAAATCCATTGAGCTGATTGACCGTGACATTCTCGGGCGAATTCTGCCCGCCCTGCAGGAATCGGGAGAGCCTTTCTCCATCTTGCTGATGCCCGATCATCCCACACCGCTTGCTATTCGCACACACACTTCCGAGCCGGTCCCGTTTGTACTTTACCGCAGCGACCGCGAAGGCGGCAGCCCGACAGATCGTTATACGGAAAAGCTTGCTTCCGCAACCGGCATCTACGTTCCGGAGGGGCATCTGATGATGCAAAATCTGCTGCATGACATTGATTACCAAGCATAAAAAATTGTAATCTTATTATTGACAACTGCCCTACCCGATGATATAATAGTTAAGCACAGTCGTTCTAGACGTGCTTATATGCGGGTATGGCGGAATTGGCAGACGCGTTAGATTCAGGTTCTAATGGTCGCAAGGCTGTGCAGGTTCAAGTCCTGTTACCCGCACCAATTTTTAATAGAAAACGAGTCTGAGCATTCAGGCTCATTTTCTATTAAAATCAGTATATAAACGGCAGGGCATTGGGCTAACAACGCCCCACCGTTTCATATAATCATACACATATTTGCAACGCCCCGTGTGTTACGGAATACCACAAGCTTGTCCAATGGTTTAGGACAGACCGCTGAGCTTGTTGTTAAACAGCATTTGTTTAAATTAGTGTTGTTAATGATGTTGCTTCACCAGTGGATTGGTTGTCATCGCAGTTCAAAGGACATCATGCCTTTGATTTTCGCTAGCTGCCTGCTACGGATAGTCTTGGCCATCCCCAATTCACGTTGTTTAGACAACTCGCTCTCCCTTAATCCAAGTTCTTTACCGGCGTCACCCACGAAAATGGTTGTCATCGCAGTTCAAAGGCACCATGCCTTTGATTTTCGCTAACTGCCTGCTACGGATGGCATTTGCCGTCCCCAATTCGTTTCGTGCTTGTGATAATTTGTATTCTTTTTTAAAGGTGCGCCGCTCAGGGCGGGTACTTGCATGTATGTGAAAACGCCAGCTAGACGTTAACACCAAAAAAGAGAGAACTTAAAGACGAGCGTGTAACACATCTTTAAGCCCTCTTGAAATTGTATCTTCACTGTGATAAACTCACAGAAAGAACCTCTCATAAGTCTTAAGATGCTTCTTCATCTTTAAGGCGCATGCATACCGGTTGCTGTCAACAATCGGTATGCTGTGGGAGTTTTTTTGTTGTCATAATATAACTCCATAGGAATATTATACCACTCATTGGAAAATTTTGCAATAACTTTTTGCCCCCAGCATTATTTTAATGCTAGGGGCATTTTAACATTCTTTAATTAAACATAATGAGCAGTTCAAATTAACTAAATATTTAATGCCTTATTAAATGCAATATCTATATAAAAATACAGGACGCCCAGAAATTTTATCAGATTCATATATTTCGTACCCATCTTCACTCAATAAACTATTAAGGTCATTTAAGACGCCAAGGCTAACCGCGCTTATCTTTTCATCGCGCCAATCTCTTACTTCGGGATGAAACATTTCACAAAGGAAACGAAGCAAGCAATCATCATCACCGTTTGTTAGTCCTAATCTCGCATCTTCAAATATCCAATTCCAAGGCCAGTCGTCATTATTCACTGTATGTTGATATATGTCGCTTTCAAAATCTTTAAACTTCGGGTCTAACGATGGCATAGTATCAAGTTGATAAAATCTCTTTAGGAAGTCTATCTTGCTTAATTCTCCGTTATACCAAAATACCGTGGCATTATTTAACCCGTGGTTGTTTGATGCCTCGACTAACAGTTTTATTATACTCATCCGTGTGACCTTAGTAATATTCTTTGCGGTAATGCGATCTATACTTGAATGCTCGCTTTCATTGTTAACAGAAAACAGCAAATCCCATATTTCTTTACATGATTGGAATCTTTCATCGACGTTTGATTTGAGGCATCTGAACACAATGTCAGCCTGTGCTGGTGTGACATTGCCAGAGCTTAATAAGACTTGCCGTGCATCAGTTGATGGATCTCGGTTAGTGAGTATAAAAAACCATATTGCGCCCAATGAATATATGTCACTCCTTACATCTCGCAAGGATGGCTGGGAAATAAGACGCGGGTCTTGATACAAGCCACCACACAATTCTTCGCCTGTTTTAGTGAGCTTAGTATGATTATCCGTTTCTATGTACGCGCTAATACCAAAATCAATTATCTTTACAGTCCCATCTTTTTTGATCATTATATTACTCGGCTTTAAGTCTCTATGAATCACACCAATTTCATGGGCATACTTTAATCCTGCTAATATGCCTTTAATTGGTTTCTTTGAACGCTCAAACGATACCCCGCCCATGTTCTCTGTGCAGTTTTTCAGAGTTTGACCTTCAACATATTCGAGACGAATAAACGGTTTCCCATTTGTACGTCCAATATCATAGACATTGACTATGTTCTCGTGCCTCAGATGAAAAAGCATTTTCGCCTCGCGAAAAAAACGTTTTTCACCCTCAAGCGCATCAGCTTGTGAAGTGAACACAGGCTCAAATACTTTTATCGCAAAATCCATATCTAACAGCTTGTGATGGTATTTATAAACCATACCGAACCCACCGTTGCCTATCGATTCGCCCATTTCATAGGAGCTTTCGTTAAGCGAGAAAGAGTCATTACTACTCATCAAGCTATCAATATAGTTCATTACCGGTTTCAATGCTTCTGTTATAAATTGGCGTCGATCAGCATATCCACCCTTTTCTTGTATAGCCCTACGGAAATTCTGTGCTGTATAGTGCTGAGTAATTTCGGCAGGAATTAGTTTCTTAAGTTCAGAGTTAGCTAAGATCAACGCCCTGTCTTTGTTATATTCATCCTCAGGGTAGCTACCATCAGTAGCTACCCCTATCAATCCCGAATAATATCTTCTAAAAATCTGATTGATATCGTTGATATCCATAATTCACCTCTTTAAGTGAAAATATTCTGAAGCCACCAACTCCTAGCAAAAGGTAATAGCTCGAATAAATTTTGCTTTATCTATAGGTGAGCCCTTATTTCCGATAGAAGTTAGGAGGAGTTCCTTTTATTTGGCTTTTTCCCGGAGTCGTTTTACAGTTTTCACATGGATTATTAGACTTTAAATGTAACCGCTTGCTACAATTCAAACACGTTTGGATTATTTTTGATATTTCCTCTCGATAACTTTTCTGCCTTTCCCTCAAACGTTGGACATCAATCTCGCCAACAATTACCACATCGTTGGTTCCACCTTTAATTTGAAGGATATTTTTCATTTCTGTTTTAAATGGTCCCGTAATTCTAGAATCTCCATAAATGGAAGTGTTTGTTTGAATAATAAAGCAATGAAGGTCTCGTGATGTGGCAGTTACAATACTTGAAAAATAGTTGGTATCTCGATTTAATTGTGGAACAAAGAGCGCATCAACTTTTCCTTTTAATGCTGCGCGAGAATATATGTCGGTAAATTCGAAGCATAAAATCGTAGAGAATTCAAAGCTTGGTTCAGAAACCACATAATAGAATGGAGATACACAGTCAACCGTGCCCAATCCCTGTCGTGCTAAAAGTTCCTGTTCTTCAGGTGCGTAGTAAAGCTTTTCCCTAAAAAGCAACAATGCATTACGATACCATCGAGAGCACTCGGTGGGCTCAACAATGCAAGTAAAGTTATATGCACGATCTCCACTTGCTATATATTGTAAACCAGTGACTACCGTAACATCGTTACTTTTGCAAAACGACCATACTTCTGGCAGCCACGCTAACGGTAAATAAAATTCGGGAAATGATAGATAATGAGTTTGCTCTCTCTTGGCTGTATTCAATATTCGAAAAAGCTGTTCTTTCCTTTTAAATGTCAGACACTTTTCAGGGTTATTAATTGCCAACAGCGCATCACCCTCATTAATAGGAGTGCTGACTAGACCTATACAAGGTTTAGAGGATGAGTTTCTATCAATGTTTATTTTTAGCAAGGTGGCGTATGATGGCTCAACAGCTTTAGACAGCTCACATAAAACAGGAGGTTTAGCCCATGACCCCATATGATTTATCTCAAGGTATTTTTTAAATAGCCAAGTATGATTATTTATGTATCGCTTTTTCTGCGAGTTAAAATCATAAATAAAAAATAAAAAATAAAGTTCTTCTAAATGAATAAATCTTGGCGACCATTTTAGTAGAAATTCATCTAACGTATTGTAGGCGTCCTTATTTGGGTTCCCAATAGTTTTTATTGCGGTCAAGTCTATCATTGATTGGGCAGTTTGAGACTGTGCTAAAACATAGTTAAGTAATGGTAATGAAACTAATTGGTGATTTATGAGATTACAATTTCTAAATACTCTTGCATCTTTTAATAAACGTGCACGCCCCATATTGTAATCCAATGCAACGGCTAAAGACATGGATATATCCAACGCATTACACATATCCCGCTGTAATTGTCGCAATAATTTTTTATAGGAGTTAGTGTAAATTTCATCCGGTTCAAGCATACTGAAGTCAAGCTTTTTAATATATTCTTTAATATTTAAATAAAATTGATTTGCTCTTCTCTTATCTCTACAAAGAGTAAAAAGCTCAAAAACGGATTTCCAACTGTTTGAATATTCAATTCCTTGACTGTCTCGATAGAACTCCAAAATTTCATCTAAAAAAGGAGAAATCTTGATTGCCTCAATTGAAGTATTTTTTAAAAGACGCTTCAATCCATTTACAAAGCGAGTCGCACTATAGTTGTCACTCTGCAAAAATCGCAAATCTCGTATTTTGTTGCTTCCAGAGACGCCCGATAAATCATATGCTTGATTTCCAAAGGAATGATTTAAAATATCAACATCAGGAAGCAGGTTTGCTTCACTTGAATTAACACGAATTTTATCTTCATAAGTTTCTAGTAATATATTGGGACTGCCCAATTTAAAGAAAAAACAATTAATTTTTTCAGATTGTAATTTTAAGTTTGGGTGTAATACGAGTTTATAATTTTCTTTTCCAACTGGCGCTACAATATTTGTAGCAATAAGGAAATGCTCAATATAGTCTTTCTGCGAAAAATTATCCATGTTAGGCGCCTCGACAACAAGCAGGATATCGTCAACATACCGACCATAGTACATTGGAGTCAGTTTTTTAAATAAAACGCTATCGAACTTACTAAGGTATGCTTCACGCAGCACAAGGGGGCTTAGTAAACCAATGGGGAAAACACAATTATTTGTGTTGGGGATACCTTTTTTTTGCTTACGTATTAGTGCTGTATACCGTAAATATACACTCCTTAAATTTTTTGATAATTCTGCAAACTCTTGTAAGCGAGCATCTCCATTGAATATGAAATTAATATTTTGAAAATCAAAGTCTACTAAGTAATAAAAACTTTTTAAATCCAGACTCATCATAAGCAAATCAGACTTATTCTGTTCGCACTTGATGGTGTCGAATGCCTTATCGCGCCATCTTGTGTAGTTATTAAAATATGGCTCAAAACAACGATTAGATTCAAAATCGATTCCCAAAAATAAATCTTTTGTTTTATTGTTAAATAGTGATTTTTTAAATCTACCCGCATATGAGTACACACTCCTGCATCTGTTGTCAGATTGTATTTTTCCAAGTAACAACATCCAAAGCGAATCCAGAATGAGCAGTTCAATTGGAGCATCAATATAAAAGTTAACCTTTGATATATTCTTTGTGTGGTCAACGTTACTACGTATAACATTACTTTCGCCTGCACGACTTTCCAACTTCTTGGGTAATACAATAAAGCCAATTTGATTATAAAGAGATTCAAAATAAGCGCTGTCGTTATCTTTCAAACCGTTTGCTAATTTTGAGAATGTGCTTAAGAATGTATCTTTAGAACTTTCAAAATAAGCGATTTTTCTTTTAATGTATAAAAGTGATTTATCATAATAGTAATACGCCTTCAGTTTTTTGTATGCGCCTTCCAACATTACTACATTATTTTCATAATTATCAAACATATGTTAACTTCCTTACTCTTTGCGAGAAAGTGATTTTTCTATTCAAAACTTAGCTTGCTGTAATGGTATCCTATATCATTGGGGATGCGAAGTATTGCTATGACACTCCATTGAGCGAATTGCTCAGTATTGCTACAACTAGCTAAAAATATCCCCAAAACAAGCCTTTATTGTCCGCTCGAAAAACATGGAAACTATGCACCTTCATAAACTAAATTCATCAATGAAATGTTCTAGTTCGATAACAAATGATACCGGAGCAGGAGAATCACCAAACTGGTATTAATACAAGCTAAGGGGGAGCCACACCCCTTGGCGCGTCCTCTGTTTAGACATAATGGGACTCTTATGCCACTTATTTCTCTTCCTCAATACTGAGTATCTCTTTTTCTAGAATACAAGGATAATTCAAATTATTTTCACTTGGTATAAAAGTATATCCAACCTTTATTTTTTCACAAAATTTACGGCCTCGTGTATTGCCAAGCTGAAACGAAATAATTAATTCAATCGCTGGAGTTGTATAATCTTGCTCTAATATTTCTTTTTCAGTAAGTGAGTTGGGACTTTCAAAATGTGCTCCCCCAATAAGTAGATATTGGGTTTCGTTTCTGCCAAGAATACGTACGCCACCGTTATACTCAAAGTTTTCGATTATTGTCTCAATCCGTGCTCCGTTGTTAAAGACAGTGGTTTGCAAAATATTCTCAATTTTTATTGAGATAATATGACTTGAACAAATATTTGAAAGCATAAACACTGCTATAGGGCCATCGCTAAACAAGATAGCGTTGTCATGATTAAAACCGAAATGACTACCATTCAAATACAGATGAAGTGAATTATCATATTTATTGGACGGTATCTGTTGAGGTAGGTCTAAGACTTCCACAATATCGACAATTGGAAGTTCATGGCTCTCTTCTAACTTTAACATTTTTTCCGACAAGTGATTGGCTTGCCTACTCTGATTAACAGCTATAACCCCCAAAATAACAGTACCAAGTGAAGATAAGACGGATCCATAAAAAGACAACATATCAGCAGCATCCCATAATGTTACATATCCGGCTCCGTGCTTATATGACTCATTTATGATGAAGGGAATTGAAATTCCGCACCCCGCGATTAACCATATCCACCATCTATGATGCCGATGCTTATTCATTGAAGTTTCCCAACTTTCTCCTTAACTTTTGCAACTGCCGATATAATGCAAACTTCATTTTTTCACCATTTTCGAATTGCTAATTATTGCTATGACACGCCATTGGGCGATCACTAGCTGAATTGAATTCCATAAATTAACTATAAGACAACAAACAGGTGAAAACAACCTATAATTGGTAATTTCGACCATATATCTGAAATTCTTCTTTCCTGTTGTGCTTTCTGACAATACAGGTTCATACAGACAACTGCCCCTCATGTACAGTTTGTACACGAGGGGCAATTTCATGCAACCGGCTGTTTTACCAGCATCGGCGGCTCTCTATTTAAAATTCGCACGGCAGCGGCTGTATTTTGCAGCCATGAACTCACATCCTCTTTCGGCAGTACCAGAGGCATCCGGTTATGCACATCTGCGATGGATGTATTCGCGGCAGTTGTCAGGATTGTGAACCGCTGCTCTCCGGCAAAGTCGTTGTATAACCCGGCCAGATAAAGTTCCGGAGCTTCCGGAAGCCGGAACAGGTATTTCTTTTTTGTCGTATCCCATTCATAGAAGCCTGTGGTCGGAATCACACAGCGCCGTTCTGACAGGCATCGCTTGAACATCGGCTTTTCCTGGGCGGTTTCCGCCCTGGCGTTGATGATTACACCCTTGTTCCTGAAATTTGGGAAGCCCCAGGACAGCAGTTCCGGTTCCATTCCAGATCCGGACGGCAAAAGGACAGGAACCAGATTCGTCGGATAGACTTCTCCGGTTTTCATGCCGGTTACCCCGCATTTTCTTTCCACCTCTGCAATGATATTGCGGATATCCTGGCTTTCTTCAGCCGTAAACTGGTATCTGCCGCACATACGACTTTGCCTCCTCTTTTCATTGCTTGCCCTCGACAAACCAATTCGGATTCTCATACCACAAGTAGGTTTGCTTCCCAAGAATCCGGCATAGATACCGTATCCCCTGACCGCCCGCTTTCAGACTTGCCGCCTGACGTACGTCCAATACCCTGTCCACGGAAAATACTCTGCCGTCCTCCCACTTAATCGCGGTCGGCTGCATGTTTCCTTCGGTATCAAAATGGACATCTACTTCTACATTGACTTTTCGTATCATTTATTATCAGCCTCCGTTCAAAAATGCTACAGGATGAATCGTGTGGTCTTTCTTTGGGTCGAGATTGGAAAGTTTGGTATCTACTAAAGTATTCCCGCGCCTGATTGAGAAATTGCCGAACCTCCGCCTGATTGTGTCCATTGCACATTCCAGATCGATCAATTTCTGCGCTCTCAGCTCCTCCGGAAGCAAAGACAATTGCCGAATATCTGCGCTCGAAAGGTCACAGGCGCGGACTCCGATGCTGCGGATCGGCCTTCCATCCTTGTGGTGTATCTTATATAATTCAAAGGCTTTTTCCTGAATCAAAGAGCATGCGCAGGTAGGAAAGTCCAGTTTCACCTGCCGTTCGTAGGAATAAAGCTGGTTGTCGCGGATGCTGATCTGCACCGTGGAGCAGTTTGCCTGCTGTTCCCGCAGACGTGCAGCTACGCTTTCGCAGAGCACGGTCATGGTCACTTTTACATCCTCGTCGGTTATTAGGTCGCGCGGCGTGGTTGTGCTGTTGCCGATGCTTTTGATCGGTATCTTGCTTTCTATGGTTGCAACAGGGGAGTAGTCTAGTCCATTGGCGAATCTCCAGATCATAATCCCGTTCTTGCCCAGCCATCTTTGAATCAAATCCGGATTTGCGTTGGCAAGCTCTCCGATCGTACAGATGCCATAACGCCGAAGCTTTGCTTCCGTCGCCCTCCCGACGTACAGCAAATCACTCACGGGCAGCGGCCAGACGATCTGTTTGTAATTATCTCTTGTGATGACGGTAGTGGCATCCGGTTTTTTATAATCGCTGCCCAGCTTGGCAAAAATCTTATTAAATGATACGCCAACGGAAGCGGTCAGTCCCAATTCAAACTTAACCCGTTCCCGAAGCTGATCGGCTACCGTTTTGCCGTCCCCGAACAGATGCACACTTCCCGTAATGTCCAGCCAGCATTCATCCAACCCAAACGCCTCTACCTGGTCGGTGTACTGCAGGTAGAGTTCCTTGGCCAGTTTGGAGAACCGCAGATAGCGGTCAAAGTGGGGCGGGACAAATACAATATTGGGGCATTTCTGCCGCGCCTGCCAGAGCGCTTCGCCAGTCTTAACGTCGAACCGCTTCGCAATCATGTTTTTGGCAAGGACGATTCCATGACGCTGTTCGACGTCGCCGCCGACCGCCACCGGTTTATCCCGCAATGCCGGATTGTACAGGCATTCCACGCTGGCATAAAAATTGTTCTGGTCGATATGCAAGATTACCCGCTCCACTTTTTCACCTCAATCAAGAACAATTGTTCGAAACATTTGTTCTTATTATATTCTATTTGAGCGAAAAGTAAAGCGGAAAATGACACCAAAAGAAGATATGCTGTATAATTGTAATTAGTGGTTAAGCTGCGGTGTAAAAGCTTACGACTAGATAGTATGCTCTGAGGATTCGATGTTTTTTGCATTTGAAAGTCGAGCAATGCTAAATCAACTTTGATATGATGTAGAAGCGAAAGGAGGAAAGGCTATGCTGCAGGAACTAAACCGTGCCATTGATTATATTGAGGACCATTTGACTGATGAATTGACTCTGGAAGAAATCTCTAGATATGTTGGAATCTCTGACTATCACTTTAGGACGGTATTCTTTTATCTTGCTGGAATGACGTTGAGTGAGTATATAAAAAGCAGGAGATTGTCAGAAGCCAACAAAGATTTGCTGATGGGAGAAAAAGTCACAGACATCGCTTATAAATATGGCTACCAGTCAATGGACGGCTTTGCCCGGGCATTCAAAAAATGGAGCTGCTTTTTGCCCTCGGAAGTAGTCAAAAAAAGAATCAGCAAGCCCTTCCCTAAACTTTCATTTATCATCACAACCAAAGGAGGAAATACGATGGAATGTAGAATTGAAGAAAAACCAGCGTTTTATCTGGTTGGTGTAAGCAAGCGAGTTCCCATACAATTTGAGGGCGTCAACAATGCTATTGTAGAGCTTGCAATGAGCATTACGGAAGAACAAAGAAATGAAATGCACGCACTGCAAAACATGGAACCTCATCAGATCGTCAACGCCTCTTATGAAGCAGACGCCGGATTTTTAAAAGAAGAAGGCGAGCTAACTCATCTGATTGGTGTACTGACCACCAAAGAGGACGTAAGTAACCAATTGGTGAAAGTTCCTGTAGAAGCCTGCACTTGGGCAGTTTTCCCGAATGAGGGGCCGTTTCCCGCCACCCTGCAAAGTACCATGGCACGGGTCTACTCTGAATGGCTACCTGTTTCCGATTATGAGGTTATCAACATCCCTGCTTTTTCCTTTTCAAAAATGGATAAGCATAAGAAGGATTACGCTTACAGCGAAGTTTGGACACCGGTACGGAAGAAGAAATAATTCGTTTGCAGATAATCCGCTTTCACAGCAGGAAAAAAACACGATACCGGGCGTGAAAACGCCCGGTATCCGCAGCATCAACCATCCTTTTCTATGCAATCCCCTGGCAACTTATCTACTCTTAATCCTTTGAACACCGGCTGGCGAAGGGAGCCGCTCTCGGTCTTTTCCATATACTTCACCGTGCAGACCAAATCCGGAGCAAGCCAGACAGCCTTCTCATTTCCTTTTGGGGCAGCGAAGAAAGGACAATCTGTGCTTTTTTGCTGTTGTATGAGCTTGAAATCATCACCGGAAATGCCCAGTGTCACATGCCCTTTATAGACGAGCTGATTGGTACGATACTGGCCCAGCACGATACTCACGACATTGCTTTCTTTTTCAATATAACCGCAGACTACAAAATCATCGTCTTGCAGGTTCTTGATCTTGATCCAATCCTTTGTCCGCTTATCGAAATAATATTTGCTGTCTTTTCGCTTTGCTACGATGCCTTCTAAGCCGTTTTGTTCCGCTAGCGCATAAAAAGCTACGCCTTTTTCCTCGATAAAACGGGATACCGCAAGGCGCGGGCTCTCATCGACGGTTTTCTCCAGCAGCTTCTTGCGTTCCATGAGCGGCAGATCGGTAAGCTGCTGCCCGTCAAGGTACAGAATATCAAAGGCGGTAAAGCACACCGGCAGCTTTGCCACCGCCATCTGTATCTTAAATTTATTGCTCATGAGCGACCTGCGCTGCACTTCGGAAAAATCCGGTTTTCCATTATTGATGACAGCGATTTCACCGTCGAGAATACAACACTTTTTGACCTGTTTGTGAATGTCTCGCAATTCGGGGTAAACAGAGGTTACCATTAAATTTCTCTTGTTGCGCAAATCAGTGCGCACACTATCAAGATAAACCACCGCGCGGATCCCGTCCAGCTTGAGTTCATAAATGTAGTCCGGCGAATCAAAGGCGTCCCGCATCTCTCCGATCATCATGGGTTTGATATTGCGCTCTTCAAAGATGCCCATTATGCGCCCTTCTTAGGCCGCCCGCGTTTGGGCTTTTCCGGTTCTGTTGAAGATGCAGGCTTCGTCTGCTCGATGGACGCTTTCAGCGCGTCCATCAGGCTGATGACATTACCCGCGCTTTCGGGCTGCGCGGCAACAACCTCTTTCCCTGAAATCTTGGTTTCGATCAAGGCGCGAAGCTTGTCCTGGTATTCGTCCTTGTACTGTGACGGGTCGAAAGGTGTGTCCATGGAGTTGATCAGCGTCTTAGCCATCGTTAGTTCCTGCTCAGAAACTTCCGGTTTGTTATAGGACTTCTGCAGCCCCTTAATGTCGTCTGCATAGAACATCGTCGAAATCAGAACGCCGTTTTCCCGTGGGATAATCGCCATGAGCGTATCGCTGGTTCCGAGAACTGTCTTGCCGATCGCAATTTTCTGTTCTGCCATAAGCGCAGCGCGCAGCAGCTCAAACGCTTTTTCGCCGCCAGCTTCGGGCACGGCCTGATAGGTTTTGTCATAATAAACCGGCGAAATCTGATTAAGCTGGGCAAAATGCAGAATCTGAATGGACTTTTCTTTTTCGGTTTTAATCTTCTCGATTTCCTCGTCCGTCACCACAACATACTGGTCTTTGTCGTACTCGTAGCCCTTTACGATGTCGTCGGAGGTGATCTCCTGACCGCAGTGAGCGCAGGTCTTTTTATATTTAATCCTGGCATGATCTTCTTTGTGCAGCTGGTTAAAGTGGATATCATTATCCTGCGTGGCTGTGTACATCGCAATTGGGATTGCTACCAACCCAAACGATATCACGGATTTATGCGAGACTGCCATACGGTTTCAACTCCTTTTTTCCTAGTATGGTTGAACCGGATGGCAATATAACTTGTTTTCTGCAAAAAGAAAAAGGGCTGTAACCCTTTTACTTTCGGCGTCAGTACAGACATACGAATTTTTTATCATCCGCGCTGTTCTATCTATTCCACTAAGCTATGTAGAATCTATAGCTATTCTTTCTTTTGCTGTAACTGAGATGGGTATAATACCTGCTGCCAGATCTGAACCACCTAAATAAGAAAACAACCTGCATCTTCGTTTCTTCTTTGCCCTCTTGAAATTCTCATCCAAATGCGCTACACTGCAAATAGACGGTATCCTTGCAAAATGCCTTGTGGTGAGGACAAAAGCTGGATGACGCATAAGGAAAGGACGCATTGCCGTGCGTCCTTTTTGCTTTGCAATATGAGGTTTGTAATTCAGTAGCGGCACGTAATGCCTGTTGCAGTGATAGCCTTGCTTATGACGCTGGTGATACTTCCGGAGTACGCCGAGCCGGTTCAGCTTGCCAATCTTCGCGATGATGGTAGTTCTGGACAAGCCCAAAACCCGTTCCATCTTGCGCAGGCTGGGAAACCCATTCCGATTCTGGTTGTTGATGCATTTCGAGAGATAGAGGTAAATCAGGAAGCTCGGGGCGTCCAGTCGGTACTTCCAAATATTGCGCTCTACCTTGAACTGTCCGCCGCCCACACGAGCCACATGGTAGCCGTTTGCGGCCCTGCTACCATCATTCCGGTATCGTTTCGCCTTGCACAGTAAGTCCTTGTTCTGGAGCCCTTCCAGTGCGCGGTAGACAGTGCGAGATGACAATCCTGTCTTGTCGCTGATTTTGTCCACGCAGCAGACAGCAAAGGAAAGAGGATTGCGGTAGCTGCGCACCGCGCAGAAAACGATAGCTTCAGCTGGAGTAAGGCCAAAGCTGAACAGCTTGTTGCCGATGCTGAAATAATTCATTCTGATTTACCCCTTTCCGCATTAAAAGAGCGCCTTAATCAGACGGTCTCTTAATGCTTTTTATGGTTACTTGTCCTAAAGAGAAATTTAGATTTATAAATCTTGTCCATTCAAATATTAGACGAAACTAGGGGCGTCATCGCTTTTCAGACGATGGCGCCCTTCACTTTTTAACCTTACTCTTTTTTCGGGATATTCGGCAAGCAATACGCGCTCTGCTTGTGCTGCCTCCGCACCAGCAGAGAAATCAGCACCATTAATGCCAGGAAGCAAAGCACGGAAGCCAGAACGGCCGCCGCGCCCGGCCGGTTGGGACTGCCGGACGACCTGCGGATGGTTTCCGGTATCACCTGCTGGATATTAGCAGCCTGAGCCGGTTGTTCCTTGTGCTTCAGCTGCTGTCGGCGCAGCAATTCCTCCAGCTGCTCGCGCGGATCCACTGTACTGCCACTGCCGGAATCCGCAGAATTTTCTTTTACCGGCGCAGTCTGCCCTGCATAGGATTCCTGTTTCGCTGTTGGGTTTGTTTTGGCCGCTGGCGGTGTTTCTGAAACAGGTTCCTCCACGATCGCTTCGTCGCCGACCAGCTGGATGCGCACCTTTTTGTACGTTATTCTGCCATTACTGTTTATGGCGATGACCTGAAGCTGTGTATCGTTGTCCAGCAAAATAAAGTGAGATTTTGTAATGTCCTCTTTGTGGCCGTCCCAAACAGCGATGATTTTTTCAATCTCGCATTCACTGTCCTTTGCGGAAATGTCAACACGGTATTGGCCATCCTGTGGAACAGGTTCCGAAATAGAGATCGATGTGGTGGAGCCAGACCCACCACTGCTATGATGTCCACCACCACCGCTTCCGGTTGTGGTTTCCTTCGGGATCGGGCGCACGACCGGCTGAGACAAGTCGCCTGAGTCGTCCACCGCCTGGCATTCCAAATACGTTGTTCCGGGCGCCACCGCACACTCTATCGGATTGCCCTCATAGAACTCGCTGTTAACGTAGATTCCCATGATTGAGGCATTGAGACGAGTCGTGTCGGCACGCACCCGTGCCCGCTTGTTGTCATTGAGAAACTCGACGCTGGTTACCGCGATGCTGTCCGTCACTTCACTCCATCCGGGGACACGCTTTGTAACAATCTCAGATTTATCGCCCTCGTTGTTTACAGCCTGTACTTTGAGATACTGGCTGTTGTCAACAGGAATCGTGTAGGTGACCGGATTGCCCGCGACCAGCTCGTCGTTGCAGTAGATGCCGGTAATCGACGTCCCTGGTTCGCTGGTGGACGCCGTTACGGTCGCCATCGTGTTATCTTCCGAAAAAGTGATAGAGTCAATCGTAATGGTATCCACAATGGCCGTCCTGCCCGGCACACGCTCCCGGCGGATTTCAGACTTGTTTCCGTTGTTGTCTTCCGCCTGCAGACGCAGGATGACAGCGTTCTCCGGCACTGCCCAGAGAACGGGGTTCCCGGCTTTGAATACGCCGTTGATGTAGACGCCTTTGACGCCGTCGCCGTAAGTGTCGTCGCTCATGCGAACGGTCATGACGGAAAGGTCGTCTGTGAATTCCACAGAATCGATGGTGGGCGGGATGGTGTCGATATGCCGGACGACATGTTCCACTGGTTCAGAGAGGTTCCCGGCAATGTCCTCCACCTTCAACGTAACCGTTTCTTTGCCGTCCGGAATGTAATAGACCGCCGGATTGTCCGTCCACATGACGTTGTCAATCCAGATGCCTTTCACACCGCTGCCGCCGGTATCCTCCGCCGTAACGGTCAGGAATCGGTTTTCCATGTCGGATTCATCCACCACAGCAGACACGATAGACGGCGGCAAAGAATCGATATGGATTTCTTTTTGTGCCGGTTCGGAATCCCCGTTGGTACAGGTAACCTTTGCGGTAACGGTGCAGGTTTCGGAGATCTCCAGCGGAGCAGAGTAGTATGTCCAGCCAGCACCGCCGTCCAGACTGTACCACAGCTTGACCTCCTCGAAAATGCCAACCGCATCCGTAGAGAGCGTCATAACAGCCGTTCCATCCGCTGCATTCAGCCATGCCTTGTCCGGCGTGACAGTGATTCCAGGCGCAGCCGGGAGGACATTTGCAACCTGTTCTTCAGACTGGTTGCCCGCGTTGTCCTCCGCCTGAATCGTGAGCTGCACCGTCCCGGCAGGGATGGAATAAGTGAGCGGATTGCCGGAATGGAAAGTCCCATTGACATAGAAGCCAGCCACGCCATATTCGTCTGAGCCGGTAATCTTTACGCTTTTCCGGTCTTGAGAAAACACGATCGAATCGATGGTTGGCGGAGTGATATCGGTACATTCTTCAATAATGAGCACGCCGGGTGTACCGGCGGTCGCGGAACCGCCGACATTATAAGCGGTGGCATAACCTCCACCGCCACACCCGCCGCCATATAGCGCCATTTGAGTGCCAAGCACAAGTCCAGGATAGGATGGGGTAGTTGGACGTGAGCAATAAGCGTCTTTACCGCTTGTGTAACCACCTGACGATCCGTATCCGGCAGTATAAGCGGACATGACAGAGGATGACACAACGTATTTACAAATACCTTCCGGCAGTCTTGCACCACCGCCGCCACCGCCGCCGCTGGTTATATTCACAGCCTCCTGACTACCAGCTATCCCTCCGGAAGCGCCTCCATTGCCTCCCGCATTCCCGGCAACAGCACTTCTGCTTTTGCCACCTGAACCACCTGCGCCGCCTGAATACCCGTTTTGATTACTCAGGTTACCGCCAAATGCCTGGCCACCCACACCGCCTGCTGAGTTGGTACCATCTCCCCCGGCAGTTGCATAGAACTGATCATTATTCCAGCTGGTTTTCGAGCTTGTGATTGTAAATTGATAGTCTGTACCCGCTGTAAGCCTTAGTGAACTTACTGATATGCCGCCTGAACCACCACCGCCGCCTCCATTTGTGCTAAACGGAGCCTGCCCGTTTCCGCTTTTACCCACACAGTAAATTTTATAAATCCCGTCATGCATTGGCGTAAATGTACCGCTGGAAGTGTATGCAGTCAGAAACACATATTCCGGTTCTGCCGCTTTCACCTCAAAAGATAAAAACTGCGGCAGGGACAGCGCCGCCGCCAGCAGCACCGCCCCTACTTTTTTTACCATATTCAATTGTTTTTCCTCCTTGCTGTCACTCAATTTCCTTTGCCCGTTTCAGGCAGCTTACACAGATGTCCTTGCCCTCAATCCGGCGCAGTTTGCTTTCCTCGCGCTCCCCGCAGATTGCACACCGGCGCGCGGGGAACTCAATCCGCAAAGCGTCCTCCTCGATTTGCATATGCACCGTGTCGCCCCCCTTAATGCGCAGCCTGTGCCGCAGTTCCGCGGGGACCGCAATCCGGCCCTGTCCGTCTACCTGCTTGTTGATCATAAGAATCCTCCTTAATTTAATCAAATTGTCCTTTTGTCAGCTTATATTTACTTCTTTGTGCCAGCATCTGAATTTTCTCCGCTGACAGGTAAGAAATCGCTGTAATCTTGTTCTTTGCATCTTGTTCATAATCTTCATATTTCGGAATGTAAGTCATAAACATGGGTAACCTTGTCCGCACAGGCGTAATCCCAGCTTTCAGGATAATGAATTCACCCTGCTTGAGCTGGATGATTTCATCACCGGTCAAAAGAGGGCGGGCAATCATTTGCAAACTCTGTGAATAACCATGCCCCCTGGTTACACTTCCAGTCTGCACTGTTTTATTGCCGAGTACCTTGCTGATTTCCTCCGCCATCTCACGGGAGCTGGGAGAAACATAAGTTGTAATCAGCATCTGTACACATCCTCGGATAATTTTTGTCAGCGTCCTACTGTAATTCTTCTCCAACTGGCCGTAGTCCTGCAAAGAAAGAAGAAACCGAACCCCTCTGGAA
>CAUQLV010000008.1:0-85407 GCA_963519235.1 uncultured Oscillospiraceae bacterium
ACCTGGGAGCTGCCCCGCACCCCTTTCCCCACATAGTCAGGCGATAGGGCTTGATTAACTCTATATACCCTCAGAAAGAGCAATGTGCCGCTCTTTCTATCAGTGAAATAATCGAGGTATGACTTCACGCCCCAAGCTGGCATATGATCTCGGCTAAGTTGACGGATGACCGATGGTGTAACTTTAAACTCCACCTCAGAATCAATGACTGCAACATAATCACGCATAGGTGCGTAGTCATTATCTTCAATGGACATCTGGACATCAGTAACACTGCCGCGGTATTTGCCATTTGCGCCTGTAAAGGGCGCAAAGTATAAGTATTGTCGAAAGAACTCCGGTCTAACAATGTTTCTGCCAAACACGGTTATCTGGCAATACCTATTGTAACGTCTGCCAGCATCTTGCAACAATAGTATGGAGTTCGCATCCTCGCGCAGAGCATACGATACTTGCACCACAGCAATTACCTCACATATTAAGGTTTATCGGGAAAAGCTTACCATCTTCCAATAAGTCTTCCAATTGGTTTAGCCCATAACACATTAATACTCTCGTAAACTTGTATGGCGTATCAGAGTCTGGATACAGCGCTTCCATGATATGGGCGATGTAGTTGTCAGGATCTACAGAGCCAATATTGTAGTGGTTCCCTTGAGCATCGTAAATACTGTCGAGACGCCGCAATTCTTCAGAAGTGCTGATTTCATTCCAATAGTACTTTATAGCATACGCCATACCGAATTTCGCAGCTACTAATGCGTCAGGGAAATTGCCACTATCTTTCATTTGATTGGCAATATCAGAAGCATGTTTTGATAAAACAAAATTGGTAATATTCTCAGCCATGTGTATAATCTCCTCATATGATTTCTGTGTGCATCGAAGATACACGTTCAAGCTTGAACTCATGAATCAACTTACTGCCAATCTCTTTTCGGGCAACCTGATCATCAATTTCACCGGTATAAGCCAACAACATAGCCTGTTCCGCCATAGAAGAAAGCGTGCGTGCAATATTTGCTTTGTGCGTAGGATCCAATCGACCAAATGGAGAGTCCATGATAATAGGCCCTCGCAGCGGTGCATTCATATGAAGCGCGCCAATCAGCGACAATGCCACAATATGTTCATAGCCAGAAGAGCGTCCAGGCACCTTACGTCCCGATCTATGAATAATCTCCAAGCCGTAATTATCATTAATCTGCAAGCCAATATAGTCTCTATCACCAGTGAGTCTCACAAACAGATCAGTTGCATCCTTTTCCACATTCTGTTTCAGACGTTCACGATACAGAGATTTACTTTTTTCAAAAATCTGATAAACATGCTCGCAGAGTTCATACTTATGACTTGCAAGACGATAATCTGAGCCTCCAGCCATTTTATCAATAGTGGCTGCAACCTTATCCTTGTTAGATCTCAACTCGGTCAACTTCCTGGTTTCATCTTCAATTCCTCGCCTAATATCCCGCAAATTCTGCTCAACTTCAGAATGCTCACGCGAGATACTCAAAACATTAGCCTCCTCAGCATCCTCACCATATCTGGCAATATTCTCACGAAGCTCCTCTATCGTCTGCCTATATTGACCAATATCCAGTTCAAGAGCATCCTTTCTCTCTTCTAAGGCGGCAACCTTCGCACGCACATCTTCAGTGTCTGCAGTGAGTCGCCTTACAGCAACAAGCTGTGCTTGTAGTTCTGAGAGTTTTTGCCTTTCCTCTTCAGAAAGGCCTGCGAACTCTTTCGTGGACTCACTGATACGCTCGCGAAGATGTTGGATTGTATCTCCAGAAACATCCTGCCCACAAACAGGGCATACTCGATCGCTAATAGCTTTCTTCATCTCAATGATAAACTTATCAGCAACCTTCTTTTTCTGGCGTTTGGAGTCCAACGCGGTGACTTCCCCTTCGATAGACTCACGGATGTCACGAACAGTGTTTAGCAGCATTCCGCGCCACGCAATTCTCATAAGATCACGGAGTTTAGCTTTGACATCTTCCAGTTCATCTTCTGCCTTTTTTTTATTCTTCTCAGCTTCATTTCTCTGAATGATCCAATTACGCAGCTTATCCGTATCCTGCATACGTCCTTCAAGAAATGCTTTCTTACGTATTAATTCGCCTTGTTCGGCCTGCTTCTCACGAATGATATTCTGATGCTCCTCAATATTCGCAGTCAAGGTTTCCAATTCCTGGCCTAGCTGAGTCGTCTTATCATCGGCACGAGCAGCACGAGATTTCTGTCGCTCATAATTCGACAAACAATCTTCTATATCAATCACTCCGTTCTGAAGAACAGGAACACCAAGAATCTTCTCAATAGAAGTCTTAATCTGATCTCCTTCAGAAGTGTTTGTCTCCAACAGTTCTTCGTACTCCTGAAGTAATTCAGCATCAAACAAGAAGAATCTCGCGACCTGTTCGGGCATAATCATATTCAGCTCATGTGCTCTATCTTCTGGAGACAGAATAGAACCATTCTTATTTAGAGAAAGGATCTTCTCAAAGTCTTCTTCACCGGATGGTTTCGTGACTCCTGATCTCAACGCCAACTGCCTTGTTAAGCGATACGTGTCACCGTCGTTTGTCATATCCAACACGACAGAAAAGCCATATCTTCCTTCGGCAGCGGCTTCAGTATTCCCCATCTCACTTAAGTTTATGAGAACGCCGTTCCTTCGCTGAATGACTCCAAATAATCCAAAACGAAATGCATTAAGCAAAGTCGTCTTACCGCGCCCATTATTTCCCCAAAAAATGGTCACGCCAGACTGATCAGTAAAATCAATGACTTGTTCCCCTTTATACGGGCCGAAATTCCGAAGCGTCATTTTCTTGAAATGTAACATAATTCGCCTCCGATTACCCAATCTTACTGACATACTCTGCAATTACATGCATCGTGTCCGTTCTTGCTTTGTTGCGGTCATCTTGATTATCAAACTGTGACACCGCAATCCGCTCAATCATTCCTTTCGGAACATCAGGAAACTCTTTCGAACGAATTTCCTCAAGAACCGTCAGTAATTCAGTCAAATTCTGTCTCGTCGTCATCTTCCAGACCTCCATCCTTTATATCATGGTAATCAATCCCATACCTACGCGCTATGATGCGAAGATCCGCTACACATGAAGGGTTTTCAGCCCATTCACCAAACTGAATTGCTCGTAAAAGCTCAGCTAGAACAATCGAATTGCCTGCATCGTCGTCCGGGAAAGAGGCCTCAGGCATAACAATCGCATCATATAACTGCGCAAAATGCTTTCCAGGATATCTTCGTAAAATCCTTCCTCGACGCTGAATGAATTCCCTTGGATTTTTTGATGATGCTAATATCAGCGCATGTGTCGTAGAAGGAATATCAACGCCTTCATCGAGACATCTAATGGATACAAGAACTCCTCCATATTTTCCGAAATAATTCAAGGTCTCATTTCGGTCTCCGCTCATCTCAGAATGGTACTCGTATGCATCATAGCCATTCTTTAATAGAAGCGACAGGACTTCTCCTAACTGTGTCTGATTATCACAGTAAACAATCCATTTCTGACCGCTTTTATAATTCTTTTGTATTACATCAAGTGCCAGCGGTACCTTATTAGCTGCTTGTTTAACAATGCGTGCCCTAGCAAGCAATTTCATCTGCAATTTTGGATTCGCCGCTAATATATTCCCGATAGGTTCACCAGTTTTTTTATACCTTGCAACCAATCTGCTAATTTCTCTTGAAATTGCTATCCATTTTCTCTGCTCATCCGGTGTCAGATGTACTTGAAGTGGATGATAATAATACTTTGTCAATACATCCGCTTTAATGGCATCTTCCAAAGAGAAAACAGGGGGCACAACTCCACCAAAATAATCAAAAATAGCGGATGTCCCGATAGGATCCCCATATCTTATCGGAGTTGCAGATAAACCAAGCCGTTCGCCAGCATCAATATTCAGAATGTTTCTTCTCACTGGGCTTCCAATACGGTGGACCTCGTCGGCCACCAACAATAGATGTGTCCCAGCAACAACGCTATGAACAAACTGATTGCTACATGCAGTATCCATAATTGCTATGGTTACCTTTTTTTGAGTGCTGCTCGGCCTTGTCCATAATTGTAATGTATTATTTGTCTTCCAAGAATTGAAGCCGTCCCCACACATCAGATATCGGATGGAAATATCTTTAATATTATCCTCGATCTCGGATTTCCATTGTCGCAGGAGCTCTTTAGATGGGACAAGCACTAATACAGATTTTCCTCTATCCAATGCGTCTCGAATGGCACAGATGGCTGTAAAAGTTTTCCCACTTCCCGTAGCGTGTTCTAAAATACCTCGGCGTCGATTTTTAACCCAATTCTCCAATGCCGTCAGTTGATGCTTTCGCGGAGACTTTGAAGCATTAAGCTTGTTGGGAGCCCATCTTTTCGCCAGCCAAATGGACGTGGATATCTCTTTTGTGAGAGTCCGCCAATCATATCCATTGCTTTTTTCAATCAAGCTCTTCTGAACAGCCTCTGGAAATTCATACACTAGGACATTTTGTTCGGACTTATTCCATAACCGCTCAAAATAGTTTTTCGCGCCCTGTACTCGCTGAGAATCTCTCGCATCCATCCAACTAGGGAAAACATCTATAGACTCAAGGTTCCCGCCATCAGATAACCCCTGGAATGTCTCATTCATTGAGCCCCGGAACCCAACGGAATTACCACTTTTATCCAAAAATATTCCAACCTTATCATGAAAGAGCCTCTCCAAATCAGGCTCCATACCACTTTCAGGCACAGCAATCTTTACATCAACAATACCTTCAGATACCAAACAAGCTAACGCCCGGGCAGGCTTCGACAGATAATCAAGTGCAAAAAGTTCTTCTAACTCTTTAGCAAGTGACTCCTTAACAATCGCATCATTAATAGCTGAATAACCTTCTGTCATCGCTTCTTTGTCTGCATCAGAAATCACAGGAGAGCAAATAATACGAATTTTGCCACCATTGTCGACAAACTCCTGAAGAGCTGACCAAGCGAGTATGTATATTGTACTACCAAAGTATCCCGAAATTCTGTCATATCGGCAAGAACTGCGCATAGCAGGAAGATAAAACTCTTCCGCTATGTCATGATCGCTTTTGTTATAGTCTGGCCTGAAATCATGTTCATTTAATTCCATGTTCTGCCCTCTCTAGCATTACCTTGAGATCAATATCAAATCTTTCCTGTAGAGCCTCTAAAAGATACTGTCTTTGAGACAAAACCAATGTCTCTCTATTCTGCTTCTGACAGACATGTACATTCTCCTCAAGAGCCGTCAATATCTGTCTTAGATATACCTGAATATTTGCGGAATAAGCGAACTCCATATGCTTATCCAATTCAAAGAGTACCCAAATACCTCCAGATAAATCTATAAATGGAGCAGCATACCCAACAATCAAAGCAGTCCTTCCGTCGGACGTATCAAACTTGCCACGTTTACCGCGTTTTTGTCCATCCAAGATTAGTTGGACCTTGAACTCATCTATAGACCTACCTCCAGGGGGGGCGGTGCAATTAAATATATACACCTTCAGTTCGCGATTAAACGGATATGGCAGACGTAAATATAACGGTTTTCTTCCATTATCAAATACATCCTCAGCATACACTCCAATGTCCTTCAGAAACAGGCTATGCAATTCCTTCTGAGTCAGTCGTTTGCTCGCCATTTCTGTATATCCCCTTATACTTTGTTTGGACTATAGGGCTACAAATTAAATTCAGATCGTCTCCCTTATAATCCTTGTTCATCCAGTTTTTCAAATTATACTGTGCAATCAATGGTTCGGGCATTGGCATGTTATTTTCATCCACTGCCAGATAACAATCTTCTACCGACCAGTTCCTATCATCTTTCAATAAAGTTATCAGGCGATCAATAAAAGCCTTCTTTGTTTGGGGCTTCTCATACAAGCTGACAGAGGGAAACCATGCTTCGTAGAGATCGTAAAGGAATCCAAACGGTAGTAATCTCCATTTACAGATTGGGAGAATCTCAGCACAAAAGCGTTTTATGTTTTTTGCATATACCTCATTAGAAGAAAACTCTACTTCGAACCACTTCTGTGCCATGTCATAATATTCTGGATTTATTTCAATATACTTGAAATCTCGTCCAAGCCTTTGAGCAACAATTGCAGTAGTACCAGAACCACCAAATGGATCCAAAACTACATCACTTTCATTCGTCCCAGCCTTTACAAAAAATTCTACAAGTGCTTCTGGGAAACGGGCAGGATGGCTGATTCCGAATTGCTTACAAAGGCGATGGAAAGTATCATTACTGCTCGTGTTGCTGATAGACAGAACGCTCCCAGGGTCAGCACCTCCATTATCTTTCCATGGATGACTTAAATCAAAATTATGTCGGCTTGGTCTTGAATTGGCATTCCTATCACCCTTAGGCAGGGTCTGAAACATTTCGAGCATCTTATCACTGTAAGGCTTGCGGATGGGATCCATGTTGAATGTCCAATTCTCTGATTTACTGAACCAAAGACAGTATTCATGAGACTTTTTTGTTCTTCCCATAGTGCCTCTGGAAAAAACATTGGGCGGCGTTGCGGGATTATACCATACATAATCACGCACGAGGTGGAATCCAACTTGTTCCACAAGAAGCACAACCAGCTTAAACACAAAAATACTCTGGTATTTTCCGTCAAGCTTATCACTAATATTAAGAACAAAACTTCCAGTCGACTTCAATATACGATACATCTCTTGCGCGCGAGGCACAAACCATTTGTCGAATAGTTTAGGTTTTATTTTTACTCCTGTTGCACCATAATCTTTTATTTGATCGGCATATGGAGGGGAAGTGAAAATGAAATCAATACTATCGTCTGGTATTCTTTTCATTTCCTCCAAGCATTCTCCGCAAATAAAACTCCCCATAGTGGTTTCCCCTTCTTTGTTAAATATCGTATTCAATTACTTCCTTCAAATCTCCAATGTCGCAATGAAACAACTTGCACAATCGAAGCATAACTCCATTTGTACTGGTTCGTCTTTGAGAAGCTTCTGCATTGCATATCCGCTGACTTCTGCAGCTCTGGCAAGATCATCCTGTTTCATTTTGTTTTGCCTTACGAGATTCCAGAGCTTATTGTAACTGATTGTCAAAAACAACCACCGTTCTCTTATTGTTATCATTGGCGTTGCTTTCATAACCTGAGTTTATCGTCAAAATCCTGCATATCGGTCAAGATATAACTCAACATTTTGGATTATACTACCAAAATCGTGTTTTTTCAATATCTATGATTATCCAAACTAGTGTCTTGACGGTTTCAAGTATCAATATAGGTAACATCTATCTTTTCACTACTTGGCGAGCAGTGTCCGGATGGACGCTTTTTGCTCATTGGGTTCGCGGCATCTGTCCAAGATAGGACAATATGTCCAGCTTCTTTTTACGCTGCAGGCATCGCTCATGCGGGTGGAATACCGTTTCTTATCGGGCATGTAACGGTAATAGGGGAGCATACAGCTCCCCAGCGCCTGCGACACTGGGCAGGCCAGTTTTGGCGGCACAACATTTACTGATAGCTTTTCTTTTGCTTCCTCTGCCATGGTCTGGAAGCAATCACAGGTAACATATTCTCCTTTTTGCAGTCCTTCAAGTGTTTTCTGATTCAACATATTTTTTCGCTCCTTCTTTAAGATGATGGAGTTTCGATTCAATTTTTTGTTTGTCGCCGGAGGAATCCAGAATCAGCCAAAAATATGTGCCGTCATACAGGTATTGATCTGAGTGGTAATAATGACGTTCCAAAGGAGCCAGCTTCCGCAAAAGAAGATTCAGCCCACTGCTCTTTTGAATGGTATAGGTAGGTACATACGGACACACTGTTATTCCCCCTTTAAATGTCCATCGTAATAAAAAGGACGCGCGGCTAAAACCTACGCATCCTTTACATCAATTGATTTTCTGCGGAACAATTACCCAATCGTCGTAGGCGTTCCCCTCAATCTCAAAATCAAAGGTATCCTGCGCTACGAGTTGCCCGTCGGGGGTCCATGAATCAAAGCAGATCATGTAGGTTTTGTAATTTCCATCAGGGTACCAGATCGGTGTGAAATGCACCCTTTGCTTTGTCATGGAGTACTTGTTTTGCTTAAATTCCCACTCACTGTAATAGCCGGAACGTGTCGCCTCCAGCAAGCGGTCATAGGTCTTGTACTCAAATTCTGGGAAGAGTGTTACCGCGTTTTGGATTGGTGTCACATCATACTCCCTGCTGGTAGATACCGAAGCGGTCACCTTGATGTTGTAGCCGTAACCGGATTTCATTTCAAAAGAGCTGTATCTCGTGATTGCGGTCGGCACTTTTTCGTCCGGCATAATCTTCATGGTTGAAACCAGCTTTGCTGTGTAGGAATACCACTCGAACTCCCACCATCCCATGTCTTCCCAATGTCCGCCGCCGTCCTCATCATCGTCGCTCACCCACTCCCAATCGGGCACCCAATAGGCGTGCCATTCACCCCATGTGGCAGTCGTTTTGGTAGGGTAGGATGGTGCGCTCACTACTTTGAAGCCGTCGTTGCGGTCTCGGCCTGTCGGGTTCGGCGGTGTGATTTCCTCCAGCTTCACGATATTGCAGGTAATTGTGGATTTTGCCGCACTTCCGTCTGTTGCGTGCACGCCTATGTTCACCACCTGCGGCTCTTTTGGCGTGTGCCACTTGACCCACACAAGCTGAGATTCTCCGGCCGGGATGACGAAACTCTTTGAATAGGTCTTGCCAAGAATGCTAAATACGACACTCGCATTATCGTCGGGATTGATTTCGCCGCCAGCGTAAACCCTCACAGCCGTGATGACGTCGGTATCCGTCCGGTACTCATAATCGTAAGTGGTGATGACCGGATCCGGCACAGGCTCCTTGAAGTTTACAATTCCAAGCCCCAGCTGCTCTATGATGGTAGCGTCATCCTTGACGCCAGAGGCCGGACCGCTGTACGCGGGAAACCCCAGCTGCGGAATGTCTAGAAACATGGAAAGCGGCAGGTTCTGATGTGTTGCGTAACCGAGCTTTGCCTTCAGGTCTCCATTGGCTAGCTGGTCATATAAGGCAACTTCCGTTGCGGTAGCTGCAAATTTCAAGCCATTATAACGAAAATACAAAATTGGTTCAATTAGGAGTACATAATCGCCGTTAATGAGTTTGTCATAGTTAAATCCTGTCTTTTGCGCAATGTCCCGGATGGTTCCCTCCATCTTGAAATATTCTCTGACCGCGTCTATATTACTGCCACCGTTTGAAGAAACGACTTGCGGAATTGGCGCATCTGGAACAATTGCATGATAAGCTGCGCCAGCTTGAGCAGCAATATTTCCCCCGTTGTAATCCAGCTTATTGTTCAATCCAAAAAAGAAATTTAAAGTTTGTACCTTGTTGCTAAAATCCATTGGATCAGTTACCGATGAGTGTGTTTTTTCCTTTACAACAGTGACCCTTATACCATCCTCGCCCACATTCCAATAGCTGCCTCCATCTACATCCCCATCATCAACCCCGCCGCCACCTCCGTCCATATTCGGGTCGCCCTCCGCGAAAACATGGAAGTTAAGAGACATCGCAGTTATTATGGCAAGTAACATACAAAGTATCTTTTTCATCCTGCTCCTCCAAACAAAAAAGAGCGCAGCATATTTAGCCACGCTCTTAAATATATCATCAATTTTAGTAACCTATAACTTCACCGGTTCCCGCATTATGAGCAGCTTCTGCCGTTCCTCCTGGGTTGTTTTCCATCCAACCAAAACCAGGCACATAAACCTGCCCTTTTTCGTTCGGGATTTGGTTACCGTTGTCATCATACTGTACGCCGCCGGGATTATCTGTCGGCTTAGAGGAGGAAGGCGTTTCCGGTGCGCTGCTGGGATTGTGGAGTTCTTCTTCCGTTGGCTCCGGCTTGCTGTATTCCTCCGTGATCGTCTGGTTACCGCCCTCATCCGTGGACACCGAAATCTCCGGCGCGGATGAGGAAGACGCGGCCAGCCCCGCGTTCTTTGCCGCGATCTTGCTGTCCCGCTTCTGTTCCTCTAAGGATTTAATGGGCGGGATCTCCAGCTTTGAGGAGGACGCCGCCGCTTCTGCAGCTTCAGACGCCTGCGCTTCCTGCTGCATTTGGATCTGCTGCTGTGTCAGAAGCGCTTCATATTCCGCCGTCTTGTTCATTTTATAAATAACGCCTACCGTAAGGGTAGCAACCATAAGGACTCCCACGGACGACGCCCCGAATATTAACAGGTTCTTTTTCACTTTTGCTGTCATTGCTCTAACCGCCCTTTCTAAGCCATTGTAGTTGACTTTTTTCATCCTGCGGTATATAATTGAGAAAAGGTGCTAACCGCTTCAAACGGTTATCCCGCGAGTTTTAGTTAAAAGTAACCGTCAACTTTTGAGAGGGTGGACGGTTACTTTTTTATTGCAACGATGGTAAACAAAACCAGCGCCAAAGCGATAATTATGTATTCCATCAGCTCACCACCTCCCCTCTGTCCGGGCAGGGAACCTGCCTGATTCAGGTGGAAGCGGGGTAACCGTCTTTACGACCAACACCATTTTCTACATTTTTATTGTACCACAATATGGTTCTAAAAACAAGCATAAATCCGCTTTTCATGCGGGTTTGTGCTTGTTTTTTTCATAGTTGTTTCAGATTTTTGCAAGGCTGATTCCGCCGGTTCGTGCCCCCGGTGCATCTACGTCAGGGGTATCTTTTAATCAAACAAATCCACATACACGGACTGGTGCTCCATCCGAATTACCAGCGGAGGAAAAGCGTCATACCCCAGCGAGAACGGAATTTCCACCCGGCAGGACGCCAGATATTTTGCCTGCTTTTCGTTGGACGCGAACTCCGCGTTATCTGGAATGACGTCCACCTCGCTAATCGCAAACTCATAGGTTTCCCCCTCCGGGTTTGGAGAAATAAACACACCGTTTTTGGACTGCAAGTGCAGCAGCCCCACCAGCTTGTTCTGCACATCAATCGTGGAAATCTTCTCCCGCCAATCCTCACCGGTTAATTCATACGCGCCGCTGTTTCCTTCCCGCACGCCGTTGAAGCTGTTGTACGCGTTGTTGATTGCCACGCTCGTGACCGCCTGCTCCATTGCGTTGCGCACTCCTGCAGAAATGATGCGTACCCGGCGATACTCCATCATGTAGATCAACGTCAAAAAGAGAATTGCAAGCAGCACGATAGCCAGAATCAGGGAAGCACCCTCTTTTTGCCGCAGCTTGCTTTGTACTTTTTGCAGCGTAGTCACTTGTGGTACACCTCACTTCGTCCAGTCGCCTTTGCATTGAGGTGAACCGGTATTTTAAACAGATGCCCGACCGCTGTCACCGTCACTGTGAACGGGGATTCCATCTGAAGCTTTTTCCCGGAGTAGAAGTCCCCGTCTATCTCCAGATCACATTCCGCCCCTGTCACATGCTTGAGCCGGTCGAACTCGTTGTAGACTTCACTGTCCACCGCGCCGTGCAATTCGATAAATCTTGCAAGCTCCACGGCGGTATCGCTCATGTCGCCTTTCAGCGACAGCAGCGTCCATACCTGTATACCGAAAGAAATCAGCGTGGCAATCATAACGGACACCAGCATGACCTGAATATACTCGTTCATCCCACGCCGCTCCCGAAGCTTTTTGCAAAGCCGCCTGATTACGCTCATCCCGTCACCCCGTTATGCTGTATAGTTGAAGATGTTTTCAATAGCGCTGGCCGTTCTGTCCGTGCTGTCCTTGGATATTTCCGTAAACCGTTTAAATATATAACTGCCTATCACAACAACAACCGCGACCATGATCAAGATTGCGACAAGATGAGATTCCCCGCTTTTTTCTCTCAGCTTTTTCTTTGCAAGAAACAGCGTGTTCTGCACATTTGCCAGACCTTTGTAATATACCGTTTTTACCTTTTGCATGATTTTCCACTCCTTCTGTTATAATCCAACCTGGTTTAGGACGACCTCGTAACCCACGACATACAGTACCATTACGAAAAAACAAGCAACAATGACAGCAATGTAGGGAATCAGCTTATCTGGCCGCTTCTGGATTTCCTGCTTTTGACGCTCAATTCCCTCTCTTCGGAACTCGCTGTTCTTGGTGTAAAAGTAGAGCTGCTGATCCTCCCCGCGCAGGACGGACAACAGCCCGCGCACCAGTTCGGACAGCTTGGTGCTGCCGATCCGGTTCTCCAGCCCTCGCAATGCATTCTCCGCATTACCGGTTTTCATGTCTGCCAGCGTAATATCCAGTTCCTCTGCCAGCTCCGGCCCGCAGACCTTGCGGTAATGTTCCAGAATCTTCACCACGTCTCTGCTTGCAGCCAGGCTGTTGGAAATCGTGCTGGCCATGCGCGGCAGCTCCCGCTCAATCTTCTCTCGTTTTTCCCGCAGCCGCTTCTCCGGCTCTTTCATGCTGCGGAAATACGCAAGCACCGCGCCCCCGATAAACGGAGCCGGGAGCAGGGGATAGATCGGTAGCGTCATCAAGCCAATTGCGGACAGCAGCAGGGACTGTGCCAGCAGGCTCGCAGTGTACTGTACCGCGTTTCTTTCCTCCCCGATCGTTTTAAGCGTATGGTCGAGCTTCTCCCGCTTATATGGATTCATGAAAATGTGTGGCTCCAGCCGTTTTGCGAGCGGTGCGGCCAGCTTTCCAACCAAGCCGCCTTTTTCTTTTTGCCGCCCGCTCTCCCGATAGAGCTTTTTGGTACGCAGCGACGGGAACAGCACGGTATCTGTCAGGAGCAGCCACATCCCGCCGCCTGTGAGTCCGGCCAGACACAACTGTAAAAGCAACAATTTGTTTCCCTCCTCAATCAATCGGGGCGGTCAGCCCGATTGCCTTATTCATACCTGCAAAGACCGCTACGCTCATTGCCGCCAGAATTGCCTTGCCGCCCCAGGTACTTACCAGCGTGATAAACCAGGGCTTGTTTACGACAAAAAGCAGCGGTATCATCCCGACCGAAATGCCGACGATGATATTGAATGTTTTGACCGGCTGCTGCAGGATAGTTTCCAGCGAATTTTGCAGTGCGCGGTTATCGCTGAACTGCTCCACCACCGGAGACAGGCTGTACTTGTAGTTGCGGTCGATCATGCACAGCGTCAGAATGTCGCACCAGTCATGAAATACCGGGTTTTGCAGCGACGCTTTCAGGTTCTGGAGGTTGTTTTGGAGATTGGCATCCACAAACTTCACCCCATTTACAAACTTAGCAAATGCTGTCCGCACCGGGTCTTCCAGATAGGACAGGTTCTCTTCCACCGACTGCGGAAGGTTGTCTGTCCGCAGATAGGAGCTGGTAATGACTGAAAGCGCCACCTCCAACTCGTCGCAGAGCTGCCGCTTGTAACGGACTTCACTGTACCGGATGTACCACATCGGGATGAGCGAGCAGCCCACGGAAAGCACCGGCAGCATGGGGATGTTCTGCATCAGGGCCGCCGCTGCCAGTCCTGCGCAAAAGCAGACGGCGGACATCCGCATCATAAGCTTAACCTTGCCATGCTGGTTGGTGGTGGTGAGGATGCGGCGGGCGTCCGATAGATTATGAAGAAAGAAATTGCTTTTGCCCTTGCCCTGAGACTGCCGCACCTTTCGGAGCAGGGACTGCTTTCTTCCTTTTTGCAGCCGCTTTACGAGCCTGTTTGCTTCGGCTTTCCATTCCTCTTTTGAGGGAATCCACGCAAGCGGATGAAGTCCTAATAAAAACGCGCTGCCGGCAATCAGCAGCGCAAACACCAGTAATTGGATTCCAATGATTTGAATAGGTACCACCCCTTTTAAAATTGTTCAGCAACAGATTGGGAAAGGCCGCAATCTACGAGTCTCTGCCGCAGTGCGTCGCTAATCTTCTGATCGCGTTCAAAATGGCCGGAACTATGATTTTTACCGGTTTCATCCGAGTAGTTGTCGATGAGCACGTACCGCCACAGCGTGCGATAACGGATTTTTCCGTTTTCATATCCCTCGCCCTCAATGATTTCCGTCGCCTTGCGGCTCCCATCCGCAAGCTTTCTTTGATACACAATGATCGGGAACGCCTCCACCATCTGTTTATACAAAGTATCATCGTCCGAGGTGGACTTCTTTTTTGCAAGGGTCACCATCCGCTCATAAGTGCCAACCGCGCTGCGGCAATGCGTGGTTGTAACCACCGTGTGGTCTGTCAGCGATGCTTCCGCCGCCGTACTCGCTTCATGGGAACGCATTTCCCCGACGCCGACAATATCCGGGTCATAACGCAGGATATTTTCCAGCAGGTAATCCTGTGAAATGTTCTGCTTTTCGTTTTCACTGGGGCGCGTCAGCAGATGCACCACATCGTTTACGACTCTGCCGGTTTCATCCCGCCGGATGAGGTCGAACTCACGGCTGCCTTCCTCCACCGTGAGAACCCGGTTTGCAGTGTCCCGGCTGGCGACAGACAACAGATAACCCGCCGTGCCGGTCTTGCCGGAGCCGGTCGCGCCCGACACACAGATGGACGCGCCGTGCAGGATGCAGTGCTCCAGCAGCGACAGTGCTTCCTCCGGGATGGTTTCATATTCATGCACCAGATTGTGCCTTGTGAGCTTTGAAAACGAAACAATCCGGATGGAGCAGGAGACGCCAATTTCCTCATCCAACACCGGGGTCTTGAACACCGCGATACGGACATTCTTTGCAATATGCCCGAGCGCCAACGGCTTCGCGTCGTCGATCACCATTCCGCTGTGCCGCAGCATCCGGGTAATGACGTCAATTGCGTGCTGCGGGGACAGGAACTGTTCCTCCAGCCGGATTTTGCCTTTCTTTGACGTTAACAGATAGATACATTCCCAGGAGTTGACGTTGATTTCCTCCAGCCCCAGTTCCTCGATCTTTTCGGGAGTGAGATAATCCGTAAGGAAAGAATAGAGCACCATATCCTTGTAGAGCCGGTCGGTGAGCTCGGTAAGGTTTTTCGTTTCGTCACAGCTGATTGCGGATTCAATGAGGTAATTCTCAATGTTCTTTTTAATGAGAAACACGTCTTCTTTGGATAATTCCTGCCGGGAAAACAGCTCCGCGTATTCCTGCGTCATGTGCCGCTGCACCTGAGATAGCACGTCCCGGTAGGGGGTATGCCCCTGCACAGAAAACAGGTAGTCGTTTAAGGTCGTCATCTCAGTTCCTCCAGAATTTCTTCCACACGCCGTTCGAACACCAGCCCGGGGCGGCGTGTGAACCCTTTGAACAGCTTTCCGGACAGCATCCGTTCCTCCGCTTCCGCCGCGTAAGGCAGCAGGAACCGCACATCCTCAATTGTTCCCAGCAGTTCCTTTGCAGGGCTCGTTTCCCGTACCGGGGAGAGGACGCGAATGTGCTTTCCGGTTTTGTATTTCTCATCTCGCAGCACCGGCAGCAGGGCGTTTAAGTATTCCAGCCCTTTACGGTCTGGCGTCAGGGTACAGATGACATGCTCAGAAGCTTCCAGCGCTGTGAGCGTGATACGATCGGCTGTTGGATTACTTGTGCCGTCCACCAGGACAACATCCGCAAGGCCGGACAGGACGTTCAGCAGTTCCATGACGTTTGGCGCCTCAAACAGCGGCGGGTAGGAGATCAGGTTATCACCCGGGGCAAGCGCAAGGCAGGCCAGACAGCTGCTGTCCGGATGGAACACCAGCTTCGGGATGAGCTGCTTTTGGGTAAGTCCCGACTTTAACAGCAACGGCCCCATGGAATGGGACTTGTTTGTTTCCACGGTCGGGAGCAGCACCTTGAGATGCGGCACAACCTTGTCGCTGCTGACGAGGATTACATTTTCCTTGCGCAGCGCAAGGCGGCTGGCCAGCGCGAGAGAAAGCAGCGTCTTGCCGCTGCCCGGCGAACCGTAGATCGTAATGAGCTTACTCACCGCTTTTCCCCTCGCTTTCTGTCTGCTCCGGATTCAGGCCGCTGTAATCTGTCTCGCCGTTCAGCAGGTTTTGGATGCTTTCATCCTGAAGCAGATCGTGAAGTTCCTGTTCTTCCTTTTTTGCCGCGTCGTCCAGGTATTCGTCCTGCGCCTGAAGGTAAGACTGCGCCGCCTGTTCGTTTCCGCGCGACACCAACGCCAGATGCAATTTTGCGTTCACCTCCAGCCCCGCGACTGCCGCCGCCTGTTCCGGTCTAACCAGCAGCGTGACGGTGGCGGGTTGGTTATCCTTGTCCTCACTACTTTTATTATCCTTACCGGAATCCTCCGGCTCGTCCCGCTGCCTGTCCGCGCCCAATGCGCTGGTAACGGCGAGCACCCGGACAAACCGCAGCTCCGGCGGCTGGATGGCCACATAATCGGTTGCCTCCGTGTCTGTCTGGTTCGGTACCGCGTAGACCGAAACCACATCCCCGGCACGCAGCTTTCCGGAAAGCCCGTCCGCGAACGACTGGATGGTTGCTGAAATGGCCTGCTGCCCATCGGGGATGGTGTACAGATAATCGTCCGGGAATGGGATAGAATCTGTGATTTTACTCGCCAGCAGCGTGTCCCCGGCAACGAGATCCACCGCCGCATATTTCCCGACAGCCTGCGAAGCATCCTGTATGGCACTGTTGGGAACCCCCTGCGCGGGTATCTGTTCGGTGCGCAGCATGGAAGCCTCGATGCGTTTTCCTTTGCCGAGCGTAGCGGTCATGACCGTCACGGTCATCATCTCCGTTCCGGTGACATACGACATGACCGGCACAAGGACAAAAGCGATGATGCAGGCTGCTGTTACGCACGCTGTACCGATCACCAAGCGGTTGCGGTAAAACGGGGCTTCGGACGGCGGCTTTTTCTGTTTCTCCGGTTTCTGTTTCTTCTCCTTTTTCGGCTTGGGCAGCTTGCCCACGGTCTTTTCCTCCGGCGGATCCGGCGGCAGGAAACTGTCCGGGTAGGCGTCCTGCTCTGAAAACGTCTCAACGTTTTCCCCGAAATGCGCGGACAGGTCTTCCTCGGCGTTCGCCTTGGGAAGCCGCCGCTTTTTTTCCCGTCTGGGACGCTCCTTTCGGGGCCGGAAGATTTCTTCCTCTTTTCTGAATCCAAACAAACTGTTTAACACCTCATTTCTGAAAATACAGCAGGCAGTAGCCTGCCGACAAAAAAGGGGCAAGCGCCACAGCCTGCCCCTTCGTTTTGTCCCACAGCATTCGCAGCAGGACATACAGAATTGCCGCTGTCAACGAAACCACCAGCGCGTAGGCGCTGGACAGTATCCCAAGGCAGAAGCTCGCCGCCCCAATCAGCTTGATGTCACCGCCACCGAACCCGTCCTCTTTCCAGAGCGTCAGGGACAGGCAAAGCAGGCCGGTGCAGAGCATCCCGGCCAGCGCGTCCCAAACGGAGACGCGTCCCGCGAGGATACCCAGCAGCCCGGACATCAGCAGCATCAGGGGACAGACGTCCGGGATCTCTCTCGTTTTTGCGTCCAGAATGGCGGCGAGCAGCAACGCACCCCCGAACAGCACTCCGGACGCATAGCGGTTAATGATCCAAAGGTTCTGCATACGCGGCTCCAAGATTGAATTTTTCCGGCTCCCGGAACAGCTGCAGATAGTCTTTCACCTGACTTCTGTCCAGAGACGTGAAGTCGTCCCCGGATTCTGTTTCCGCACAGAGGAAAAACGTCCCGGCAATCATTTCGCCGCCAATCGTCCGGTTGGGCGGCAACCCCATCAGTTTGCCTTCTTCGTTGCAAATCAGCACCGCGTTGTCCGCAAAGGGATGAACGGCCTCTATGCTGCCGCCCACCAGCTTCTGCATGTCCTTGAGTTCGCCTCTCATGCGCTCAATACGCGCCGCTTTGCCTGGTTCCACCAATACAACTGTCATTTCCTGGTCTTCTCCTTTCTCTGTAATAATTTCAGTTTCCTCTTCGTCCTCGTCAATGATTGTATCATCCACGCGGTTGAGATCCAGGTCATAATTGAGTTTTGCCTGTCGTTCCAGCTGCTTTTGCAAATCGTCCTCATACTGGAACGGGGCGGCATAGGCCGCTTCGCACTTTTTCAGCGACGCCTTGCTGTCCTCCAGATTCTGCCGGGTATCCAGCAGCTGTTCTCCCATCTTTTTCAGCGCGTTCTCAATCCGCATCACGCTGCCCACGCTGTCAAAGCTCAGCTCCGCAGTGTACAGCGCGCTGCCCCGGATGCGCACCTCAACGGTATCTTCATACAGTGTGTTCCGGTGCAGGGACAGATCAAAACCCCGGAAGCTGCCCACCGCAAGGTCATCGTCACGTCCCGCCTTTTTGCTGAGCGCCAACAGCTTCGCGCCCGCCGGTTCACGCTCCGTGAAGTGTACTCCGCCAACGGTCATGGAAAACTCCTGACCGTCCGTTTGCGCGTACAGCGCCAGATCCTTTTGGATGCTCGCCGCCGTTTCCTCCGCTTTCGCAATCTGCCGGGGCAGATCGCGCCGGATAGCGTCCTCCAGCCGGTACCGCTCTGCGTTCCAGGCATTTTTCAGTTCGGTGAGCCGCGACACCTGCATGTCGGCATCCAGCTTTTCCTTAATGCGCGGGTCTCCGCTGGCAATGGCCTTGACTTCCGCGTAAGAGAGCACCGCCTCGTCCACATCCTCACAGGTGCGGCTGATGGTCTTAGAGGTCATAATCTGCGAAATAAACCGTGCCTTTGTCTCCACGATGCTCCACAGATAGGCGTCAAAGGAACGCTCCGTAACATAGCGGTAAATATAAACCTCGTCAAAGCATTTGTTGCCCTGCCGGAGGATACGACCTTCGCGCTGCTCGATGTCGGACGGACGATACGGGCAATCTAAATGGTGCAAGGCGATCAGTCGATCCTGAATGTTGGTGCCCGCGCCGCACTTTTGTGTGGAACCCAGCAGCACGCGAAGTTCTCCGCTGCGGCATTTGGTGAACAGCTCTTCCTTTGCTGCGTCGGAATTCGCGTCATGGATGAATGCGATTTCCTGCTCAGGAAAACCGGCGAGCACCGCTTGACGTTTAAACTCATTATAGACGTCGAACGCGTCCTTTTTCGGGGTGCTGGTGTCGCAGAACACGAGCTGCACGCCGCGCTGCTCCGATGTTTCGCGGTAATGATGCAGCACGCGCTCCACACATTTTGCAATCTTGCCGTCCGGGTCGGCGGGTGCGTCGGGGTCGATGAGACGCATATCCAGCCCGGCTTTTTTCGCGTCGGTCGTGAATTTCAGCATGTTGTCCTCCGTAGGGTGCACAGCACCGTTGCGGATGCGTTCCACGCGGGCAAGACCGTCCAGCATGAATTCCTCCAGCTCCTTGGACGGCTTGCATTTGACCACCACCGGTTTTCCGCCCGCCAGTTTGGGAACCGGCAGATTCAGCATATCCGCCGTCTGGATGTCCGCGATTTCCCGGAACATGAGCATCAGCTCCGGCAGGTTGTGGAACTTGGCGAAGCGCGTGCGGGGACGAAGGCCGTTGCCCTCCGGCGCCATCTCCATCTCTGTAACGGTTTCTCCGAAGTTTGCCGCCCAATCGTCAAAATGAAAAATGCCCCGCTCGCGCAGGGCTTGTGGCTGCAAATATTTCTGCATGACATACAGCTCCGCCATGCTGTTGGAAAGCGGCGTGCCGGTTGCAAAGGTCACGATGCCGGAAATGCCGTCGTGATTCGCAAGGTACTCCAGTTTCATGAGCAGGTCGGAGGATTTCTTTGCGTGGGTGTTGGAGATTCCGGCGACATTGCGCATTTTGGAGAAGGTCGCGAGGTTTTTATAGTAATGCGCCTCATCCACAAACAGGCTGTCGATGCCGAGCTGTTCAAAGGTAACCTGCCGGTCTTTCTTTCCGTCATCCAGCAGCCGCTTCATCTGTGTTTCCAGCGAGAATTTCAGGGATTCGAGCTGCTTGACGGAATACCGTTCCCCGCGCTGCCGCTTTGCGTCCTCAATGGCGAACGAGACTTCCTCCACCTGCCGTTCAATTTGCCGCCGCTGATTTTCCGGGGACATCTGAATTTTTTCAAACTGGCTGTGTCCGATGACCACATACTGCACATCGCTCATCGCAATCCGGCTCAGAAACTTCTGCCGGTTGCTCGTTTCAAAGTCCGCTTTGGTGGAGATGAGCACTTTAGCGTCCGGATACAGCTCATAGATGTCGCTGCCGAACTGTTCGGTTAAGTGGTTTGGCACCGCGAACATCACCTTGCCCGCCAGCCCCAGCCGAAGCTGCTCATGCGCCGCCGCGATCATCGTGTAGGTTTTGCCCGCGCCCACGACGTGCGCCAGCAACGAGTTGTTCCCGCTGATGCAGCGGGCGACCGCGTCCAGCTGGTGCCGCCTCAGCTCCACCCGGGGATTCATCTCCGGCAGCAGCAGGCGGGAACCGTCATAGCTGCGGGGGACGATGTTGTTGAAGTGCTCGTTATAGTAGTCCACCAGTTTATGGCGGCGGTCGCTGTCCTGATACAGCCAGCTTTGAAACTTTGACTTGATGATCTCCTGCTTGCCGCGTGCCAGCCGGGTCTCCTTCGAATTGACGACGTATTTGACGCCGCCTTTCCCATCGTCCTTAGCGTCCCGAACAGTGGAACTGCGCAGGTTCAGTGTATCTTCGATGATCTGATAGGCGCTGATGCGTTCCGTTCCGTAGGTGCTGGAAGCACTGATATTGGTTTTGTCCCGCCACTGGTTCAGCACCGTCCAGCTGCCGTCGTACCGGTTATAGATTACATGCAGGTCATTCGGGGTACCGCCCCGGTATCGGAAAGGTGTCCCCAGCAGCTCATACACAAACTGGTCGTAATATTCGACATCCAGCCAGGGCGTACCCATATGGAGTTCGATTTCGGAGGGTTCCAGCGCCTTCGGCTGGACATCTGTAAGGGCTTTCACGTTGCGGGAAAACCGTTCGGGGTGCTGTTCTGCGTAGGACTGCGCGACGGCCAGCTTTTCCCGCACATTGCCGGAGAGGTATTCCTCCGCCGTCTGCCAGCCTTCATAGGGATGTTCTTCTGAATAGTGCAGTGGGTCTAAATAGATGCTGTCGCCCAGCTCCGCGAGAATTTTCTCCGGCGCTTTCGGGTACACACGCGACAAATAGGAAAAGTCCACCGACCGGCGGTAGTTGAGGCAGAGGGTGAGCGCATCCTGCGCGTTGTACGCGCGGTCGGCAAGGACGGCGGGCTTGATGGTGCGCTTTGTGAAAATGTCCGCTTTACTGACATTGCCCTGTTCATCCGCTGATTCCAGCACGGCCAGCAGGGCCGCGTCATTATCCTCCCGGAAGACGCGCCGGTTTTCCCGCGTGCCGATTCTGCCGAACTCCTTGACAAAGCGGTCATAGGCTGTGTTGAGCGTTTCCTGCAGAGCGGCAAGCTGTTCATCCGTGCCGCGCTCCCGCTGGCAGTCCAGGACATCCAGCACCGCAAGCCGGATTGCGTGCAGCCCCTTGACGCGTTTCTCGTCCTTTGGCTGGAGGTGCTTACGTTCCATCTCCCCGTTGATACGATAATAGACGGCATCGTTCACAACCGTATAGGTGAAATTACGAACGTTCGGATCTGCCGGAAGCGTTTCTTCTTTGCCGTCCATTTCCTGCACATTGCCCAAAGGAATGTACTGTGCTTCCAGTTTCGACACTGCTTCGGACAGCAGCTCCTTTAAGTCTTTTCCCTCGAACGGTCTGCAAGAGGTGAGCTTCTCGTTGCCATACATCGACTTGTCATAGACCATTTCGCCCAGCAGCATCTCCGGATGGCTGAGAAAATACTCGTTGACCGGCACGCCGTTTTCATCTCTGCCAACAAACAGCCATTCCGGTTCCTCCGTAGTCATCATCTCCCGCTTCTGCAAAAAGAGAATGTCCGTAGTAACTTCGGTGTTGGCGGTTTCCAGTAAGGCATTGTTCGGGAGCCGAATTGCGCCGATAAGGTCTGCACGTTTGGCAAGATACCGGCGCAGTGTGGAATTTTCTTTATCCAGCGTGCCTTTTGTGGTGACGAAGACGACGAACCCACCCGGCCGGACTTTATCTATCGCTTTGGCGAAGAAATAATCGTGGATGAAAAAGTGGTAGCTGTCATATCGGACGTCTGCAAGCTGATAGTTTCCAAACGGGACGTTTCCGATAGCGGCGTCGTAAGAATCGTCCTGCAAATCTGTCGATTCAAACCCTTGAATCCGGATGTCTGCTTTCTGATAGAGCTGCTTTGCAATGCGTCCGCTGACGCTGTCCAGCTCCACGCCGGTGAGCCTGCTGGTTTGGAGCTGCTCCGGCAGTTGCCCGAAGAAGTAGCCGACGCCCACGGACGGTTCCAGTATCCTGCCGCCGGAAAAGCCGAACCGTTCCAGCGCGGCATATACCGCGTCGATCACCTCCGGGGAAGTGTAGTGTGCGTTGGGCGTGGAGGCGCGGGCGCTTTTATATTCGTCCTCATCCAGCAGGGAAGAAAGCTCCGCAAATTCGTTTGCCCAGCCGGTGTTGTTCCCGTCGAACGCCTGCGGAATGCCGCCCCACCCGGAATACCCGGCCAGCTCCTGCTGTTCCTCCTGTGTCGCCAGCCTGTCCGCCGCCTCAATCTGCTTGAGCAGCCGGATGGCGCGCACATTTGCCTGGTACTTTGCTTTCGGCCCGCCGGTGGGGCGGCCGCCGAAATAGTGATAGTTGTGCCGGGTAAACGGTGCGGACTTTACCGGTGCTTCGGGAATTGCCTCGACAACTTCATCCGGCAATTCTGCGTCAGACTCGGCGTAATGCTTTTCGTCTCCAGCCTTGCTTTCTATGGTAACAGTATCTCCATCACGGGAAATGACGGCATGTTGAAGCGGCACCTGATTTTCCTGCGGAGCTTCTGCTTGCCCCAGAGGTCGATGCAACAAAAAAGGAGCGGCTTGTTCTGCCGCTCCAAATAGATTTAATTGTTCGGGAACAGTTCGCTCTGCACGATCTCGTTCGCCGTGTCCTGTATCTGCTGGTTGTACTGAACCATCTTTAGAAAGTCCGCGCCCTTCGGCGGCGGGGTCTGCTGTTTGAGCTGTTCCTGTATCCGCTCCGACTTCTCCCAGCACTCGTTGTTCGTCTTTTGCAGGTACTCCAGCAGCTTGCCCTGTGTAAGCAGCTCCTGGCACCGCTCCGGCTGTTCCTCCAGCAGCCAGCTCTCCATTAGGGAGCCGAACCTGCCGATTTCCGTATTCTGATAATCTCCGGTCAGCTGCGGATAAAATAAGTTGTCGCTGCCCAGCAGATAAGGGATACCATTTTTGACTTCCATCTCGATTTTCACGGGGGATGCTCCTTTCAATCTGTAACAATACTTTTGTCATTGCCCTTGACACCAGTTTACCAGTTTCTTCATATTGGTCAATATCCCTCAAGTGGATTTTACCCAGCGGAATATTCTCCAAATCGCATCCGGCGCGGCTGTATACCGCATACCGGACAAGCTCCCGCGCGTAGTCCGGGGCGTTTAACCCCTGCAGGGCTTCCTCCGACATACGGTCCAGTCGGTGTTCCAGCTCCGTGCCGCCTTTGTCTATCTGCCAGTACAGCGGCAGCGTGTTTTCCTCTCCGGTGGTGTCCGAGACATCGAACAGGCTGGCGATGTTTTCTCCTTTGTCGTCCAGCACCAAAATGGCATGGTTACGAGGTTTGATGCGGCGGTTCATCCGATCTTCCCATATTGTTTTGGCTGCGACCGCCGTTGCGTCCGGCCGCTGGGCAAAAATGAGTGCCTGCCGCCCGAAATCGTACTTGTACAGCCTGCCGCATAACGAAAGGGACTCTCTCATCGTTTCCTCATTGCTGAGGATCCGAAAGAGTGTCCCCCTGTACAATTGCAGGATGCCTGATATGTTCTGAAACTTCATTGCTGTCTTATTTCCTTCCTAAATTAAAATGGCACTGAGCAGAACTCAATGCCAAATAAAATAACATTTACATTTAATTAAGCACTCTCTGTAAAGCCTTTCTTATATAATGGATAAATTGACTTACTGAAAATCAATAGATTTGTTCCAAGCATCAAAAAGAAGAAAATACTTATAAAAGTTCCTGGAATACCTATCAATAATAAGCCATTCATATCACCACCCCCGACAAATCTATGCAGTATAGAAAGATAGAGCGGATCAAGGCACAAAAAAATCAACGTCGAAAAATATGCAATTGCCCGAAACAGTTTACTTCGAATTTGATTTAGGTGTTTTCGTGCTCCCACCAAAAAATAACCTGTAAGCAGAGTGCAAAATACCCCTGTAACTGAATAGATAAATATTTGAATATTAGTCATATTGGAAGTATTGGCAACAATCTGAACACCTAGCCCCCAATAGACGATGCGGATATATTCAAATGTTCCCAAAAATAAGGATACAATTAAATGCCCTCCTTCATGAACTACATAATACAAAATTGCTGCTATTAGCAGACTAATCCATTTACGAAGATTTCTTGGCACTACTTATCCTCCTTATTAAATTTCTGTTTGTGTTTATTATATAGGGTTGTTAGCCTGGTTTCAAGCATTATGGAGAACGATGCAATCTATTGATTATTGGTAAAATACTGTTCCAGAATCTCCATGATCTCCTTTTCGATTTCCTTTGTCTTTTTGCCGGGGAAGTATTGCTGCAAGGCAGTAGTTTGCAGCTTGACCGGCGTTTTCTCATTCGGTGGTTTCGGCGGTTTTGACAGCAAAGAAATAATCTTATCCCGCGTCAGGTCGCCGTTATCGCTTCTGGCCCGGAGCAGCTCCGCCGCTTTCAGGTCAATCTTTGCATGATATGCTTCGATGTATTCCAGAAGTCGCGACTGCGTTTCCTCATTTAGATAGGATAAACTAAATCCTGCATTTACAGGCATAGCAAGAATATCTATCATATCCAACAATGGTTTTATCAGACATGTAAGTCTAATATATCTTCTTATTTGTGCTGATGATGTACCGGATGTTTCGGCAATTCTGTTGGCACTATCTAACTTCCAATCAATTTGATTGGAAGTTAAATCAGACCGCTTACCTTGCTGCTTTATGGCATCTAATTGCATCTTATAAGCGAAGGCTTTTTCGCTCGGGAGCAGCTCCTGACGCTGCAATAAGTTGGAGTTGACCAGCACCAGCTGCGCCATGGCATCGTCGAAGTCTTTAACGATGCAGGGGACGGTGAGCAATCCCGCCAACTTGCTTGCATTGACACGGTTATGCCCGGCGAGAATCTGATATCCGTCCTCCGTTGGACGGACGATCACAGGAGACAGGACGCCATTTACTTTAATGTCTTCCGCCAGCTCCAGCAGCTTTTCTTCCGAGTATGGCCGGAACGGTTGGTTCGGATATGGAATCAGGGAGCTGATCTCCAGCTCCCTGATATCTTTTTGGCTGGTTCCTCCCAGCATCATATTAAATGCTTCTTTCGGCGTCGGTGCCGACAGCTTGCTTTTCAGGTCAATCTTCATGGACATTGGCAACCTCCTCCTTCTAGTTTCCCAGCATTTCATCCACGACAGCCTGATACTCTGCGCCAAGCTTGCTGCTCTTTGTGGCGATCAGGCTTTTTCTTACATAAGTGCTATTTGGAGCTTCTACTAACCGACGAATTTTGCTTTGATACACTTTGCTGCCGTAACGATCGGTTAAGGCGCTTTCTACCGCCTTAGACATATTCGTGTTTTCTGCCATGGTAAGCAGCACGCCCTCAATCTCCAAATCAGGATTGATGTTTTCCTTAACCATAGTGTAAATCTGTTCCAGTTGTTCCAGCCCGTCCAGAGCGAACTTCTGCGCCTGCACCGGAATAAGTACACTGTTACTGGCGGTTAATGCGTTGGTAAGGAGAATTCCTAAACTGGGTAGACAGTCGATAAGAATATAATTATATGCCGCAAATGCATCACCTTTTAAAAGACGGCGCAGCACCTGTTCCCGGCAGATAACATTTGATAGAAACATATCCGCAGACGCAAGCAAAATGTTGGACGGGATATAGTCAATCCCTTCCGCATTGGTTCGAATACTCTGATGGATGCTTTCCGGTTTCAGCTGATTGCTGGCGGCCTGTTGGAGCAACTCGCTAATCGTTGGCAACTCATCCGTTTCATGACCAATGTAGTTTGTAAGGTTGCCCTGCGGATCGAGGTCTATTACCAGAACTTTCTTGCCCGCCTTTACCAGCCCGGCAGCAACATTTAAGGCGGTCGTCGTTTTCCCGACGCCGCCTTTCTGGTTTGCAATTGCTATGATTTTTTTTGACATGTTAAATTCCTCCATTTTGTTATATAATAATTTTAAAGCAATTGAAAAGAGGGACATTGATGCTTTATGATTTCATCACCCACAAAATTTACACAGTTGATATTGCAAAAATCTTCAAACAACTTGATAATGCTGTAAATGTTATTAACAAACATAAGCAAATTAGCAATTTAAATATTTATGTAGACAAATGGAAATATATATTATTATATTTTTATAATAATAATGATGTCAAAGATAAACAATTTTTTGAAGAATGTCTAGATTTATATTTTTAGTTTTCTTACCTTCACATTCCTGGTTCACAACTGCGATTACTTTTGTTTTTGACATGCTCATTCCTCCTCATCTAGTAAAATAAAAGGACTGATAAATCAGTCCATAAATTATTTATCATTATTTATTTTTTTAAATTATAAAGTTCATTATCAATTTGATTAGCCATTGCAATTTTTTGCTTATATTGCAAATGAGCATATATGTTTGAAGTTGTAGCAATGTCTGCATGGCCAAGCCACTCTTGAATATCTTTTAGAGAAAAGCCTAAACTAAGAAGCAAACTTGCAGATGAATGCCTTAAATCGTGAAATCTAATTAGTGGAAATCCACAGCTTTCTAATACCTTTCTGAATCTTTGAGATATATAATTAGGCTTTAATGGTTTTCCATTATCCCACTTGCAAATATAATCATTATCTTCATATTCTGCCCCTAGTAAAAGTTTCATCTGATTCTGAGAAGCTTTTAGACCATTTAAGTAATTCTTTATATGTGGCATTAAAGGAAGTGTGCGATAACTAGATTGGTTCTTAACTTGATCGGTGTAAATCACTTTATGATCAGCCTCAATTGCAGCATGGCGAATGACAAGAGTATTGTTTTCAAAATTTACTGCATTCCATTTTAAGCCTAGAACTTCGCTGCGGCGTAATCCATAAGTCGCTGCTAAAACTACCGCTGGTTCAATTGGGTCACCCTTTACAGCAAAGAATAATGATTGTAATTGATCGGCATCGAAATATTTTCCGATAAATTTCTGCTTTCTCGGAAGAATTACTCTATCTGCCGGATTAAATGCTATAAGATTAAGAGTAACCATAGCATATTTCAGACATTTATGAATATTGGTGTGGATCTTCAAAACAGTATTTGGGGATAGTCCTTCGTTTAGTTTTATGGAATAAAATTTTTGCAAATCAAGGGGTTGTAAGTTTTTTAAAGATATTGCTAATTTGGAAAAATATGGGACTATATGCTTATCTACATTGCATTGATAAGCAACAAACGTGTTTGGCCTAACAATACTTTTGATAATATTCATCCACTGGGAGATAAAATCGCTAAATAATATGTCTTGCAAATCATTTTTCGATTGATAATTTTCATCACTAATTGGAGAAAGAATGAATGTCTGATTTTTGTGTTTAGTGCCATCACAGTCAATCTCCAGAAAATAGTTGCCATCTTTTACTTGAAGGCATCCTATCATGACTATAAGACCCCTTTCATATGGAAGATTATTCCACATAGACTATGGGCTATTATAGCATAAGGAAATATAAATTTAAAGAGACCATATTTCTACAATATTCGCTTTTGCATTCAGGTTCTAATGGTCGCAAGGCTGTGCAGGTTCAAGTCCTGTTACCCGCACCAAATCATGATAATCTGAACCTTGTCCCCATTGGGGATGGGTTCGGATTATTGTTTTATATTGGGAAAAATGATAAAGTGTAGATTTTGTCAAAATTTGCTTGAAAGGTTACTTGATTCTATTGACGCAGTAGCAATGTTCACATATAACCATCCGGAACTTACAGCAAATTAAGTGGTGGGGCTGGTCTTTTGATAAGATACAGAAATGTTTACCTTATATCATGAATGGTCAAGTCGAAAAACTGGTTCTATAAGTAATCGTACGTTAAAATGGGTATAATGGGAATTCCCATTATGTTTGTTTATTGATCGAGGAGATGAAATTATGGAAAGTGAGATAAAATTAGGCCGGTATCGCCATTTTAAGGGTAATGAGTATAACGTTTTATACGTTGCCAAACACTCGGAAACGCTGGAATTGATGGTTGTGTACCAGGCTTTATATGGGGATGGCGGAATCTGGGTGAGACCCGCTTCCATGTGGAATGAAGAAGTTGAAGTGGATGGCACAATTTATAAAAGGTTCGAATACATAGATGAAAAAAATAAGTTGTCCAATAATGGGTCTCGATAAAAAGGCACTACTAGTTTTATAGGGTTAGGATTGAGAAGGAAGCAAGAAGATTATCACCAAAAAAGAGTATAATAATGGGGTTATTATGATTAAAAAGGAATTAATAAACCAAAGCATTGATTATATCATACAGCATTTTGACGAGAATCTTTCGATTGAAGATGTTGCAGGTCACTTTCACTTCTCAAAGTATTATTTTTGCAGATCCTTTAAGATGGTAACCGGGGAAAGTGTTTATGAATTCATAAAGCGTTTGAAGATGGATCAGAGCGCTATTGATATTAAACTGGAGAAAAATAAAACAATAACCGATATTGGGCTGGATTACGGATATAGCTCATCAAATTACAGCTCTGCGTTTAGAATGCATCATCATATTTCTCCGAAAAAATTTCGTAAATCCATAAATGTAACAGGCATGCCGAATCCGTTCTATCCCGAAGGGAATTCCGGCTTTCATACATTTGATGTCTATGACCAAAAAATTAAAATCCAGACGCTTCCGGACTTTTTTGTTATATACGAACGTTCAATTGGGAATTATATCGAGCTGAAAGAAAAATGGCTTGTCTTTTTGGACAAGTACAAGGAATATATTAAATCGGACACTCTATTGATAGAGAGGTTTTACGACGATCCCGCCATTTCTAGCCGGAACAGCTGCCTGTATGATATTTGTATGACAACGGATGAAGATTGCGGGTTGGATCATGTGACAACGGTAAAGGGTGGTAAATTCGCAATATATCGCTTTGAAGGGGAAATACGGGATATTTTTTGCACCATACAGGGGATATTCAGCGTCTGGCTGCCGACAAGCGGTTATAAAATGGAAAAACGGTACGGACTAAATATTTATTGGAAAATTGACAAGGAAAACGAACGAGTAATCATGGATTTATGTATCCCGATTAAAATTAAATAGGGCAAGAATTCAGAAGTAATCAGACAGACTTTTTTCTATAATAAGAATTGCTCGGCGTGGTAATTCTCATAGAAAAGGGTCTGTTTTTTTACTCAAAAATTTGGGAGGTACAAAATGTTTGATATAAGAAAAATCCAAGAGCAGGTTATTTTTGAAGCTGTTAAAGATAGAAGCGATACCGAGACGGCCAAAGAAATCATATATGGTCATAATGGATCGGCAAAGAGTGAAAATAACGCCGAATGGGTCAACTCGACAATGCATAGGTTGGATCGTAAATTTGATCAGGAAACAACAAAACAGATCCGTATGCGCTGTCAATGCGGCCACGGAATGGATGAAAAGCTGGCACTTTTAAAAGAGTTGCAAGCCGCCGCTTCAAATATGGAGGAATTTGCAAACTCAGATAAAGCGAAATCAGCAGGATTGTTTTGTAAAGACGGCACGCTTTATTTGCAGTTTTTATTCTGTCCATGCCCCATGCTTGGTGAAGTGGATAAATTGGATACAAAAACATGGTGCCTATGTACCACGGGATACAGCAAAGTCCTGTTTGAAAAAGCCTTTGCATGTGAGGTTGATGTGGATTTATTAAAAAGCATAAAAGCAGGTGATGATATCTGCCTTATGAAAATCATCCCCCATGATTTGATTTGGAAATAAGGCAAAGGCTCGTTTTTGGATAGCCAAATCTTTATGATTGCATATCCGATCAATTGAAAGGAAATGCATAATGAACTATTTTGAATCAAGAAAATATGAAATTTTGCCTACTGAAACGTATAAGGTCATCCGCAGTTGCTCCGGATGCGGAAATAAAAGCGTTTATTGCAGTACCAATAAAATCCGAGTGAATGTCAACGGAAAACTGATTGATGTATGGTTGATTTATCAGTGCGAAAAATGTAAACATACATATAATCTGCGGGTTTACTCACGCGTTAACAGAAATAAAGTCGACAAATTGGAATATGAGGCATTACTGAAGAATAATCGGGAAATTGTAAATCAGTATTGCTTAGACAGGAATATAGTTCAAAAAAGTGCTGCAACGATTTTTGGGGAGCCGAACTATGTTTTAAAAGATGCAGGAATCAGCACCAAAGAAAATACAATACATTTTTTTAATCCTTATAAAGTTAAAGTTCGCCATGACAAGTTAATCGCAGAGTGTTTGCAAATTTCCCGTTCTCAAGCTCAAAAGCTGTTGGAAACAGGTGCATTGAAAGTAAGCAAGCTTTCTAACAATGAGGTGATATTTTCATATTGATTGTACCAAGTCTCTAAAATCAGGGTCACTAATTTCAAAAGTAGCTAGAATAGAAATAAACCACCCAAGCCGGGTGGTTATTTTGCGTATCCGGTATTTAGCTTGCTTTCAGTTCTGCCCGGTCAGCGGACTTTCACTTTAGCGCCATGCTGACGTTAGCACCCAAAAAAGAGAAACCCTAAGGATGCGCCGTCAAACACAGTTTTAAGACCTCTTGCAACTGTATCCTCGCTGTGATAAACTCACAGGAGTTGGTAAATTTCTCAATTTCACTAGGGAAAACAGATTAGACGGTATCTTATGGCGCAGGTGCGTGAGAATTTTCCGAATAATAGTACAGCCAAAACTCAAACAGGGTACTTCTCAGCACACACTGCTGATTCGCAGGATCAAGGCGCTGCGTATTGCATTCTCTTTAATCACCCGGGAATTGGTAGCATGGAATGAATTAAAATTCGTCTCTCTAAATCCGGCAGAGATGGAGAGGACACACTGATAAAAATACGGTAAGCTTTAAGCATTGGAGATGATGGTATGGATTGGCTGATGCAACTCAACGATGCGCTGCGGTACATCGAAGAAAATCTGGAAGGAGAAATCGATCAGGAGCATATGGCGAAAATTGCCTGCTGCTCGGCATTCCACTTTCAGCGCATGTTTTCGTACATGGCCGGCGTGCCGCTGTCGGAATACATCCGCAGGCGGCGCATGACGAAAGCGGCATTCGATTTGCAGAACACCGGCGATAAGGTCATTGACCTTGCTCTGAAATATGGTTACGATTCTCCCACGGCCTTCAACCGCGCGTTCCAGCGCATCCACGGCGTCTCTCCCTCTGCTGCCCGGCAGGAGGGAGTTATACTAAAAGCCTACCACCCCATCAGTTTCAAAATTACCATACGAGGTGAAGCTGAAATGAATTACCGTATTGAACATCACGACGCATTCCGCATTGTCGGCCCTAAACTGGCCTGCTCATGGTCACCGGAAAATCAGGAGGGATTTACCCTTGTTCCAAAGTTTTGGGGTGAGCATCATCAGAAAGGAACCATACCCAACCTGTGCAAAATCATGAACGGGCAGCCCATGGGTATCCTGGGGGTCAGTGTCGGCGACTGGCATGGCGACCTCCATATTTCCGGAAACTTCGACTACTATATTGCAGTTTCCAGCGACCGGCCGGTGCCAGAGGGCATGTCTGAATATGAGATTCCTGCCTGCACCTGGGCTATTTTTGAATGCAAAGGACCGATGCCCCTTGCTATGCAGTCGATGCAGCAGCGTATTGTAACGGAATGGCTGCCGAACAGCGGGTATCAATATGCTGACGCTCCCGATATTGAGCAGTATACCGACGGCGACCAGAGCAGCGAAGATTATGTTTGCTATTCCTGGTTGCCAGTGAAAAAATAGATCCATACTCTGCATGCCCAATTTTTTTTTCAAAAGGAGCCGGGGCAAAAGCATGCAAGCCAGCGGAATATTCAAATAAGCCCTGAAAGATAGATAACTTCTATCTTTCAGGGCTTATTTTCATTTTGAAATAGATGAATTTGCGGACCGCATTACTCTGGCTGAGTATGGCTTTCCACACTTTTCTTATTTTCAGCGCTCCCTTTGCGGAAAAGATCGATTGACTTACGGATGTGATGCCGACAGTAAGCACCTGCCATATCGGAATCCCGATCCTTAATTGCCATAAGTATCCGGTAGTGGTAGATGGTCCCTATTTGGTATTTTTCTATCCGCATATCCTGTGAAAGAATGTTTTGATGGGTCAGCAGATTGTCGCGCAGATATTCCATCACTCGCGAAATAAATTGATTTTTACATCCGCGTGCAATCAAAAGATGGAACTCGTTTGCATAGTAGTTGTAATCTTCCAGATCGTTGCGATTGGATAACATATTGTAATAGCATTCCTCAAGCTGTTTGATTTCCTCATCGGTGGCGCGTTTTACAAACAATTCGGTGCAGTAAGAATCCATGATATAGCGAAATTCCATCAACTCCAGCGTATCCTCGTCATCCATAATAAAATAGCGGATTCCTTCGAGAGAAACGTTGCCTGGATCTTCAACATAGGTGCCGGATCCTTTCACCTTTTTGAGGACTGAAATTGCAGAAAGACTAGCAATCGCATCCCGGACGGCAATGCGGCTCTTATCGAGGTTTTGGCAGAATTCGCTTTCAGACCAGATTTTATCCCCGGGTTTCCAGGTACCCGACTGGATGTTATGAATAATGAAATCACTGATTTCCTTGCTCGCATTATTGTTATAAGCCATATGAAGACTCCTTTGTGGCCAAACCGATGAAATGTCCACGTAAGATTATAATTGCAAAAACCAAACCACAAATCAGACCGCCGGATGAATAGATAATCGTAATGAATATAAATTTATTATAAAATAAATATTATATATTTGCAATAGTTATTTAAAAACATATGGCATTTCTTCGTTGTCACGCTCGGTAAAAAGTCATTATTTTTGAATTAGATATTACATCTTTATTTGCTCGATAGGCTACATTCACAGAATAATAAATAATTTGTTATGAATTGTAACAAAAATAGAGGTATTTGGCAAAAAACTATTGACTCTGATTAAAAGTTATAATATTATTTGAACAAATGAGATGAGGCTCGATTTCATCTCGATGTATGATTAATTTGAATAATTTAGGAGGCAATGAAATGAAAAGGAAATCTATCGCAAGAAAATCTTTGGCAATGCTCTGTGCTCTGGCTATGGTGGTCCCTTTATTTACCGCTTGCGGCGGAAGCTCCTCTGCTCCATCGAAAGCTGAGGAAACTAAAGTAGAAAGCAGTAAAGCAGAGACTGCTCCAGTGGAGAGTGCCAGTGAGGGTGGGGATTATAAATTATTGTTTGGTCACACTCTTACCGAGCAAGATCCGTTTCATCAGGCCTATTTGCAATGGGCCGAGGCTGTTAAACAAAAGACCAACGGCAAGCTCATCATCGAAGTTTATCCCAACAGCCAGCTCGGTGTTGAAGAGGATGTTCTTGAACAGATGAAACAGGGCACAAATGTTGGTTGGCAGACCGACGCTGCTCGTCTGGGCAATTATGTAAATGAATTTTCCGTCCTGCTTGCACCGTATTTCCTTGAAAATTTGGACGAGGTTAAGGAGCTGATGGGTTCCCCATCGATTGCCGGCTGGGAGAAGAAGCTTGAAGATGAGCACAATATCAAGGTAATCTCATTCGCTTATGTTCAAGGCTACCGCAATGTCTTTTCAAATAAGAAAGGCATCACCCCGGCTGAGCTCAAAGGTATGCAGATTCGTACTGCCGGCGCTCCAATCTGGGTATCAGGTGTTAAATCCCTTGGTTGTACGCCTGTCTCGCTGCCTTACGGAGACATGTACAACGGAATCCAGACGAAAGTGGTAGACGGCTGTGAATTGCCCTACATCGCTGCAAATAATCTGAAGATTCAGGAAGTTACAAAATATATTCTGGAAACCCGGCATTTCTACCAAAATAACTTCATGGTCTGTTCATCCGAATGGTTCAATAAACTGCCGGCCGAGTATCAAACAATTTTGCTCGACGAGTGCAATAAGGCCGGACTTGAAGTCTCTGAACAGATGGAGAAAAATACTGATGCCGCAAAACAGGCGATGATTGAAGCGGGCATGGAGTATATTCCATACGACCAAATGGATATTGCAGCTTTCAAAGAATCCAGCAAAAAGGCTTACGAAGAACTCGGACTCATTGAAGCCCGTGATGCGATCTTCGCGGAACTCGGACGCTCAGCTGAATAGAGCACCTTCACACAGAAGGAAGGAACAATAATGAAAAAATTTTACGAAGCGTTCTGTAAAACTGAACTGACACTTGCAATCTTTGGTCTGGTGACCAGCGTCGCTGTTATTTTTCTTTCGGCAATGTTTCGGACTTTCGGCAGTCCAATCAACTGGGGAACCGACATTGCTCTGCTCTTGTTTACTTGGAGTACTTTTCTTGGGGCAGATATCGCATTTAGAGCAGGCAAGCTGGTCAATGTCGACATTCTTTTTAACCGGTTATTCGGCAGACCCCAAAAGATGATGAAACTGATCATCTATCTGATCTGTCTGGGGTTCCTGGTCGCAATGGTTTATCTGGGGGCAATTCAGTCAGTAAAGACCTGGAGCCGTTCTTTCCAGGGGATTCCTGCCCTAAGCTACACCTGGGTTACTCTGAGCGTTCCGGTATCCTGTGCGTCTATGGCTGTCACTACTCTTATTAAAATGTATCATACGATAAAAAGCCAAGACGAACGCACAACCATTTAACTAATTGAAATGCTGCGGCAAGCCGGTTCGCCGGCTTGCCGCAAATTAAGGAGGAACCCGCATGATAGTGGTGGTAATTACCTTTATCATACTGCTTGCTATTGGCGTGCCTGTGGGATTTTCTATCGCAATCTCCGGCGCAACGTTTTTTTTACAGCATCCCGAATTTCCGATAACGACAATCATCCAGCTTCCTATCTCTCAAACACAGAACATTACCCTGTTAGCGGTTCCGCTGTTTGTATTTGCAGGCAGCCTGATGAACTCCTCTGGAATCACTGACCGCCTTATCAAGCTTTCTATGCTGCTTTGCGGACATATGCGCGGCGGTATGGCACAGGTGAGCGTTGTGCTTTCCTCTCTGATGGGCGGCGTTTCCGGCTCCTCAAATGCGGATGCAGCAATGGAATCGCGCATCCTCGGTCCTGAAATGAAGCGTCAGGGATATCCGGTCGGCTATACCGGCGCAGTTATCGGCTACACTTCACTGATCACCTCTACAATCCCGCCGGGGGTAGGAATGATTCTGTATGGCACAATCGGAGAGGTTTCGATTGGGCGGCTATTTGCTGCCGGTCTGGCCGCAGGCCTTCTGATGATGATCATCCTCATGGTGTCTGTTTCGATTACCGCTCGCTTGCGCGGCTTCAAACCTGCGCGTGACAAACGCGCCAGTTTTAAAGAGATTCTCTATTCGTTGAAGGACACTATCTGGGCGTTGATTTTCCCAATCCTGCTGCTGGTTGGAATCCGGTTTGGCCTGTTTACTCCGTCCGAAGTGGGCGCATGTGCATGTGTTTATGCGCTGGTCGTAGGCTTTTTCATCTATAAAGAACTGACGATTCCAAAGCTGATCGAAACGCTTAAGGAGGCAATTGTGGATGTCGGTGGGATTATGTTTATGATCTCGATGTCTGGCATCTTTGGCTACGGTATTCCAATTGACAAAATTCCTCAGAAGATCACTAATTTTATCATGGGCATTACCAGCGAGCCGTTGATTGTAATGTCTATTGTCGTCTTGTTTCTGCTCATTTTTGGCATGTTCATGGAAGGTTCGGTCGTAATTATGCTTTTGACCCCGATTTTGCTGCCTCTGATTATAAACTTCGGGTTTGATCCAATCTTTTTTGGAATCATTATGTCAATTGTCGTAACAACCGGTATTTTAACTCCGCCAGTTGGCGTTGCGATGTATACGATCTGTGGTGTGCTCGACTGCAAAATGCAGGACTTCCTTAAAGAAAGCATTCCTTTTTTAGTTGCGATACTGCTTGAAGTGGTGGTCCTGTGCATCTTCCCCGACCTTGTTCTGTGGGCACCAAAGTTAATATATGGTACATAAGACAGTTAGAAAGGTTGAAAGATATGAAATTTGTAGCTTTGGGCAAAACCGGTATTGAAGTTTCGGTGCTGGGCATGGGCGGTCACGAGTATCTGCCCGATGGGAAATCCCGCGGTTTTAATGAGGACTTCCAGAAAAGTACCACGCCCGGCATGATTCTTGACGGGTTCGGTAACGAAAACCGTTTGAAGGTACTTAAGAATGCCTATGAACTCGGAATCAACTTCTTCGATGTGACACAGGATTCTGAAAAGGAAGCGCTCGGACGAAATCTGAAACAGATGCCTCCGCCGCACGAAATCTACGTACAAACCCGCCCTGAAGGCATGGTTTACACATATGACAAGAATAACGTTAAAATGGGAAACCCTGAGCTGTTACGCGCCGAAGTTCAACGAATCCTTAGATTGCTACAACGGGATACAATTGATTTTCTTAATATCGCACCAATGAAATGCGCGTTCGATCACGATCCGGAATATCTTGAAAAACTCGGTCACAATATCGCCACCCTTAAAAAGGAAGGGCTGATTCGTTTCGCCTGCGCTGACACCTTTTCAGGTGAAGAGACCTATCTTAAAATGATTGAATCCAGTTATTTCGATGTAATCTACATCAACTTCAATTTTGCAGACTATCAAGCCGGCAATAAGGTGTTTCAAGCTGCCAAGGCACAAGACATGGGGATCATTAGCCGTGAGGCTTATATGAAAGGACAGCTCTTTCAGATGGCGAAACAGGCGGGTATCGCTAATACCAAAGCGCTCGCTGACGCTGCGCTGCGCTGGTGCCTTATGCAAGAAGGAGCCGACATGGTCATTTATGGCACAGGTAAGGCTGATCACCTGATGAGTGCCGCCGAGGCCTTCAACAAGCCGTTTACCGGAGATGACCAAGTATTGATCGATCAAATTAAAACCACCGAACTATACCGGAAGTACGAGTCCGATAAGACTGATGAATTCATGCAAAAATGAGTGGGGGACAAGAATTAAAATGCAGGAACTATATCATAATGAAGTAAAACGCAAACTTAAGGAAAAAGGCAAGGTCTCTGCTGCGTGGCTCCATATGGCCAGTAGTATTTCCGCCGAAATCATGGCAAACGCCGGATTTGACGTGCTGGTGATTGATGTGGAGCATTCCCCTGTTGATTATCAGACGGTGCTCAGCATGTGCCAGGCAATCAAGTCGACCGGCGCGGCGCCCTTTGCACGGGCTCCGTGGAACGATCTCGTTGCACTGAAACGGATTCTCGACTGTGGGGTCACGGGAGTTTCGGTGCCATATGTCAACACAAAGGAAGAGGCTATCGATGCGGTTTCACGCTGTAAATATCCGCCTTATGGGGTGCGCGGCATCGCGGGCAGCCCTCGTGCAGCCGGATACGGCATGAATCGCGGGCAATACCTCAATCGTGCCAATGATGAAAATCTCGTCATGGTTGCAATCGAAACCCCGACTGGAATCGATAATCTTCCAGGCATCATGGAGATTGAGGAACTTGACGGAATTTTCATCGGCCCGATGGATCTTTCAACTTCAATGGGCAAAATGGGCCAGATAACGAGCCCAGAAGTGCAAGCGGCTATTAAGCGGATCGAGGACCTTGTCATTCCCTCGAAAAAGTTCCTGGCAACTGTGGCGAATGATTTTGAATCAGCTAAGGTGCTCTATGACAAGGGTTACAATCTGATCATTATGATGTCCGATGTGGTCGACCTTTCAAAGCTTGCAAAACAACGCGCCGACCAGTGTCGGGAATACTTTGGGAAGTGAGCGATCAATATGGTAATTCATGCTCCATCGCTTGCTAACTGCAACCTTTTGAATATTGGTGAGCAAATCGATCAGATGGTTGCAGGCGGTGTAAACTTTATACATATCGACCTCGCAGATGGAAATTATGTGCCGAACATTCTGTTTCCGACTTCCTTTGTGAAGACTGTCCACGACAAGTATCCTCAGCTCACGCTGGATGTGCATCTGATGGTTACTGATCCATTTCAGTATGTTGAGCGGATGGCGGGGGACGGTGCGGATTATCTAAGCTTTCATATTGACAGTACTCCCTTTTCCCGGCGTCTATTAAAGTATATTCGTGACAACGGGATGAAAGCGGGCGTGGTTATCAATCCTTCTCAGCCGATTTCTCTGCTTGAGCCATTGGTGGATTTTTGCGACTATGTGGTATTGATGTCGGTCGAGCCGGGCTATGCAGGGCAGGTGTTTATGCCGGACGCAATCGGACGCCTTCAAGAGCTCTGCATGCTGCGGAAAGCTACCGGAACAGATTTTCTAATTTCGGTGGATGGGGCGATCGACTACCCAAATTCGATTCAAAGCGTTCGACTTGGAGCGGATATTCTGATTACAGGGATTTACACCGTATTTAACCAGCCGGACGGTCTTACCGCCGCATGCATGCGATTCCAGAAAGAACTTGATCGGTGCGCGGCTGAATAAAGAAATGAAAGGGGGCGTTTTAATGAAATTGCTTAAACTGCCTCAAGATGAAGCGTTTATTAAAGAAGTGATCTCAAAAATTGACTATTCCAATGCGCTGGTTCCAAATTGCACTCAGGAACTGCTTGAAAAAACCTGTGACGAAGCGCTACTTTATGGTTTTGCGGCAGTCGCGGTTTTCCCAATTTGCGGTGAATACGTCGCCAAGCGACTTAAAGGCTCCAAAGTTCATGCTCAGGTTGCCGTTGGATTTCCAATGGGGAACCATATGACGGCTACGAAGCTCAAAGAGGCGGAACTTGCTCTAGAATCTGGAGTTAACGAACTAGATATGGTTATGAATCTACATAAATTTTTTTGTAAAGATTATGCCTTTGTGTGCGATGAAGTGCGCCAGATGGCAAAGTTGGCTGCCGGTTACGGTGTAGATATTAAACTGATTATCGAAAGCGGCTATCTATCCGACGAGCAAAAGCTAACCGCCGGTCAGATAGCGGTTGACAGTGGTGCAAAATTTATCAAAACCTGCACCGGCTTTGGGCCAGGCCGTGCTACTGTGCATGATATCGGATTGCTGCTGCATACTTTCGGCGACAAAATTAAAGTCAAAGCGAGCGGTGGAATTGCCTCACTTGATGATGCCGCGGGCTTTATTGCAATGGGTGCGAGCCGCAGTGCCGGCCGCCACAACGTCATTGAGCAGTTAGAACAGATGGGTTACAAACCCTGAATCCACATTGCGCATGGGAGTTGGAACGTACAACCAGCGCACGAACAGATTGTGTTATGAAAATCTAAAAGCAAGTGGTGTACAGCAAACAATCAGAAATTTACTGGGGGTTTTGGTTATGAGAGATTCCATTCATAAATATTTTCAAATCGGCACCATCCAGTGGATGAGCCACCCGACTTATCCGCTGTTGGAATCCATCCGGAAGATTGCCTGCGATGAATTCTTTGATGCGCTGGAAGTCTGCAGAGTTGCAGACGATACTCTGCGGGAGCAGGCGAAGAGCCTGCTGGCACAGTCGCATTTAAAAGTGTGCTACGGCGCTCAGCCCCGGCTTCTCGGGCCTAAGCTGAATCCGAATGCGCTTGAAGAGGAAGACCGAAAAAAAGCGGAGAGCACCCTGCTGGAGGCCTTGGATGAAGCGGAATACCTCGGCGCGAAGGGCATTGCTTTTCTGGCCGGAAAATGGACCACGGAGCACAAAGAGGAGCATTATGCGCAGCTGCTGAAAACAACCCGCGCTGTCTGCGACTATGCGCTGACTAAAAACATGATGGTCGAACTTGAAGTTTTTGACTACGACATGGACAAGGCGACTTTGATCGGCCCCGCACCGTACGCGGCAGAATTTGCGGCGGATATGCGGAAAACCCATTCGAATTTCGGGCTGCTGGTAGACCTCTCCCACTTCCCGACCACCTATGAAACCAGCCAGTTTGTGATTCGCACGCTCCGCCCCTACATCACACATTTTCACATTGGAAACGCCGTAGTAAAAGACGGCTGCGAGGCATACGGAGACCAGCATCCGCGCTTTGGGTTCCCCAGCGGCGCAAATGATACGAACGAACTGCTGGACTTCTTCAGGGTCTTAAAAGAAGAAGGATTTTTCAATGCACAGAACCCCTATGTTCTTTCTTTCGAAGTGAAACCCTGGAAAGAGGAAGACGCGGATGTCATCCTCGCAAACACAAAACGCACCATTAACCGCGCGTGGGCGTTGCTGGAAGATTGAATATGCCTGATTGGAAAGGATTCTGGTTATGAAAATTGTAGTTTTAGACGGATACACAGAAAATCCCGGCGACCTGAGCTGGGGACCGATGGAGGCTCTTGGCGAGCTGATGGTTTATGACCGGACGCCTCTGAAAGATACAGAAGAAATCATCAAAAGAATCGGGGACGCACAGGCGGTTATTACAAATAAAACGCCGCTCCCCAGAGAAGTGTTTGACGCATGCCCTTCCATTCAGTATGTGGGCGTGCTCGCCACAGGCTATAACGTGGTGGATGTGGTCGCGGCAAAGGAAAAGGGCATTCCGGTGTGCAACATTCCGACTTACGGAACCAGCGCGGTTGCACAGTTCGCAATCGCAATGCTTCTCGAAATCTGCCATCATGTCGCTCACCACAGCGACGCGGTGCATGCGGGACGCTGGGAAAGCAATCCGGACTGGTGCTTCTGGGATTATCCTCTGATTGAACTGGCCGACAAAACCATGGGAATCATCGGGTATGGCCGCATCGGGCAGGCAACCGGCAAACTGGCTCAAGCCCTCGGCATGAACGTGCTTGCGTTCGATTCCTATCAAAATCCCGCGCTGGTGAGCGATACCTGCAGCTATGCATCGCTGGATGAGCTGCTGGGAAAATCCGATGTAATTGCGCTGCATTGCCCCTTATTCCCGGATACACAGGGAATCGTCAACAAAAATACAATTGCGAAGATGAAAGACGGCGTCATAATTCTGAACAATTCCAGAGGCCCGCTGATTGTGGAGCAGGATCTTGCAGATGCACTCAACAGCGGAAAAGTTTACGCTGCGGGGCTGGATGTTGTTTCAACCGAGCCGATTCAAGGCAGCAATCCGCTCTTAAAAGCAAAAAACTGCATCATTACACCTCATATTTCCTGGGCTCCCAGAGAGAGCCGTCAGAGATTAATGGACATTGCGGTTGAAAACCTGAACGCTTTTGTTTCCGGAACACCGACTAATGTCGTGAATAAATAATCGATTCGCAAGGGCAAAGGAGTGTCATCATGAAATTAGCAAGAGTGGTGGAGCCTTTCCATCTCCAGTTTGAAGAAGCTCAGGTCAAACAACCCCCGGATGTTTCTTATGCCCGGGGGATTGTTTCGATCTTTAATACGTGAATTTAAAGTGGCCGGATGCAATATTAGATTTCTTAGAAGGAGTAATGGCTGATGATTCCCGAAAAAATATTGGTAGTAAGTGCGCATGCTGCCGACTGGTGCACCAGAAGCGGCGGGACACTGATCAAATATATAAAGGCGGGCTGCAAAGTCACTGTTTTTGCCTTTACGTTTGGCGAACACGGAGAATCGGGAGGCTACTGGAAGAGCAATCCGCAAAGCACAGTCGAGGCCTGTAAAGAATGCAGAAAAAACGAGGCGCGTGCCGCAGCGGCCGTAATTGGTGTGGACTCCATAGAATTTTTTGATTTTCGGGATTACCCTTTGGACTTAGATGCTGATCAAATACGTAATTTAGGGCATCGTATATTGCAACTGCGTCCCGACGTGATATTGACCCATTGGATAAAAGACCCGTTTAATTTTGATCATGAAGTAACTGCAAAGGCGGTTATCCGCGCCGTCAGCGCCGCCGGTATGCTGGGGGCGCTGCCCAATACGCCGTCCCATTTTATTCCTGATATTTTTCTGTTCGAATCTACAATCCCGCACTCCGAATTCAATGAATTCAAAATGGATACTTATGTTGATATTGAAGATACTTTTGAACAAAAAATGGAAGCAATACGCAGATTTGAAGCACAGCCGCAATTGGTGGAATATTATACGAGATGTGCTTTGACCCGGGGAATACAGGCTACCGACTGGGCAAGAGGGCGGCGCATCATTCGCTATGCGGAAGGTTTCAGCCGATATACCCCCTATCTAGGAGATTACCTACCACTTACAAAACTTCCTGCATCACATCAGTGGTAAAGCTGCTTTGGGAAAAAGGAAGTAACGGTAAGGCACACTGGGAGCGATATATGCTTGCTTCCGCAGCCATTTCTGGCAAGTTTAATTGCAACTTGCATATATTCTATGTCTGTCATATAACACTTCCGAAAAATAAAAATGCCTTGAACATTTTGTTCAAGGCATTTTTTCTACCAAAAGCTACAGAAATAATAATGAAATTATTGCGGCTTCGCACCCGCTCTGATGTCTGATACCAGCGGAATAATGGCCGCACGATCAGTGAAATCAATATCCTGCCCATAGGTATCCAGCATTATTTTTTCCTCTGCCCGCAGTTTATTCTCCGGTTTCCTACGCAGCATTTTTACCATCATATTTATCACTGTGTGGTGCATAAAGCTCATTTTCGAATAGTACATTCCGCCCCTCAGGTGATAAATGTGCAGCTTCTCCAACAAGGCAGGAGGCAGCTTTTTCTCTAAGGCACTGCGAATTGTGCTGGTGTTTTCCGGGTCGGCTACATCGGCAGCTCCCACTGTAAACAGGTAAAGCGCCTTGCCTTTGATACATTCAAAGTTTTTCGTCAGCAGAGAGCTACCGTTCACGCTGCCGGCATAGAGGCCACCGCCATAGACGATGGTTTGATACTGCTGCAAATCAGCCGGTTTTACCTGGTCTGTTTGCAGCAGATCAGCGCCCAAATCCTCCGCAATCCACTTGGCATAGGTTTCGGTGGAGCCATGGTGAGATTTATAGATCACTGCTATGTTCATTTGGTTTCCCGCCCTTCCGATAAAGCATTTTCAATCGCCTTTAGTATGGTTTTTGAACTCAATGTAGCCCCTGATATTGTGTCGACCTCTACGCTTTGCCGCTGTACGACCGTGTCGGTGATGACCTCTGCGGCATTGCCCATGCCGTTATCATGCTTCAAAATCCGTACCTCTGCAATGGTATGGTTTTCTACGACAACCTCCGCCCGAACCTTTACGAGACCATTGTCACAAACGCCCAGATAGGTGCCGTTTTCGATTTGCGCCAAATTAAATGACGCATTCGATGCCGCTACCGGTTTGGGTAAATTTAAAAACACAAGGACGGCAATCCCCAGCACAACGACGAGAACAATGGCTATAATTAATTTTTTCTTCTTTAACATCTCTCCGCCGCCTCCTGCATTTTGTAGAGATTATTGATGAGTTTTATCACCACACTGGCTGATGCCGCGCACTCATCCTCACTGATATCGGAAAACAGTTTGGTGAAAAAAGGGACTGCCTCCTGCGCAACCCGCAGCAGCACCTGTGCGCCTGACTCTGTCAGAACGACGCTTTGACTGCGATGGTCATCCGCGTTATCCCGCAGTGCCACATAGCCCTGCCGTTGCAGCACCTCCAGCATCTTGCTGACATTCTGCCGTGAGGTGCCGGTCTCTTTTGCCAGCATGGTGATGGTGGGCGGTGGATCAGCGGGCAGATCGCTTAAATTGCGAAGCAAAAACCACTGCCTTGTGGAAAGTCCGTGCACCATTTTGTCGGCCATCAGCTGTAATTTATTCGCTAGCACAAAAGCGCCGCCAAACAGGATGTATTGCTTATTCTCTGGTGTTTTCATATTGATACTCCTTCATTTAAAAAGCGCAACCTGTTGCGTATAATTATAGCAATAGGTTGCGCTTTGTCAATAGGAAAGATGGGATGCTTTTACTAAAGGTATTTCAGCAGAAGAAATACGGATGTGCATAGGCGGCCCTTTTACAGTGCTTTCCTCTTTTTCATATTCCATGCACAAAAGATATCCCTCTGTTTTTAATGATGTTGATAGCAGCCGTGCTTGTGATTTGACATGGTAATTCTCCTTTTTAATATTTAATCAATAATATATAATATAGACTGTAATTATCCTTAATTGCGGTATGAAAACGGCTGTCCTTCTTTTTGACAAAAATACAACTCCGCTGCAGCGTTATTATGTGCGCCGGCCGCACAGGCAAGAACGGGGCCGTGTTGAAATATTAATATAGTTATGGTATAGTGTACACGAATTTCAAAATTAATGAGGTGCTCTTTTATGGATAATCACCCCCGCGGGACACCGCTGCTGATTGAAAAGACAACCGAGCTGCTTTTAGAATACATTGTGAAGAATAAGCTGGCCCCCGGTGCAAGGCTGCTAAATGAGCAGATGCTGGGCGCCGAGCTGGGTGTGGGAAGGAGCACCTTGCGGGAAGCGGTAAGGAGTCTTATTTCACGCAATATATTGGAGGTCAGACACGGCGCGGGCACCTTCGTGGCGGAGCACACGGGGGTTGGTGATGATCCGTTTGGATTTGCATTTGTTGAAAATAAAAACAAACTGGTATGGGATCTGCTTGAGATCCGGCTTATGCTGGAGCCGAATATAGCTGCATCGGCGGCGCAACGGGCAACCGACGAGCAGGCGGCGCGCATCGCAGGGCTTTGCGATCAGATGGACGCAAATATGCGGGACGGAGAGCCTTACGAAAAGTTGGATGTTGAGTTTCACCGCATGATGGCCGAGGCCAGCGGAAATGCGGTCATGACCAATCTGATTCCTGTGATTAGTGCGGGTGTTCTGCTCTTCATGGATCGCACGGAAGTGAGCCTCAAGTCCGAAACCAAAGAGACACACCGCAAGATCAGTGACGCCATCCTGCGTCACGATGTATTGGGGGCACGAGACTCCATGTATCTGCATCTGGTGTACAACCGTGACCGACTTCGCGCCCTTGGCTGCGAGGTAGTCCGAACGACCCCGCATGTGCAAGCAAATGCGGGGTCTTCTTATACACATCATACCTATCCCAATAATATGTGTTATAAGTTTGTACACATATACAATAAAATGCTCAAAAAATAACGTAAATGATAATAAATAATAAATATATTGACGAACAAAAAGGATCGTGCTATGATGTGTTCATCGAAAGTCATCCGATGACTATGAGGGATGAAAGAAAGGCCCGCTTCATTTAGCGACGTGAAATTGTTTTGTCAACTGGCGTCGGCATGGGCGGTGGAATGATGATGAAAAGTCAACAGATACGTGCAGTTGCTCCTGAGATGGACCCATTGCGTATCGGAATGGGTTGGAGCGTAGAGGATCTTGAAAAGCCGCAGATCATCGTTGAGAGCACCTATGGCGACAGCCATCCGGGCAGTGCGCACCTCAACAAACTGGTGGAGTGTGTTGTTTCGGCAGTCAATAAAAACGCCGGAAAAGCCGCCAGATATTATGCGACTGATATCTGCGACGGCATGTCGCAGGGACATGACGGCATCAACTACTCCCTGGCAAGCCGGGATGCGATTGCAAACCTGATTGAAATTCATGCGAACGCTACAACCTTCGATGCGGGCGTGTTCATTGCAAGCTGTGACAAGTCGGTGCCCGCACAGCTCATGGCAATCGGCAGAATCAATATCCCAAGCATCATGGTAACCGGGGGCGTCATGGACGCAGGCCCCGACCTGCTGACGCTTGAGCAGATTGGCATGTACAGCGCAATGTGCAAGCGCGGAGAGATCACCGAAGAGCAGCTCACCTATTACAAGCACAATGCATGCCCCTCGTGCGGCGCATGCAGCTTTATGGGCACGGCCTCAACGATGCAGATTATGGCGGAGGCGCTGGGGCTGATGCTGCCGGGAAGTGCACTGATGCCCGCCACCTGTCCCGATCTGATCGATGTGGCGGCACAAGCGGGAGCCAGAGCAGTGGAACTGGCCAAAAACGGTGTGACGGCGAGAGACATCGTGACTGTCAAAAGCTTCGAGAATGCCATCATGGTGCATGCCGCCATTTCAGGCTCAAGCAACAGCCTGTTACATATTCCGGCGATCGCGCATGAGTTCGGCATCGAGATAGACGCCAATACCTTTGACCGCATCCATCGTGGGGCGCATTATCTGCTGGATATCCGCCCCGCCGGAAGATGGCCGGCGCAGTTCTTCCACTATGCGGGCGGTGTTCCCAGAATCATGCAGGAGATTCGTTCGATGCTGCACCTCGACGTGATGACGGTCACCGGAAAAACTTTGGGTGAGAATCTTGACGAACTGCTGGAGAACGGATATTACGACAGATGTGAGAAGTACCTCACGAAATGGGGCATCCAGACAACCGATGTGATCAGACCGTTTGATGATCCGATCGGCTCTGACGGGACGATTGCCATTCTGACCGGAAATCTTGCACCCGAAGGCGCTGTTGTCAAGCACAGTGCGGTTCCGCGCGAGATGTTTACAGCGACCTTGCGTGCACGTCCTTTCAACAGCGAGGAAGAGGCGATCGACGCAGTCCTCACACATAAAATTCAACCCGGCGACGCAGTCTTTATCCGCTACGAAGGGCCCAAAGGCAGCGGAATGCCGGAGATGTTCTATACGACCGAGGCGATCTCGTCCGACCCCGAACTGAGCAAAACAATCGCGCTGATCACCGATGGACGTTTTTCGGGCGCGTCAAAGGGCCCGGCCATCGGGCATGTTTCGCCCGAGGCGGCGGCCGGCGGCCCGATCGCGCTGGTGGAGGAAGATGACCTCATCAGCATTGATATCCCGCAGCGGCTGCTGGCAATCACAGGGGTGAACGGACAGTCCAAAGCGCCCGAGGAGATGGCGCAGATTTTGTCGGAGCGCCGTCTGCGTTGGCAGCCGAGACCCGAAAGATACCGTCATGGCGTGTTGCATATCTTTGCACAGCACGCAGTAAGCCCGATGAAGGGCGGCTATATGGAATAACCGTGCGGCCCTGTAATTATGATTATCTTGTATTAAGATAATGTGGCATACCGTAATTAAAAAGGAGATGGATGAAATTATGAAAAGAACGCTAGCAACAAAATTCATAGCAGCAGCCATGGCGTTTGCCCTTGTAGGTTGTGGAAACCTGACCCCCGGTGCGCCTTCTTCTTCGGCAGCCCCTGCCAGCAGTGCGGCGCCCAGCGCAGCGGCTCCTGCCGCTCCGTCCTCCAGCCAGGCTCCTGCGGCCGCCCCCTCCGATTTGGCCCATCAGTTTAATGTTGACAACATTGGCGAGCATACCCTGAAGCTCTCCACCACAGCGGCTCCCGGCAGTGCGCTGGCAAACACCGCCCATAGCTTTGCCGATCGTGTCGGTGAACTGTCTGGCGGCAAGATGGTGGTCGACGTCTACGAAGGAAGCGCACTCGGCAGCGAAGCGCAGAACCTTGAAGCGCTGACCTCCGGAACCCTGGATATTGCGATTATCGCGGTTGAATTCTATGTCAACTGGGTTCCGCAGCTGGGCGCTCTGATTCTGCCCTACATGTATAACGACTACGATCAGGTGCAGAAGGTCATGGAAGGCCCCGCCGGTGAATATGCCAGCGAGCAGATGCTCAATGTTGCCAAGGTCAAGAACCTCGGCTACTATGTCATGGCGTTCCGCAACATGTACACCACCAAAGAGATCAAAACAGTGGATGATCTGGTAGGCGTGAAGATGCGTGTTCCAGAATCCGCGCTGTATGTTGAAACCTTCAAAATGATGGGTGCGGCTCCCACGCCGATGCCGATGGGCGAAGTTTACACCGCGATTGACACAGGCGTTGTCGCCGGCCTGGAGAATACCCCGGACACCTGCCTCAACAACTCCTTCTTTGAGGTTGCAAAGTTTTTCAACGTGACCAAGCACCTCAATGCGCCCACTACCTTCTCGATGTCCAACCAGGTGTTTGAATCCCTCAACCAGGACGAGCAGAACCTGTTACTGCAGGCTGGACTGGATGCTTCCCACTTCGGTGTGCAGCAGACCAAGGAACTGGACGAAGGCTTCCAGGCAGAGCTCAAAGAAAAGGGCATGACCTTTGTGGAATCCGACACAGCGTCGATGAAGGCAAAGATTGACTATTCGGTTTATCCCTTTATGCAGTCTGAAGAAGCAAAGAAACTCTACCAGCTGGTTCAGGATAACCTGTAAGCATTCCCCAAAAGAACATCTGCAATTGAAAAGGTCTGAGCGAGCAGGCAAAACAACGGCCCGCTCAGGCCTTTCTTTATTTTAATTTTTGTGGAGGAATCATGAATCTATTATCCAGATGTGAAAATATCATTGAAAGAACATTGACTGCCATCATAGTGGTTTTGTTCGTTTTGATGTTTGGCATAACAAACGGGAATGTGATCATGCGTTACATTTTCAACCGGCCTATCATTATATCTGTGGAACTGGCGCGCTATTGCTTTGTTGCAATCATCTATATCGGAGCCATCATTACCACCAGACGGGATAAGCATATTGCACTGGATTTTTTCGTGAACTATATGCCTCACAAGATCCGTATTATGATGGAACAGGTTGGCCGGTTGGCAATGGCGGGATTTTTCTCCGTGTTTTTGTACTACGCAATACGAACCGTGTCAGCGAATGTCAATGTAGTCTCGTCTGCCATGCAGATCTCCATGGCGATTGTTTATATGCCTTTGGTTATCGGCGCGATCGGCATTATTGCCGAGTCGCTCATCAATGTCTATCTCTATGGAACCGGCAAGAAGGTTCGCCTTTCCGAGGCAGAGGATATTGAGGAGAGCAAGAAAGAAGCGAAAAATGGAGGAGAAGCATAATGGCAATATTAATGGGTTCCTTTTTCGCATTGCTGCTCGTTGGCATCCCGGTTGTAGCGGTCATGGGGATTGCCTCGATGCTGTTTTTGCTTGCCGACGGACAGAGCCTGCTGGTGCTTCCACAGCGGATGTTCGCCGGTGTTGACTCCTTCACGCTGATGGCGATCCCCTTGTACATATTTGCCGGCGACATCATGAACCGGTGCGGGATCACCCGCCGTATCTTCCGTTTTGCATCCGAAATTGTCGGCTTTTTGCCCGGCGGACTTGCACTGGTCAACGTCCTCGCTTCCACAATGTTTGCCGGAATCTCCGGATCAACTTCGGCAGACGTCGCTTCACTGGGCGTTATGGAGATCCGCGGGATGACCGAGGCGGGATACAGCCGTTCCTATTCAACAGCGATCACCTGTGCATCGGCCACAATCGGCTCGATCATTCCGCCCTCGATTCTGATGGTGCTCTATGCATCCCTGACGGGAATTTCCTGCGGAAAACTGTTTGTAGCGGGCATCATCCCCGGGCTTTTGGTTTGTGTGTCGCAGATGGCGTATTGCTTCTACAAGGCAAAGACAGACCCTGCTCATTGTGACGGGAACTATCGCCCCGCGTTTAACCTGCGTGGCCTGGGGCTTGCGGCGATGGATGCGATCCCTGCGCTGATCATGCCCGGTATCATCATCGGCGGCACCTTGAGCGGCGTCTTTACCGCCACCGAAGCGGGTGCGGTTGCCGGTCTTTATGGCATTCTCATCGGTGTGTTCTACTATCGTGAATTTCACCTGAAAGATTTTATCGAAACCATTAAGACAACAGCCTTCATCGTTGGTCAGAGTTCGCTCATCTTTTCCGCGACCAGCGCCTTCAGCTATTGTCTGGCGGTGCTGCAGCTTCCCAAAAAAATCAGCGCCCTGATTTCTGCACTTACGAACAACCCCTACATCATATTGCTCCTGATGATTTTGGCGATGCTGGCGATCGGTTGTTTCATGGACACAACTTGTGCTGCGATTATTATGGTTCCGATCTTCCAGCCGCTGGCCGTGAGTTTTGGCTTTGACCCGATCCATTTCGGTATGGTGATGGTTCTGACCTTCATCATCGGTGGCATCACGCCGCCAGTCGGCGCAACGCTGTTTATTGCCAGCTCGGTTGGTGATGTTCCGCTATCCAAACTTGTCAAGGATATGTGGCCGCTCATTACCTGTTTTGCATTGGTGATGCTGCTAATCGCTTACACGCCTAGCCTCGCGACCTTCCTGCCCGCGCTTGTCAGCTAGGCTTGCAAAGCGCTTTTCGATTACCGCAGAGATGAGGGGAAAACTATGTCGGTTAAAATCAAAAATATTCGGGTTATCTGCACAGCTCCCGAAGGAATCAATCTGGTGGCGGTCAAAGTGGAAACCACACAGCCGGGCCTTTATGGGCTGGGCTGTGCGACATTTGCATACCGTCACCTAACAGTGAAACATTTGATTGAGGAGTATCTCAAGCCGCTTCTGGTGGGCCGGGATGCACAGAACATCGAGGAACTTTGGCAGTTGATGCACCAGAACGCCTATTGGCGAAACGGCCCCGTTGAAAACAGTGCCATCTCAGGAATTGATATGGCCCTGTGGGATATCAAAGGCAAGCTGGCCAATATGCCGCTCTACCAGCTGTTCGGAGGGAAGGTGCGCGAAGGTGTCCCTGTTTATCGCCATGTAGAAGGCCGCAGCATCACAGAAATCTGCGAAAACATCAGCAGATTCCAAGAGATGGGCATTACCCATCTGCGCTGTCAATGCGGAGGCTATGGCGGCGATTCTTATGGGAAGACGCCCAAAAGCGCCCCTGTTGGCGCAAAGGACGGAATCTATCTGGACTCGGCCAAATACATCCGGGATACGGAAAAGCTGTTTGAAGAAATCCGTGTGCGCATGGGGGAGGAATTGCAGCTCATCCATGACGTTCATGAACGCATTGCGCCGGTTGAAGCAATCCAGCTCGCAAAACGTTTGGAGCCCTATCATCTTTTCTTTTTGGAAGATCCACTCTCACCGGAACAGAGCGGCTGGCTTCAGAATATGCGTCAACAGACAAGCACACCGATTGCAATCGGAGAGTTATTCAACAATCCCGCCGAGTGGAAACGGCTGCTCACTGAACGGCTCATTGATTATATCCGTGTGCATATCAGCCAGATCGGCGGCATCACACCGGCCAGAAAGCTGCAAATTTTTGCCGAGCAGTTCGGCGTTCGGACTGCATGGCACGGCCCGGGCGACATGACGCCGATTGCACACGCGGCGAATATCCACATTGATCTCGCGGCGCCCAACTTTGGCGTGCAGGAGTGGTCGGGCATCGAACCGCCCAACTTCGTCATTCAGGAGTTAAAGGGGCCGCAGGGCGCACTGCTGGATGTTTTCACCGGTTTGCCTGCGTTCCAGAATGGCTATGTCTACGCCAATGACAGGCCGGGCTTGGGGGTGGACATCAACGAGCAGGAGGCCGCAAAGTATCCCTGTGAAAACACCGTGACGGTCTGGACACAGACCCGTGGGAAAGATGGCGCCTTGGTGACGCCATAATCCGTCCAGATGCATCGTGAATAAAAAAGAACCGTTGTAACAGCCCGCGCTGTGTACCCCGTTAAGGCAATGTCGTTACATGAAGATTCAAAAATATCTGCTCCATAAGCAAGGAGCAGATATTTTTTTGCCAAAGACAGTAAAAATCATCAAAACAGACTTGGCAAATCCGCAGAAATCGAAGGCTTGTCTCAGAGTTCTGTTCGGTATTCCCAACGTGTATAAGGAAACTCGCTATCGGGAAAACAGCAGCAACACCAGCAACAGGCTCATTCTAAGAAAATGGATAGCAAAAAGGCAATCTTTCCACCAGGGGGAAGCTGCGCCTTTTTGCTGAACCCAGGTGCGATTCACTGTGAACCCACCGGAACCTCTCACTCTAAGAAAGGCTTATCACAGAAAAAGAACAAATTGCACCTTGGATCTATTCGCAATAACGTATATAATTAAAATATATTTTATGCCACGAGGAGCGTTCCAATGGATTTTATTACTGTGCGGGAAAATGCGATTAAGTGGGATATCTCTTAAAGGCGAGTACAAAAACTTTGTGAAGAAGGCCGTATCCAAGGCGTGCTTCGTTTCGGAAAATCATGGATGATTCCAAGCGATGCAAAAAAGCCCATTGACCCACGAAAAATTCGTAAAAAGGAGTTCATAGCATATGATTACAAACCATAAAGAGAATCAAAACGGCTTGGCAGACTCCTTCCAATCCTTTTTCAATTCTGATAAGGAAGCCCTACTTGCAAAGGCAATCGAGTTGTTTCCCTATATGATTCACGTTTTTGCCCCTGACGGAACCACGGTGTTTGTCAATGAGGCCGTGCGCAAGCAATACGGAATCACGCGGGAACTGCTTGAGGAAACCATCATTGGAAAATATAATGTCTTAAAAGATCCTGCCGTTACCTCCAATATTCCGCTCAGTGTGTTGCAGCGGGCATTTCGGGGGGAGACCATTTATTGCCCGGACATTAAGATTCCACTGAGTGTTCTGTCGGAGCGTTTTGGTGTGCAGGACTACGATATGGAGGCCATGTATCAGGACATCACCAACTTCCCAATCTTTGATGGTGCGGGACAGGTCGCCTATGTTGTTGGCATCCAGACTGTCAGAAGGGTCTACTGCGGCAAGGAGGAAATCGAGAGAGCGAAGGAGTACATAGAAACCCACTGGTCGGAAGTCTTCGATATAAACGAAATGGCGAAAGCGGCCTGTCTGAGCCGGACCCATTTTTCAAGGCTATTTAAGAAGCATACAGGGATGACGCCCCACGATTACTACGTCAATTTTAAGGTCAGCCGGATCAAAGAGAAACTATCGGATTCAAACCTGTCCATCTCTCAGGTGTTTGCCGCCTGCGGCTTAGACTACAATGGTTATTTCGCAAAAGTTTTCAAGGAAAAGACGGGACTTTCCCCGTCCCAATATCGAAAAAACGCACAACAGGGCTAAATGCTCTGGCAGTGATAGAAAACAGGTCTTCGGAAATTCCGAAGACCTGTTTTTATGTTGCGCCGAATGGTCTTTTTCTTACTAAATTGGGTCGGGTAGCGCCTATCTTATTGAGGTGTTTTTCATTAAAGTAAAGGTAAATAGGTGGAAAGGAGAATATGCTCCATGGGTGAGAAAATGAAAGAACAACTGCTGACGGAACTGCTGGAGCTTCAAAAGGAGTTGGAGGAGAAGGTACAGTATCACGATCAGATGATCCGGCGGTTCCAGATGCTTACTGCAAACGAAGGTCTGTTTTCCCAAATCATTGATTTCTGTCCGTACCCCATTGCAGTATTTACAACCCAGGGGATTCTGGAAACGGTCAACAATGCTTTTGCAGCAGAAACCGGGGCAAACCCGGAAGACCTTGGGGCTGGCAGGCTCAACATTTATCACTGCATTTCCGACAATGTTGCGCTGACGAGTGCCATCCGGCAAGCCTTCGCCGGAGAAACCTGTTTTCTGGATGATCTGAAGTATCCGCTTGTCAGATTTCCAAAACAAAAAACAAAAAAGGATTCAACATCAAAAAACTATCATAAAGCAATTGTATTTCCGATTTTGGCCGAGGACGGCTTGGTGATGCACAGTGTCGCTGTTTTTACAATTTGAATAAGGAGGGAACTAAGATGACAGAGCAAAACAACAAATTACAACATGAAAATAAGGAGGCAGTCGAGGAAATGCCTCAAGGAAAGGATAATAGCTATACGCCAGAAGACATTGAAAAGGGAAAAACTATGGCCGGTCTTTCCTATCTGCTCTTCTTCCTGCCGCTCATTGTCTGCCCCGAATCTAAATATGCAAAATTCCATGCCAATCAAGCGCTGCTGCTCTTGATTTTAGGAATAGCAGGCAACGTGATACTGGGTATCATCCCGGTCATTGGCTGGATGCTAATGCCATTTTTCGGCATTGGCGTGCTGGTGTTGGGTATCATGGGACTGGTGAATGGCTTTGGCGGTAAAGCAAAGAGGCTGCCCCTAATCGGAACATTCAATATCTTAAAATAATTGGGAGGAGAGAGGAAGATGAAGAAACTTTTAATCGGGCTGTTGGTTCTTTTGCTGGCCCTATCGCTTGCCGGATGTGGGGCAAAAGAAAAAGCAGAGAAAAAGGCAGGAGAAGTGCTTGCGGAAAAGATTTTTGAGGACGCCGGTGTGGATGCAGACATTGATGGCGACAAGGTGGTCGTCAAGGGTGAGGACGGTCAGGAGTTGACTATTGGAGCGGGCGAATGGCCCACATCGGGTCTGGTAGGCCACATTCCCGTATTCGAGGACGGCAAGATTGTCTCGGTGATGGAAGCTGAGGATTCGCTGTTTATTATGATAGAGGATATCTCAGACGAAGATTTTTCGGCCTATCTGGAAGAAATCAAGGCAGCCTTTACCGGAGAAAATTATGAGATGAGCACCGGCACCGGCATGATTTATACAGCGGTAAATGACAGCGATATCAGCGTGATGCTCACCTACGAAAAAGGCGCAGGGTTCAGTATCACACTCTCAAAAGCGGAGCCGGAAGAAGACTAAAATCGTATATAGGAGGGATTATTATGCTTAAATGTCAGAAAAAAGGGCTTTGCAAAGCTCTTTCCATGCTATTGGCAGCCGTCATGCTTATGACGGCACCAATAGGTACTACGCAGGCTTATGCGCTGGAGAATGAGCCGCCCACGGTGACCGACAGTGGCTTGGGTACGGAGGAAAAGAGCGGCTCGGAGCAACCGACACCACCGTCGTCCGAGGAAGCGACACCATCGGATGCATCTCTTGGCAGCAGCTCCGTACAGGATAGCGGCACATCACCCCAGCAGCGGGCTGCCGTGCAAGCGGCATCGACTGTTGACGCTAGGTTTTTAGCCACGGTGGGCCAGTGCGATATCAACATTACGCTCCAAGGCAGTGAAAAATTCGATGCGACCAACGCCAATATAGTTGAAAATTGGAGTGTGGAGGATGCGGGTGGGAATAACCTTATCATTGCATCCATTTTAAAAACCTTTGATAACGCCGTTGTCCTCACGCTTCAAGCCCCCGTTCCCACCGTCAGCCTTACGCTGACCGCAGAGGAGAGCGTATTCGCCACTGGCGGCGTGGGCAAGCAAACGTATGCTGTCACCGCCAAGGCACCTATCCCCTCCGAGGGCACGGCCAGCGCCGCCACCGGTGGAAACACCATTACCGTTATGCTCACAACAGGCGAGTTCGCCATGACACAAAACAAGAGCGGGTGGACGTTGGGCGGCGCGGCGGCAAGCGGCAATCCCATCACCGGCACGGCTTATGTAGGCAGCAAAGAGGCCACCATTACCCTAACGAATCCGATACAGGCGGGAGATGTTTACACGCTCACGGCTGCGCAGGAGGCGTTTGCCCACACCATGATTGCGCCCTTCGCCGTGCCGCTGGCGGTGACCATCCAGAGCGTACCGGTCTGCGCCATAGGAGGCACGGAGTACGTCACGCTGGGTGAGGCTCTGGAGGCGGTGAAAACCGGCGAGACCATCAAGCTGATGGCAAATATCAACTATAACGATAGTATTACCATTTCCAAAGCAGTCACCTTCGATGTGGGACAATATACACTGAATATAATAGCAACCAAATATGACTATCTGACCGGTCTTGAAGTAACCGGAAGCGTCAGTTTAATCTCTACTACAGGTGAGCTTAATGTCACCGGCAGTCGTATTGGAGTGATGGTGAGGAATGGCGAAGCCGCTTCCGCCACCGTGACCAATGCCACAGCAACCCAGCCGGATGGCATCGGAATTCACGCCACAAGTGTCCAACCCCAAACATCGGGCGTTGTTGTGAAAGGGAATGTGAATGCACCACATACAGGGGTTTATGCTTATGGAAGCGGAAGCACCGTTACAGTTCTCGGCAACGTTAATGCGACAGGCGTTGGAGCGGAAGCCGAAAGTGACGCAAATATTGTGGTATATGGCGGCATTGAAGCCGAATCATGCGGTGCAAAAATTGTAGGAACTGGCAGGATTATCGTCCAAAAAGACATCACCACAACCGGAGCAGATAGTACCGGCGCATGGATCAAGGAAGCCGGAAGTGTGAGAATTGATGGTGATATAACGGCAGTAAATTATATCAAGCTCGGCAGTACGATTAAACACAAGGGTGATGGTGTTGCGGACCCCGACCTTTCCGGTTACACCAAATATACCGACGGTAACGACCGTGTAGTCCGGATCAAGGGAATGGTCGTACCATCCGACAAGGTCTGCGAAATCGGCGGCACACAATATGCCACACTGGATCAGGCAATTGCTGCCGCTAAGAGCGGAGAAATCACCGCCATCACGCTGCTGCAAAGCATCACGCATCATGAACCCGTGGTGATTAACGGCAAGAGCATCACCTTTGCACTGGGCGGCTTTGATTTGACCATAGACACCAGTGGAATATCCAATTCTACCGGGCTGTGGGTGCTTGGCGACGGAAAGGTGAGCTGCACCGGCAGCGGCAAGCTCAATGTAGTGGGTTCCGACTACGGAGTAAGGGCATCGGGAGGCAGCGAGCTTTATATCAGCGGCAATGTTACAGCAAGGCAATATGCGGTAATGGCTGGCAGCGCCTCGGGCATCGGCACTCCCAAGGTAACCGTAGACGGTGATGTCACTGTAACAGGACAAGACGTGAATGCTTCGAGCGAAGTGGAGGCAGTCAGCGTAGGCGGCTATGCCACCGTCACAATCGGCGGCAATGTGACGGCAAATCGGACAGATGAGACGCAATCGGTTACAGCTGTTTATAGCAATGCAAGCACGATCGTTGTAGGCAAGAATGTGACCACCCAAGGCAGCGGTGTCAATGCCCAAAACGGCGGCAAGGTCACCATCGGGGGAGCGTTGCATTACAACCCGACAGGCTCTGGTGACCAAGCGTATATCAATGTTGGCTATCCTGTTGTATCCAAAACCGCAGATGACTTTGAACCCACCAGCATCAAGCCCGAATACAGGGAGTACAAAAACGGCGATAATGTTGTTTGGGTCAAAGAAGCACCTCCTGTCTGCACGATTGGTGCTCAGAAGTTTACCTCTCTGAATGCTGCGATTGCCTCTGTGCCTGCTGGCGGTACCGCCACAATCACATTGCTGCAAAGCATCACCCATACCAAGCACATCAGGGTGGAAAAAAAGACAATCAACCTCGACTTGGGAGATCATGACCTTCTGCTTGACACAAGTGCCGATGGCTCGTACGCTCCCGCGCTCATGGTGATCGATGGTGGCAAACTAAATCTGATCGGCTCAGGAACAGGCGAATTTAACATAAAGAGCCATATGACAGCCATATCCGCCGTTGGCATGAACACCAAAGCCACCGTCCACAATGTGGTGGCTGGTGACAGCACCGGTGTGAATATGGTCGGCAGCGGCGATTATTTTGACAGCAACAGCACTGTCACCGTACTCGGCAGCATCACCGTGGGCAATGAAAACGGCGTTGAAGTTAATGCAAAGAACGGCAAGGTCGTTGTAGGCGGTAACATAACGGCGGGCAGAATCGGTGTGTACGTTTGGTCAAACCCCGGTACCCAGGTTACCGTAAACGGTGATATCACTGTCGACGGCGATAGCTCTATTGCTGGAATTTGGGCATATGGCGCAACGACCGTTGCTGTTACCGGCGATGTAACCGTCCGTGGAACCAACTGCGTTGGCGTTCATGCATCCGGCAGCACGATCAAGGTTGACGGCAACGTGGCGTCCTCCGGCAAAGGGGCGCATAGTGATACGAATGGCAAGGTAGAAATTACCGGCAGCCTCACGGCAGGAACCCCCTTTATCGTTGTAGGAACCACCGAGATGACTGCTGACCAAGGGACAAAAATAGGCGAAATCATCACATACACCTATGACGGAAATACCGTCCAAATCGGGAGCGTGGGCGTTCCTGCGCCTATCTATACCATCACCATGCAAAATGACGGTCACGGCACAGGAAGTGCAAGCCCGTCCTCCGCTGAAGCAGGCACTGAAATTACCCTGACCGCCACCGCAAACGGCGGCTATGTGTTCAAGGAGTGGCAGGTTATCAGCGGCGGCGTGACGGTCTCCGGCAATAAGTTCACCATGCCCGCAGGGAATGTTACCGTCAAGGCGATCTTCGAGGCAGCTTCGGCTCCGACCTATCTCGTCACCATCAACGACGGCGGCTCGGGCGCTACCGGCGCGGGCAGCTATGAGGCGGGTACAACCGTCAACATCTACGCCGGAACCCGCAGCAACTACACCTTTACCGGCTGGACTTCCTCTGATGTAGCAATTACTAACGCAAGCAATAAAAGCACCAGCTTTACCATGCAAGGCAAGTCCGTAACCGTTACTGCCAACTGGATGTATAACGGCGGCAGTTCAGGAGGCGGCAGCGGCGGTTCGAGTGATTCCGGCAGCTCCACGGTTATCACCACAACACCCGAAAAGAAGCCGAACCAACCGAGAACGGCAGCGGCTTCCGTAACGGCAACCGTCGGAACTAACGGTACAGCCAGTGCGAATGTCCCGGATAAAGCAATCACGGACGCCATTGCCAAGGCGCAGGCTGACGCAAGGGCGCAGGGTAGAATGGTGAACGGCATCTACATCTCATTATATTTGACTATGCCGCAGGGGGCAACGTCCCTTTCCACAATGCTTTCCCAGAATGCCCTGCAAAGCCTTGTAAATGCCGGGGTTTCCGGTCTTGAAATCAACGGAGCGCCTGTTTCCATTGGCCTTGACCTGAAAGCATTACAGGAAATCCAAAAGCAAAGCAGCGGCAACGTGACCATCCCGATCACTCCAGCACAAAATCTCTCGAGCGGAGCAAGAGCGTTGATTGGCACAAGACCGGTATATAACATCACCATCTCCTATGTGAAGGGCGGCAAGACCGTGAACATCACCTCGTTGGGTAATGGCAATGCCACCCTCTCTATCCCCTATGTGCCGAGGGCAAATGAGGCGGCAGGCTACCTGTTTGGGGTCTATGTGGACGGCAGTGGCAATGCCACCCGCATCCCCGGCTCCGCCTACGATTCGGGCAGCAGGAGTGTGATTTTCACCACCGACCACTTCTCCCTGTATGGCGTGGGCTATACCGCTCCGTCAGCGAAATTTACCGACACCAGCACCCATTGGGGCAAGGAAAGCATAGATTATGTGGTCGGACGAGGACTGCTTTCCGGCACCTCGAAAACCACCTTCGCACCCAACACCGCCATGACAAGGGGAATGCTGGTAACGGCTCTCGGCAGACTGGCGAATGTGGATACCAAAGCGTACACCACCAATAGCTTCACCGATGTAAAGGCTGACAGCACCTTCCGTCCCTATATTGAATGGGCGTACAAAAAGGGCATCATTCAAGGTACAGGAAACACCCAGTTTGAGCCTGACAGAGCAATCACCCGTGAGGAAATTGCGGTCATCTTCGCAAACTACGCCAAGGCGACCGGCTACACTCTGCCTGTCACCCGCAACGCCGCAGCATATGCAAATGTATCCAGCATCGGCAGTGCCTACAAAACGGCAGTCACGGCTATGCAGCAGGCAGGCATTATGATGGGCGGTACGGACAATAAGTTCAATCCCAAAACCAGCGCCACCCGTGCGGAGGTCTCCTCCATGCTGCACCGCTATGTCAAACTGACCATCGACCCCACCACCGCTCAGGGCTGGGCACGGAACGATGCCGGACAGTACCTCTACTACAAGGATGGCAAAGCCCTCACCGGTACACAGACTATTGACAGCGTTAAGTATTTTTTTGAAACAAACGGAACGCTCAAGACCGGTGGGTGAAGGACGGCGACAACTGGAGGTATTACTCTGGAAACAAAGCCACTGTAGGCTGGCTGGACATCAGCAACAAACGGTACTACTTCACCAAGGACGGCTTGATGGTTTCCGGCAAGTGGCTCCAGATCGACAGCAAATGGTACTACTTCCACGCTGACGGCTCTCTTGCCAAAGATACCAAGGTGGACGGCCACGAGGTGGGCCAGGACGGTGTGAGAAAAACAAAATAATCACAACAAAATGAATATAGCCAAGGGCAAACCCGGCAAAAGCCGGGGACGCAAAGCTGAGGATCTAAGGCGCTAAACGCGCTATGATAGTCTGGTTACCAAAAACAAGCAGAGCCTGCCCTCTATTCTGAGGGTGGGTTTCTGTCGTATTTTACGGATATTTACGGTATCGGGCAGGGCTTTCGTTATACGCCGCGGCGAAAGGGGTTCCCTTATGCGTATGCCCTGCTTCTTACATTTTCAGAGGTGTAAATAAAGAAGACTCTGCTCGTACATACCGCCTCTCACAGAAACAATTTCATAGCCCTACTATAAAAAAGTCAGTATTTTGCTTTGAGCAGCGTACTGACTTTTTTTGTTCGACAAGAAAACTGTGCTTCTGCTCAAATGAAGACATCAACAGCCATCTGAATGTCGAACCACGCTACCGCTCTCCTCCGCTTCTGAGATTTTGACTCACTCTCAAAATTTCAGAAAAACGGAGGACAAGCCATATGGCAAAAAAGAAAGAATACCAGATCAAGGTGCAGGGTCAGCTTGTGCCAGTCAGTGAAGACGTCTATTTTACCTATCACCGCATGAAACGTCGTGAAACTTATTTGGAAGAAAGAGATGCAGCAAGTGGCGTGTTTTATTACAGTGACCTGGATACCGAGGGAACCAATGGCGAGGATGTAATCCCCGACCTTATTTCTCACCGTGTGGAGGATTTGATCCTGGACAAACTCCTCTCAGAGAGACTCCATCAGTGCCTCGCACAGCATTCAAATGAGGAACAGGAGCTTTTCCATGCTCTGTTTTTCCGGGCAATCAGTAAACGGCAATATGCCGCAGAAACTGGTCTTCACAACATGACCATCCATGATCGGAAGATAAAAATCCTTTCGGGATTATTTCGACTACATCTGCCTCGACCAAACAGGGAAGCTCATGCGCCCTAATTATGTGACGGATCACTTTAGCTGGGTGCTTGGAAAAGCCGACCTCAAAAAAATCCGGTTTCACGATTTAAGACATTCATGCGCCAGCCTACTGCTTGCAAATGGGATATCAATGAAGCAAATTCAGATATGGCTTGGGCATAGCACATTCTCGACCACCGCCGACATATACTCTCACCTGGACTTCTATGCACAGTTCAAATCCGGCTTGGTTATGGATGGAATGTTTGAAAGAAGCCGAGTGGCAGAAACTACTGGACTTGTAGCGATCAACTGATTTTCTGCGGAGTGCTTTATGGGAATACGGCAAAGCCTTATAGGGCAAGGGCTCAGGCATATCCGTTTTCTACAGAAATAGAAAAAACGCCCTCAAAAGAGAGCGAAGAAAAGACCAAAAAATGGAGGGCCTGTTGCGGACTTTGACCGCAAACAGGCCCCTGGCGGAAGCGGTGGGATTCGAACCCACGAGCCCGTGAGGGCTACCTGATTTCGAGTTATTTGAGGGCAAGTTTCGATGAGGGTATCAAGGTAACTTTGAGTCACCATAGTATCGAGCAAACCCGTATGAATCAAGGCTTTTCGGGCAAAAACCATGAGTTTGACACGCTTTGGCTCGACCCCCGAATTTAACGGTTTTCAGAGCAAAGTGTAGAAAAAGCGTAGAAAAACAACCAGCGAAATAACCTTAAGATACTTTAGTTTCCTGGCATTTTTAAGAACATAGACCACAGCGTACCCTACCATTGACATTGATTAAAAGTGAATAACACAAAACAGACAGAGCTGATATCTGTCTGCACCATCAATGCATTGGAGGGATGGACATGGCAACTGACTACTCTCATCTTCTGGCTGAATACCCGGAAAAGATATGTCAAGACCAGTTTTACAGAATTTGCAGAATAAGCAAACGAAAAGCTACATGGCTTTTAGAGAACGGGTATATCCCCTGCGAGGATACCGGAAAAAAGACCCGTAGGTTCAAAATCCGAATAACGGATGTAATCGAATACCTTACCCGCTTAGAAGATTCTCCGGAGTCCCTGCTGACACCTCCCGGAATTTTTTCAAGCGGAATAAAATATAGACCCAAGCATCGGACAGAGATTCAAATAGATGCGGGTAAATTTATGGAGATGCTAAAGAAAAAGTGGAGCAGCTTTCCGGATGCCCTTACCGTGGGCGATGTCATAAAAATGACGGGCTACTGCCAAACCGCAGTATCACAATGGATATCCAAAGAGAAATTATTCGGAGTGTGGTACTACAACAAATACTTGATACCAAAGGATTGCCTGATAGAATACATGGCAACCAAAGCTCACCGCATCACTCAGAAATCAAAAAAGCATATGGACTTGATACAACAGTACCAAGTTGAACAGCCACCGACTCAATGTCGAAAAACCTCATAATCATTATCCAGTTAAAGAGCCGGAGAATCGGAGTGCAGAATGCGCTTCAATTCTCCGGCTTTTTTTGTTTTTCAGAAGGGAGGAAATCATGTTAGTGCATTACAAGAAAAATAAAAAACCAGCTTGTTATGATTCGGATTCCATCATAACAACAGGCAGAATACCGCCTGACGAGCGGCCCCACGGCCCGTTCAAGAGCTGTGGCAACTGCCCATATCCCTCGCATGGATTTATCTGCTACAGCTCCGAGGGTGACTGTCTAAGAACAGATATGCAGAGAATTCATGGTAGAAATAAGCAAAAAAAGGAGGAACTCACATGAGCCATTGATTTGTTAAAACAGTATTAAAAACTATAGAAATTGTAGTCACGCTCCCATGTGACAAATTTATAGCCATGCTGCGTTTTTCGACCAGCGAGGACGGCTCCGTTAAACACCGCAAGCAGCCGGAATTCTTCGTCCAGTGCCACGGCTTTGAGCAAGAGTGACTTTTCCATCGCCGTCATATATTCTTTTACCTTGGTGGCGATGGGCGCTGCCTTGAAGTATAAATCGCTGGTTTGCGGGCTGTCCAAGTCGCCGGGAAATTTGCATAGCTCTCCGCTGGGGCCTACTCGGCAGGCGGGATGGGTACCAAGCAGAATGGGGAGGGTGTTTATTTCCGGAGGCGCTGCCTGGATTTCATTCCTTCCAAGGATTCGGGAAAGCTCTGCAAAGTATTTTTTCGTATCCATATGTGTGTTCCTCCATTTTTCTTTGAAATAAAAAAGGCCCCCACATTTCTGTACGGGCCGATTATATTTTTCATATTTGATATAAATCAAATTCTTTTCTCACAAAGCCTGCTATACTAAACCCAGAAGAGCAAAATAAGGTTAAAGGAGCGAGTGCAATGGCAAACAAGCAGACATTTAATGAAGCAACGGTAAAGCATCTTGAGACACTTGAGCAATATGTGCCAATCGTCGCAAGAGTCCATGGAAAGAACCATCTTGAATTCCATGATGTACATAAGCTTTTCAACGCAATTAATCAAAAAATAAAGAAAGCGGGCTCACAGCTGCCTGATTTAAAGGAAGAATTTGAAACACTCCGGGAAATAACCGACAACTACACTGTTCCGAATGATGTGTGCGAAAGCTACGAAGCGGTTTATACCATGTTGGCGGAGTTGGATCAGGCATATCAGGATTAAGCAATGGATGGATAAGACAAGAAGGTGATGAGATGCAGAGATTCATATTAAGTAAGAAAAACCACATAACATTGGTGAGTGCCATTTTAATTGTCATTGGATTTACCAGTGAGCTCGGCTTTAAAAATGAAGCTGTGGCTGTTTGGACCTTGGTGATTGCTTCCGTTTTGGGGGTCATGCCCATTGCGATACAGGCATATCAGGCATTAAAGGTCAAGGTCATCAGCATTGATGTTTTGGTGACCATCGCGGTAATCGGGGCCTTTTTTATTCGAAACTTTGAGGAATCGGCCATTGTCACCTTCCTATTCTTATTCGGGGCGTATTTGGAGCAGCGGACGCTGAACAAGACCCGCTCAGCCATCAAAGAGCTGACGGAAATGGCGCCGGAAAGTGCTTTGAAGCAGATGCCAAACGGTGAATTTGAAGAGGTCGACGTAGACGAGGTGGACATAGGGGATATTTTGCTGGTGAAAACCGGAGCGAAAATCCCGGTGGATGGCACCGTGTTATCCGGCGAGGGCAGCATCAACGAGGCCAGCATCACCGGCGAATCCCTGCCTGTATCCAAGGAAAAGGGCGGGGCGGTATATGCCGGAACCATCCTTGATAATGGGACGCTCCAGATTGCCGCCGACCGTGTGGGCGAGGACACCACCTTTGGCAAAATAATCGAGCTGGTGGAGGAAGCCCAGGACTCCAAATCAGAGGCGGAGCGCTTCATCGATCGCTTTTCCAAATACTATACCCCCGCTGTCCTCCTGCTGGGCATTGTCGTTTGGGCATTTTCCCGCAATCTGGAACTGGCTATTACCATCCTCGTTTTGGGCTGCCCCGGCGCTCTAGTGATCGGCGTGCCCGTCTCCAACGTGGCCGGTATCGGAAATGGCGCACGACACGGTGTGCTGCTCAAGGGCAGTGAAGTCATCAACGACTTCAGCCGCTTGGATACTATAGTGTTTGACAAAACTGGTACCCTGACTGTGGGAAATCCATCGGTTGCCGAAAAGAAATATTACGGCGACCATATTGATGAGGCCCTCGGCTACCTCGCCAGCATTGAGCGTGAGTCCGACCACCCACTGGCGAAAGCGGTTCTGGAGGAAATCGGGGAAACCACTCTCTCAAGCGTTGAAAGCACAGAGGTTGTAAAGGGCGGCGGTATCACAGCCACGGTGGACGGACACAGAATCGCCGTAGGCAACGTTGCCCTCATGGAAAGAGAAAACATCGCACTGAGCGAACAAGCGAAGGCTGATATTGCCAGCTTTGAGCAATCCGGCAACTCCCTTGTGCTGACCGCCGTGGACGGAGAGCTGAAAATATTGATGGGCATCCGTGACCAGATACGCCCCGGCGTGAAGGAAGATCTACAAAGGTTAAAGAAGCTGGGTGTTAAAAACCTTGTCATGCTCTCTGGCGACAATCAGGGTACCGTTGACATGGTGAGCCGGGAGCTGAGCCTGACCGAAGCCTACGGCAATATGCTGCCCGAGGATAAATCGGCCTACATCAAAAAGCTGATTGACGAGGAGGGACAAATCGTCGCCTTTGTGGGCGACGGCGTGAACGACAGTCCCTCGTTGGCTCTGGCACATATCGGCATCGCCATGGGCAGCGGCACCGACGTGGCCATCGAGACCTCCGATGTAGTGCTCATGAACTCTGACTTCAGCCGTCTGCCCCACGCTCTGGGCCTTACGAAAGCCACCGCCAGAAACATGAAACAGAATATTGTCATTGCCGTAGGTGTTGTGCTGGTTCTGCTTTCTGCTGTGTTCTTCAGCGAGTGGATGAATATGTCCATCGGCATGCTGGTGCATGAGGCAAGTATTCTGGTGGTCATCCTCAACGGCATGAGGCTGCTACGGTATAAACTTCGATGAAACGAATTTAAGAAAGGGAGATCCAAAATGAAAACAGTGACCATTCAACTGGGGACATTGACTTGCCCCTCCTGCGTCCTGAAGATTGAAAACGCGGTAAAATTCTTAGACGGCGTAGAAAAAGAAAGCGTAAAGGTTTTGTTCAACTCCAGCAAAGCAAAGTTTGATTTTGACGATAAAAAGCTGTCGGTGGAGGATGCGGAAAAGGCCATCACCGCACTTGGATATGAGGTGAAAAAATCTCAGGTGAAGGCGAAATAAAAGATAAAAGAATCCCTCGACTTAGGCCGAAAGCCTAATTCGGGGGATTGCTGCCTTTAATACGAATGTCCTTCAGCTTCTTCCGCGATTTCCTTTGTCTCATGGATGGTTCCGAAAGGATGCTGTGGGGGAGTATAGATGGAGTAGACCTTCAAAGGACTGTTTCCTATGTTAATAAGATTGTGCCATGTGCCCGCGGGAATCACGATGGCATAATTGCCGTCCACTCGCTGCTGAATATTCAAGTTGTCCTTGCTGCTTCCCATTTTGACAAGACCGCAGCCACTTTCAACCCGGATAAACTGATCAAGATGGGGGTGTGCTTCGAGCCCAATATCGCCGCCAACCCTTATGCTCATCAATGTAAGCTGAAGATGCCCGCCTGTCCACAAGGCCGTGCGATAATTGGGATTTGCGTTAGCGGCTCGATTTATATTGACAATCAAAGGCTCAGGGCCATAGTCATGTAGTTGCCCATCGGATTGATATCTGTTCACAGTGCTTGCTCCTTTCATATTGCTTTCTCTTTATATCATATGAATTTCACCAGCCTCTGTGTCAATAAAAGCTCAGACATTCAGATGAATTGTCCGATTGGAAACGCCAATGAACTCTTCGTCCTTTAGCTTTTTCAGCTCCCGGAATAAAGATGGACGCTGCACCCCAAGGTAATCGGCAAGTTGTTTTTTGCTGATCGGCAGAATGATCGTATCCGAGCTTTGCAGTATAGACTGTTGTCTAAAATATTCCAGCAAATTTTCCCGCAAGCTATTTTGTGATACCATTGTAATTTTATGGTTCAGCTTCTGCGAATTATGCGAAAGCATTCCGACGAACTTGATTGTAAAATGATAGTTGTGCAAAAAACTGCATACCGCCTTTTGAGTCACGTGTAAAAGCCGTGCGTCGGACATGCAATAAATGTTCAGCGGATAGATATGCTTATCGCCAAAGAGCAGGTTCGCCCCTAGCATTTGGCCACTTGAAAATTCAAACATGGTCATTGCCGAGCCCTTCTCTGAAAGAGAGTAGGCGACCAGGCTGCCTGATAAAACGATATCAAGGGTCTTGCAGCTGTCATTTTGATTGTAAACGCTTGCCCCTTTTGAATAATTTTTTATAAACAACTGATTATCAGCCATCATCGCCTGCATTTCATCCGCTTGCAGCGTGGAAAAAAGCGGTATCGTCTTAAGAGTCTCCAGCAAAGCAGCATCCCTCCTTTTCAAATATAATAGCAAAAAGAAACTAATGTGTCTATTCTTATTCGGTTCAGAGCGATACAATACCTGTATTGCTATGCTGAAAGGGAGGAGACATATGGACGTTTTTACATTGGTGGTTTGGGTCGGTACAATAGCTTTTCTCGTGTTTTCTTTTGCCAAAGACAAGATGAAAACAAAACAGGCGTTAAAAATGGCCTTTGGCATGGGTAAGGGGATGCTTGCGAGCATTCTCTACATTATTTTTGCAATTGGACTGATTTTAACGATTATACCGCCTGAGGAAATTGCTAAGTTTTTGGGCGGTCAGTCCGTCCTTCTGGCGACGATTGGAGGGGCCTTGCTGGGAACAATCACATTGGTTCCGGCGTTTATCGCGTTTCCGCTGGTGGGCACATTGGTGGGCGCAGGGGTCAGCGTCATTCCGTCCGTGGCGTTCCTGACGACCTTGACCATGGTGGGGGTGGTGACATTCCCCCTTGAAAAAAAGGAGTTCGGAGCGAAATTCACAGCGGTGCGAAACAGCCTCAGCTTTCTATTTGCGATTGTTATCGCGCTTGTGATGGGGGTGATCATATGACAATCCTGAAAAAAGTAAAAGAAAACCTGTTCTTAGCCATTGTTGCCCTGGTGTATATCGCCATGTTTATCATAAATCCGTCAATGGGAGCGGCTTCGGTGAAAAACAGCGGGTATTACATCAAGGAAATGCTTATGATCATGCCCGTTATCTTTATCCTGACGGCACTTTTGGATATGTGGGTTCCGAAGGAAAAAATCATGCGTTATCTGGGCAAGGAGGCCAAAGCGAAGGGTGTTTTCCTCTCCTTTGTGGTCGGCAGTATTTCAGCAGGACCGATTTACGCAGCCTTTCCCATGTGCGTCATGCTTCACAAGAAGGGCGCGTCTATTCGGAATATCATTATAATCTTAAGCTCATGGGCTGTGATTAAGGTTCCCATGCTTCTCAATGAGGCAAAGTTTTTAGGGCCGAAATTTATGGCAATACGTTGGGTGCTCACTGTTATTGCCATCATCATTTTCTCGTGGATAGCGGCAAAAATCATAAAGGATGAGGATCTGCCGGGAGAGGTGCTGACAAAGTCCGGCTTACATATTAACCGGGATGCCTGTATGGGCTGTACCTTATGCGCGAAGAACTATCCCGAAGTGTTTGAGATGGAAAATAAAAAGGCGGTTACCAAGCCATACGAGGGCTTAGATTTAGATATGGATAAACTGGAGAGTGCCATTAAGTCATGTCTGGTAAAAGCGATATCGTACAATGAAGGCGGAGAAATCTAGTGTTTTGAGTCTGGAGACTGTCGCCCCAAACATAAATCAAGCTCAAAGGCCGGTATTTGCAATCATGCAAATACCGGCCTTACGTACTTTTCATTGGGCGGGCAGGAGTCATTCAGCAAGACTAATTTCCCCCAGCTTCGCTTTGTCCTTTATGATGATTTTACGCTGCCCCTTTAGAAGGATCAAGCCTTCCTCCTGCAAGGCCGTCAGCTTACGGCTCAGGGTTTCCTGGGTCATGCCCAGCTGCGAGGCCAGATCCCCCTTGGTCATGGGCAGGAGCATCTCCGACTTGCCCTCTGACAGCTCCAGCAGAGCGTTTGCTACCCGCTTGGTCACAGAACTCAGGCTGATGTCCTCGATGCGGTTTTCCGCTTTTTCCAGCCTGCGAGAAAGCTCGTCCATCACCTTAAAGGCAATGGAAGGGTATTTTGCCATCAGCTCCTTGAGCTGCTGGCCCTGTAAAACACACATGGTGGTCGCCTCCAGCGCCTGGGCATTGTCGGTGAGGGGTAAAGAGGAAAAAAGAGATAGTTCTCCGATAAATTCCCCTGGTTCAACCAGTCGGAGAACCTGTTCCTTTCCGCTGGCATTCAAGCGAAAAAGTTTTGCCCGGCCTGTGTAAAGGACAAAGAGGGTTCCGCCCTCATCACCCGCTCTATATATTGTTTCACCTTTCTCGAAGCTTCGGGATGATGAGATCTCAACGATCTCCAGCCGCTCTTTCCGGTTGAGGCTGGCAAAGATGGGCACATGCTCAATACAGCTTGTGTGGTGTTCACAGTGATGGTCGCATTGCATCTGCACTTCCCCCTTTCATCAAACATTAAACTGCTTTCCGAATATTTCTAATCTAGCAACTGATATTTATTATACAGCACCTTGATTTGATTAGCAAAGTAAAAACAAATAGCTCGATACAACACGGCAATTCGTTTTCTTCTATCCTGAACTTTCTACAACAAATACTTGATACCAAAGGACGGCCTGATAGAATACATGGCAACCAAAGCTCACCGCATCACTCAGAAATCAAAGAAGCATATGGACTTGATACAACAGTACCAAGTTGGACAGACATCGACTGAATGTCGAAAAACCTCATAATCAATTATCCAGTTAAAGAGCCGGAGAATCGGAGTGCAGAATGCGCTTCAATTCTCCGGCTTTTTTTGTTTTTCAGAAGGGAGGAAATCATGTTAGTGCATTACAAGAAAAATAAAAAACCAGCTTGTTATGATTCGGATTCCATCATAACAACAGGCAGAATACCGCCTGACGAGCGGCCCCACGGCCCGTTCAAGAGCTGTGGCAACTGCCCATATCCCTCGCATGGATTTATCTGTTACGGCTCCGAGGGTGACTGCCTAAGAACAGATATGCAGAGGATTCACAGTAGAAATAAGCAGAAAAAGGAGGAACTCACATGAGACATCAGCAAGAATTTCTGAAATTTATAAAAGAACAGTATCCGCCCGGCACCCGCATTCGGTTAACAGAAATGCAAGACCCCTATGCTCCTGTGCCGCCAGGCACGGAGGGAACAATTAACTTTATTGATGATGCAGGCCAGTTCCACATGAAATGGGATAACGGCCGATCCCTCGCTCTCGTCCCAGGTGAGGATAAGTTTTCGGTTATCCCGCAGCCCCTCCAAACGCTAAAGCTGTATATGCCTCTGGCTGTGATGCAGTATGAGCGTGATGAATGGGGCTCTTTGGAGGAATACCCCTCTGAGCTCGACCAGGGCACGGTACTTTCCTATCACGACCAAATCCTTGTCGCCATCCTCAAGGCGCGGATGCCGGAGGAAACGGAACGCGGACTCATGAAATATTATCACAGGGATGACAGCGTAAGTCAGAAAGTCAAGTCCCTCTTTTTCACAGTAGAGCAAGTTGGGAACAAGCTGATGGGTGTGGCTGAATGCCGGGTACAAGGGAATTTGAATGATGCGGAACTTGAGCAGCTCAAGGATTATGCTTCCGGTCAGGCATCAGACGGCTTTGGAGAAGGCTTTGAGCAGCGATCCATAAAAATAGGCAATGGTGAGATTTATGTCAGCTTGTGGAGCAGTGATAAAGACTGGAGCATGATGGCACAGGATAAATTGGCGACTCAGGATCAGCAGATAGGGGGCATGAACTTTGGATAAACGATTATAAACGAGTTTTCTACGCAGAGTCTATTCATGAATGTGGATGGCAAAATTATGAGCACTGAATATGAGAAACCGAGATTTAACCGTTTCGGATTCAGCTCGGATAACCGAAAAGCGAATAGATAAGCTGTTAATACCTTTGGCAGTTGTTCAATCATAACAATCCCACAAGCCAATATCCCTAAAAAAGAACAACCCAATTGGATTGTTCTTTAAAGATATTTATTACAATATTGATTATAGTTATTCGACAATACCGTAATCGCTTTGCAGTTTTTTCAGCGCATCATTGAATTCTTTTGCGGTTCTTTTATCATTGATCCACAGCACCAGATTGACGGTTAAATCAATTGCGAATATAGAAATTCCAAGCGATACTGCCATCGAAATATTTGTGAGCATTCCCCCAAAATAGAGAATCGATAATATTACCGCTTCAAGCAAAATAAAATGGATCACATTTCTGACAGCCGTTTGCCTTAGGGACAATTCTTTTTTTGAATATTGCACAAGCGAAGGAAAGGTTGCAACAGCGCCGAAGATAAGAGGTGACAAAAACGCTTCGTAACCAAAACGGGCATCGGTTTCAAATACCATCCCAATTAAAGTCATCGCCGCACAAATGCAGGTTACTGATATAAAAAAACTCATCATTATCTTTTTTACAAAGAAAGTTTTAAAGTCCATTTTACTTCCCTCCCAACACAGTGCGTTTTATTTCAGGCACGTATTGCCGTGAGATAATTATTTTTTCACCGTTTTTCATATGCGCCGTAAATCGCCCGTTTAAAGCCGGACTTATGCTTTCAAGCTTCATCAGGTTAATAATAAAGGATTTGGAACAACGGATAAAATGCTTATCCGCATAAGCGTTTTCAAGCTCATACAGACGAATTTTGAGTTCATACGTCTTGTTTTTTGTATAGGCAAATACCCGTTCGTCGACCGCCTCAAAATAGAAAACATCAGAAAGGTTGAACTGATAAATTCGTTCATCTGCACTTCCCGTTAAAGTCGTGCCCTTGGTGAGAGCATACGACCGTATGCTCTCAATATCGGTTGTAACCTCAACACATTCTATAATAAGGCATTCGTCGGCTTTGTCACTAATTTTCTTGATTCGTACTTTCATAGATTAATATTCCTTTTCGATTTTTGGCACTCCCTCATCCTTTAAATAGCTGTTAAAAAACTCTAAAACAACTTTGTTCATGGTTTCGATACAATACCGTTCATCAATTGTACCTATACCGAGCATTTTGGCAAGCGTAGGGGAAAACAGCGGCAGATCGGTAAAGTTCAGATGTCCCGCATTTTTAAACACCGTTTCATATGCGCAGACAGCGTTTTTGGTTGCGTAAAAATTATTATAAGTGCCCCCGACGAGCTCTTTTGAATTTGTGTAATGATCCTCCGCGTAAACATTTAAGAGCGGGATGGGATAAGGCGTGTCGTTGAGGACAACCGCATTTTTTTCAAACGCTACCTCTTCGCCCAGCATTGTTCCGTCAAGGACGATTACAGCGTCGATATCGTCACGCTCTCTGCCAATTTGTGCGGACGACGCTCCCCCAAGAGAATGGCCCATCAATCCAACTTTCTCCGTATTGATCATGGAAAAGAGCGCATCAGCATTATTGTTTTTACACTGCCCAAGTATTGTATCAATAACAAAGTTTTCATCAGATGTACGAAGCTTCATCCATCCGCTTGTCGTATTGTAAATCTCTTCCTCATGCTGTGTATCATGAACGGCGTTAATTTCAGACGCCTTATTGATAAAACCGGTATCTACGGTTGTGAGCTTTCCACTTGTATCCATCGTGTAAAACGCATGGTAGGTATGGCCGATGCTTGCGACGACATACCCGTTCGAGGCAAGCTCAGCAAACGTAGAGTAATTGCTTCCGCTGAAACCAAATGCACCATGAGAAAAGACAACAAGTGGATATGTCTTATCAGCGTTTTTCGGATACCAGAATTCAACCGTCAAGGCTCTGTTTTCACCGGGCTGAGAAAATTCATCCACTCTACTGGTATCAGTCCAGGTATATTTCGCAGTCGCCACTTCATATCCACCTGTTGTTTTCGGCTGCTCGTATTGTGGAAAAAGAATGGCAAGGGACAGAGCGAAGGTAAAGATAAAACAGTTCCTTATGAAACGAAGGATATTTTTTCTTAACCTATATTCTTTTTCTTTTTTTCTGACGAGTATAACCGCGCCAACAAGAGCCTGTATAACCAGCACGAGCAAAAACGCCACATAACGAAAGCTCCATTCAAAAATCCCAGTAATAAGCAATAGTCCGAAAAGCGCCAGTAGAGCTATGCTTATAATTCCTTTTTCTTCTCTGTGGTTGTTCCTTGTTATGATTGACCAGACAAGAAAAGCCGTTTCCAGTGTAAGCAATAAAACAAGTGTAATGATTCCCATAATTGCATCCTCCAAATTCAATGTCTGCCCAAAGTATAAATACAATTTACCTTGAGAACAAGCGATGTTGGATAAGATGCATTTTGGGAGGATAAGTTGCCGGAATTCATAGCTGTAACCTTGTTTTTCATTATATAACAGGTCTGCGAATAATTCAATTCAGTCCTATATACCGAATTGGAAACTTCCAAATAGATCGAAATCCATTGATATTGGATATAGCTTTCTATCAAAAACTGTGGCATTGTGTTGTGCTTGAAGGAGGTGAGCGGAATGGAGCAATGGAAAGACTCCCTGCAAACTGCTCTGGATGATCGGCTCAATGCGGCATTTGCAGAGCTGGCGGAATCCAACGCCGATGTCCGAGATGCTATGAAACAGCAACTGGAGGCATCAATACTGTTAAAGGATCATCCCAAATACGATAATGAGCTGAAACAGATCGCAGACTCATACTTTGAAGCCATGCAGCTTTTATTAGGCGAATACAGTCAGCATATGTACATCCAGGGCGCCAAGGACTGTGTGACAGTTTTAAGGGAGCTTGGCGTAATCAAGTAGCACAGGCAATGATGTCTGTGCTTTTTTAGACCCCCAATATAGAAACAAGGCCGTTTCCCCGACAGGAGGCGGCCCTGTTTTTTTATGCCCTTTTTGCCTTGACTTCCTTTCCGGGGAAACAACCGGAAAGGAGGCAATGATGCTCAAGGAGCAGCTTGCGGAGTATCTGCATCGTTATCATCACGGCGCTGAAAATGCCGTCACAAGCAAAATGATGGAATACACATTCCACGTTTCAGGCAAGGAACTGCGCGACCTTGTCAATGCCCTGCGCCGTGAGGGTATCCCTATTGCCAGTGATCAAAGCGGCTATTTCTACGCAAAGACTGAGGCTGAAGTGCGCCTGACCATCCGGCATATGAAAAGCCGTATCAGCGGAATCAGCGCCGCCATCACAGGACTCAAACGTTCCCTCACGGCGTTTGACGATACGCAGATACGCCTGCCGCTGGAGGGAGGTGATGACTCCTGAACAGCTTTATGTCATGGATCGGCGGCAAAAAATCTTTGCGTGAGCTGATCGTCACTCTGTTTCCCCTCTACTATGAAAGATACATCGAGGTATTCGGCGGGGGCGGCTGGATTCTTTTTCATAAGTTTCCCGGCAATGACTTTGAGGTGTACAACGATTTTAATGGGTTATTGGTCAATCTTTACCGCTGTGTGCGGGATAGGCCAGAGGAACTCATGGACGCACTGCGTTATGTTCTCAATGCCCGTGCAGATTTTGACCTTGTAAAAAACACCCTTGCCCGTGACAGCCCTGCCTCGGATGTGCAGAAAGCCGCTTGGTTTTATCAACTCATCCGCTACAGCTACGCATCGGGGCTGACGAGCTACGGCAGCCAGCCCCATGATATACGGTCCAATTTTCCGCTCATTGAACAGGCTCACAGGCGGCTTGCCAAAGTAGTCGTTGAAAACAAGGACTTTGAAAAGCTGATTGGGCAGTATGACCGACCCGTTAGTTTCTTCTACTGCGACCCGCCGTACTTTGAAACAGAGAACTACTATAAGAACGTAGGCGAGGATGGTTTTACGGAGAAAGACCATATCCGCCTGCGGGATGCACTGTTGCGGATTGAGGGCAAATTCCTGCTGTCCTACAATGACTGCGGATTTATCCGGGAGCTATATGATGCACCGGGCATTCAAATCGACTCCTATACCCGAATCAACAATATCAAGCAAAGGTATGACAATGGGGCGCAGTTCCCTGAAATCCTCATTGCCAACTACGATATGCGAGAACGGACGAGGGAGGCTCCTTCACAGCTCAACTTATTTGATGACGGAGGGATTGAACTTTGACCGGAAGCAGAAAACAAAATTCGCCCCATATCAAGGGGCAAACATTTTAAGGAGGAACAGACCATGAAAAATCATCAGAAGAAAATCGAGCAGGCCCTGCAAATCCCTCTTGTTATTCAGCAGCGGTGCGGGTTTACCGATGCCGAAACCCTTGCGGTGATGGCCGCCGATGGTGTATGCGTTATCCACAAGGGTAAGATGACGGCGCTGGAGCTTATCCGTGTTATCACCGCACTCAGTGAGCTGGCAAGCGATATGACGATCCATCTCGCCAAAGCCTGCGGCCTCTGCAATAACTGTGGCGATGAAAATCCTGAAGCCGGTACGGAATGCGGCTGCGGTAACAACCCCGCCGAGTGGGTGGCTAACTGCTCCCTCTGCCATGATCTGCTGGACGAGAGCCAGAGCATCCATATTCCCGACTATCTGCTGGAGGAAGCGGGTATTCCCGAGGGTGCCAAGCTGGAAGCCTATACCGATGGGGACAGCGGTGAAATCACGGTGGTGGAGGCGGACATCCAGCAGCACATAGGCGATGTTCCTCCGTGCATTCTTTCAATGCTGGCGCAGAGCGGCATCTGCCTTGCGGCATTGGACGAACTGATTATGCAGGAAAGCATCATCTATGGCAAATAACCCGTATTCGCTCTCCAAAACACCGCTTGGGAGGTGAGAATATGCCGGGAATTTCCCTTAAAAACGGCCTCATTTCTTATTACGGAAACCCGGCCGGTTATACAGAAAAAGAAAATGCAGTTGTGGACAACATCTTTCAGAGCAATGAGCTGTCTGCTTGGCTGAAAAGCCGTTCCCTAACGCCGCAGTGGACGGATGGCGTGATGGAGCGGCTTCTTGCCGGGGAACGGCTGGGCGGTATCGAAACTGCTGCTCCGTTGAAAAATGTCCGCATCTGGCAGCTCAAGCCCGATGTAGATATCCACATGAAGTTTATTCCTTATGAGGAAATGGTGCGGCAGTTCGGAGAGCCGTCTCCTGAGGCTTACCGTGTCGCCTATGATGGACAGCTTGATACCAACGACCTCGAAGCCATCTATGCAAGGTGCAATATAAATCACCCGCCCGGATATAACGGGCATTCCCTTTCCATGTCGGACGTGGTGGAGCTTTACGATGCACAGGGCAGCGAGTACCACTACTGCGACCGTTTCGGATTCCAGAAAATCAGCTTCGAGTCACCGGAGCAGACCCAAACCATGGGCATGAGTATGTAGGCAGCCTTGGGCTGTCTTTTCTTATGCCCTCCATCAATAGAACGGAGGAAAACCATATGATTCATGTTATCAAAAAAGTAAAAGCTGCGGTTTCTCATAAGCTGACGGCGGCAAAGGACACCGCCGCCAGACTTGTATTCCGCGGCAGGCGCATTCTCTCAGAGAGTGCCGGGGAGGGCTACATCGACACAGCCATTAAAATCCTGCTGGCCGTTGTCATCGGTGCCCTGCTCCTTGCAGGGCTCTACGCACTGTTTGGCGAAACCGTGCTGCCGACTCTGACTCAGCGTATCAAGGAGATGTTCAACTACGCCGGTTAAGAGTACCGGCAATTTTAAGAAGGAGGAAAAACCATGCCTAAGAATACAACACCGGCTGTCCCCAAGTACGATGTAAAAATCCATTCCATCCGTCCGGAGGGAAGCTGCAAGGCCACCGCCTCGGTTAACATCTACAGCGATTTTGCCGTGCGGGGCATCAAGATCATGGACGGCTCCAAGGGGCTGTTTGTCTCCATGCCCAGCTATAAAGCCGGAAACGGTGAGTACAAGGATATCTGCTTCCCTTGCACCAAAGAAGCCAAAGCGGAATTTGACAAGGCGGTCATCGGTGCCTACCAGCAGGCGCTCACTCAGGGGCAGACCGCCGCACAGAAACAGGAATCTCCCGAACCCCAGCAGGAGCAAAGCCAGCCTGTCATGGGCGGGATGTAGGAGGTAGACGATGAAGGAGAAAATGAAAAGACCTCTCAGCATCCTCCTTGTGATCTCCATGGTGATTGCCCTGCTTGCGGGCAGCGCCTATGCGGTAAACCGATATTTTGAGGATGCCAAAGGCCATTGGGCGGAGGAAGCCATCCAAATCCTCACGGATAAGGGTGTCATCAGCGGCTATCCCGATGGTCTCGCACACCCCAATGCAATCATCACCAGGGGCGAGTTTGCTGCCCTGATTGCCAGGACTATGGAACTACCAGAACCGAATGAAAGTGAAGTCACCATCCGCTTTACTGACATTGCCGGACACTGGTCGGAACAGTATGTAGAGGCGCTCATCATTGCAGGAATTATCCAAAAGGACGATTTCGACACGAAGTTCCTGCCGGATGAACCCATCACCCGCATGGAGATGATCCGAATGCTGGTGAGGGCTATCGGCAAGGGCGACCATGATGTGTCCTGCCCCTGTGTCACCGGGTTTTCCGATGACGATGGGCTCGCTGATGGGGATAAAGCCTGTATCTGCACAGGCAAAAAGTACGGCATTGTGGATGGTTACCCGGACGGTACAGTAAAGCCGGACGGCAAAGCCACCCGTGCGGAAGCCTTTGAAATGCTGGTGGATACGGAGAAAGCAAAGGAACAGATCAAAAAAGAAGAACCTCCGAAGCCGCCCGTAACACCCAAGCCGGAGGATAAGCCTTCCGATGGCGGCGGTTCTGGCGGCGGTGGTTCCTCCTATGTCCCCGCCCCTCAGTTCAGCTTCACATTGCCCAAAACCGCCTACACCGCCGATAAAATTGAGATTAAGCCGGAAAGCCGCTATGTGAGCGGCGTGACATGGACAATTCTTAAAAACGGACTACCCGCCGAGCTTCCCGGACTGACAGAGGGCGAACTGACCGCTGCAGGCGGCAAGGTGAAATTCACGCAGACCGGCAGCATCACCCTCATTGCCACGGCGAAAAACAGCCGGGGCGCCACGGTGACCCATGAGCAGACCGTCAGCATCTATCCGGTGGTGACAGCGGCATTCACACTGCCCGAAACCGCCCATACCGATACCGGCGTGCCGGTGGAGCTTTCCACGGAGAATCTCGGCTCCAATTCGGTGCTGTGGTCCCTCCAAAAAGATGGAACCGCCGCCGATATGGAGAAAGCCGTCACCGGAGAGCTGACCGCTGCTGGCGGCACGGTGCTGTTCAAGGATAAGGGCAGCTATACGCTCACGGCCTCCATCACAGACGAGCTGGGCAAGGTTGTCACCGCACAGAGCAACATTACCGTCTACCCTGTGGCGGAGGTGAATCTCACCCTGCCGGCAGTTACCCATACCGATAAAACCGCCCAGCTAAAAACAGAAACAAAAGAAACGGATGGGCTCACGCTAACCTACACCCTGACCCGCAACGGAGAATCCGCTGACATCGACACATGGATCGAAGGAGATCCCGACCATGGCAGCATCCGATTCAAGGAAAAAGGTGTCTATGCGCTGACCGCTTCCGTTACCGATGCTACCGGCAGAGTGTTTGCCGGTAGCGCAGGCATCACGGTCTACCCGGTGGGCTCGGCGGGATTTTACTTGCCCGAAGTCTTCCATACCGACAAAGCGGTTGTGGTGGAAGCGGTGTTCGGAGAGATCGGCAGCCATACCGCCAAATGGTCTCTGCTGCATGACGGCAAGGAGGTATCCCTCACCGATGCAGCGGAGGGTACGCTGGGCAACAGCGGCGGCGAGCTGAAGTTCCGCTCCAAGGGCAGCTATATCCTGAAAGCGGAGTTCACCGATGATGGCGGCAGGAGTTACCGCTATGAGCAGGGCTTCAAGGTTTATCCTGTGCCCAACCTTACCTACGGCCTGCCAAAATACGCCCATACCGACACCGATATTGTGGTCAAAACCGAAGCCAACCATCTGGACGGTCTCACCGTTGAATGGCTGGTGGATAACACATTCGGTTTCCAAGATTGGTCGACTTATGTGGACGGAAAGCTCTCGAATGACGGCGGTACCATCCGCCTCAAAAGAGCGGGCATCTATGAGCTGGTATCGAGAATCACCGATGATACCGGCCGTATCTTTCTGTACGAAAGCAAGGACAGGTGCGAGGTGCTTCCCGTACTGACTATCGGCTTTGAACTTCCTGCCTTTGCCTACACTGATACCGCCATTGACCTCAGAACTCATGGCAACAACAATGTTTTGCCTGTGGAGTGGTCCATCAGCAAGGACGGTAAGAGCATTCCGCTCTCCGAGGCGTTTGACGGCAGCCTCACCCCCCAGGGCGGCAAGATTACCTTTAAGGGCGACGGCGAGTATGTTCTCACCGCAGCCATGACCGACTATCTGAAACGCAGTTATTCCCACAGCGAAAACATCCGCATCCTGCCTGTGGTGCAGTATGCTTTCACCATGCCGCAGACCGTTCACTACGGTACGGAGTTTGAGGTTGCCACAAGGGATGTTCGGCATATCGGCAGCTATGCCGTGATCTGGACACTTCAAAAGGATGGCAATACCGGGCAGTATCAGGGAATCCTGGGCAATGACGGCGGTAGAATTGTCATCCGTGACATCGGCACTTTTACGCTGACCGCTTCCATCACCGACAGCGCAGGACGTGTAATCTCCCATGTGGAGAGTATTACAGTAACCAATACGGCGCCGAATGTCCCTGTGGTAGATGCTGTTCCTACTCGCACCGCCAAGGATGGCAAGTTCCTTGTCAATATCACCGCCAATGCCACAGATCCCGATGGAGATGCGGTGACCTTGGAGTATGCGGACACTGCGGCTGACAGCTACTATGCACTCGGTACCCACACCATCCGTGTCAGGGCAAAGGATATCGCCGGGGCTTACTCTCCCTGGACCGAGAAAACTTTCACCGTGACCAATGCCGCCCCCACCGTTACCCTGACAGCAGAGCCAACCCGCACTGTCAAGGACGGCAAGTTTTTTGTCAATATCAGTGCGACGGCCGCCGATGCGGACGGCGATGCAACCACTCTGGAATGGGACAACAAGGCGGCTGACAACTACTATGCTGCAGGCACGCACACTATCCGCGTCCGTGCCAAAGATATTGCCGGAGCATATTCTCCTTGGGCATCAAAGACTTTCACCATCACCAGCTTCGCACCGACCGTAACCCTGACCACAACCCCCACCCGAACAGCGAATAACGGCAAATTCCTTGTCAATATCAGCGCAACAGCCGCTGACTCGGACGGCGATGCAACCATTCTGGAGTGGGAAAACAAGGCGGCTGACAACTACTATGCCATTGGCACGCACACCATCCGTGTTCGCGCCAAAGATGCTACCGGGCTGTATTCGGAGTGGGTGTCCAGAACATTCAGCATTGTAAACTCTGCACCGACTGCGCCGGTCATCACCCGAACCCCAGGCGGCAACAGCGTAGCACCGGGAACGCCGGTCACCATCAAGGCAACCAGCTCCGACCCCGATGGCGATGCTGTCACCCTTGTCTGGGAGGGCCGAAATGCTGAAACGCAGGCCTATCCCCGTGGGAAAAATGTGGTCCGTGTCAAAGCGGTGGACTCCGCAGGCGCTGAATCGCCCTGGGCTGCCATCGTTTTCTTTGTGGCTGACTCAAACGGCGGCGGCGGGATGGTCTTAACAGGGCCTGACTCCGTTATCATGGAAAACGGGCTCGAAGGCGCCACCATCACGGAATACACCTTTACGGTGCCGCCTGTCAGCGGGCACAGTGGCTCTGACTTTGGCAGAGTGCGTGGATACAACAGGCTGACCGGCCAGTGGGATCAGCTTGATTACGGTACCACCAGCAACGGCATCACCTTCACCCGCAGCCTTGGCGCCGGGGTGTACACAAGGCTGGAATTCTATTATTACACCAATCACGACTGTATGTATAACAAGAGCAACATCACGTATTCCGTAACCTATCATTTCGAGTAAGGAGGAAAATCCATGAAATCTCTCATTTGCAAGCTGAAGAACAAGGCTGCCACAGCCGTAGTCAGAACACGCAACGCCCTTTCCGGAAACCGCGGGGAGGGCTACATTGATACGGCCATTAAAATCCTGCTGGCGGTTGTCATCGGCGCTCTGCTTCTGGCAGGGCTTTATGCCCTGTTTGGGGAAACGGTACTGCCGACCTTGACACAGAGAATCAAAGAAATGTTCAACTATGGAGGCTAATGGCATCACACAGGCGGTGCTTTTTTCTTCTCTGCTTCTGGCGGCTTCTGTGTGGGACCTCCGCAAACGGATTATCCCAGACAGCATCTGCCTCCTGATTGCACTGGCGGGGCTGATTGATTTCAGCCCCGCCAATTTCTTGGGAGTGCTTGCGTCGCTGCCGCTGCTCATTGCCGCCCTATACAAGCCGGACGGCATTGGCGGCGGGGATATCAAGCTCACTGCCGCCGCAGGCATTGTTTTGGGATTTTGGGGATGCACGGCCGGGTTGACACTCGGTCTGATGGCATCCCTCTTTTTTTATTTCTGGGCCCAAGCCATCAGAAGGCTCCGCAAACTGGAGCCTCAGAAAGCGGCGCAGGCATCCCTGCCGATGGCGCCGTTTTTGTCCCTCGGCTTTCTTGCCGTAACCATTCTAAATATTGGAGGAAACATCCTATGAAAAGAATCCATATCAGCAGAAAAAAGACCATTTTCATCATCGGTATTGCCACCGTTTCGCTGGCTGCCGCCCTTATTCCGGGAGCTGTGAAAGCAGTGAAATATCGCAAATACAGCTCCGCCAGCTTCTAAATCACAATGAAATCAAGGAGGAAAATCCTATGAGTCTTTTTAAGAATCGCACAGTTGTCGGTGTGATCTGTATCCTTTTGTCCCTGCTTATCTGCTTTGGCGTGACGCCGCTGTTCAACAAGTCCGTCAGCCAGAAAACCGAGATTGTCCGCGTGGTCAAGGAAATCAAAGCAGGCGATGAGATCACAAAGGATACGGTCCAGACCGTGGAAGTAGGCGGCTTCGGGCTGCCCGACAACGTCATCCGCCAGAGCGAAACGGTCATCGGCAAGTATGCCAAGGCCGACCTCTCCATCGGTGATTATATCTTGAACACCAAGCTGTCCGACACCCCGGCTGCGGAGAATGCCTACCTTTATAATCTGGACGGTACCAAGCAGGCCATGTCGGTGACCATCAAGAGCTTTGCAAACGGTCTGTCCGGCAAGCTCCAGAGCGGCGATATCGTGTCGGTCATTGCCGCCGACTACAAAAAGCAAGGCATGACCGTCATCCCCGCCGAGCTGAAATATGTGGAGGTCATCAGCGTGACGGCCTCCTCCGGCTATGACGCCAACACCGGCGAGGCCAAATCCGAGAAGGATGAGCGTGAGCTGCCCTCCACCGTAACCTTGCTGGTATCTCCCGAACAGAGCAAGGTGTTGGCGGAGCTGGAGGCTGACGGCAAGCTCCACCTGTCTCTCGTTTACCGTGGCACGCCTGCCAACACCGCCAAATTTACAGAGGCGCAGGACAAGGTCATTGCCGCCCTGTATCCTGTGGAGGTGCCACAGGACAGCTCCTCTGAACCCAAGTCTCAGGAATCGGAGGAAAGCACTGCATCCGAAACACCCGCAGAAAGCGAGGTGCAGTGATGCTGAATTTCAAGAAAAAGAGCATCTTCACCCGCCAGTCTGCCAGGGAAGATGCCCAGCCGGAGCAGGAGCCTCAGAGCGGCATTCTTGCCGTTTGGGGCTCTCCCGGCAGCGGAAAGACGGTCACCGCCGTGAAGATTGCAAAGCATCTTGCGGACCGGAAGAAAAACGTGGTGCTTCTGCTCTGTGATATGACCGCGCCCATGCTTCCCTGTGTCTGCCCGCCCTCCGATTTGGAGAGTGAGCATTCGCTGGGCAGTATCCTTGCCGCTACCCATGTAACCGAAGCTCTCATCAAGCACAACCTGGTTACCCTGAAGAAAAACAGCTACCTGACCATCCTTGGAATGCGAAAGGGCGAGAACGAGTACACCTATCCGCCCTATGAGCAGCTACAGGCACAGGAGCTGATGGACGGACTGCGGGAAATTGCTCCATGCGTGGTGGTGGACTGCGGCAGCTATATTGCCAATGACATCCTCTCCGCCGTGGCGCTCATGGAGGCAGACAACGTCCTGCGCCTTGCCAATGCAGACCTAAAGTCTGTGAGCTATCTCTCCAGCCAGCTCCCTCTGCTTCGGGATTCCAAATGGGATGCGGATAAGCAATACAAGGTTGCCAGCAACGTAAAGCCCCAGCAGGCCGGGGAGCAGATCGGGCAGGCGCTGGGCTCGGTAGCCTTTACCCTCATCCACTCTCAAGAGCTGGAGGAACAGTACCTTGCAGGGAATCTGCTGGCTGATTTGTCCCTGAAAGACAGCCGCCTGTTCCGTCGGGAGATTGAAAAAATCGCAAAGGAGGTGTTCGGATGTTAGGGAAAAAGAGAAATGCCCCGGCATTTGCCAAGGGGAAAAATAAAGCACAGGCCGAACAGGAGCAGAAAAAGCAGACACAAAACCAGCCATCCACACCCCAGGCAACGGCTCCTGCTTTGAGCAACACCATGGATCAGGAGTCTACGGTGAACCGCCCGGTGGATTTTGCAGGGACAAACCGCGCTCATACGCTATTCTTCACACCGGAAGCAGAGGGCAAGGATTTCTCATCAGTCCTTGCCGATGTGCAGGAGTATATTTCCGAACATTACAGCACCCTCATCACTGCGGGCGGCGAAGATGCCAAGGCGCAGCTCAAACGCTACATCACCAAGTATGTTCAGGACCGCCGTGTTTCGGTAAACGGCATGAGCGGCGGCAAGCTGGCGGAGGCTCTCTACACCGAAATGGCGGAGTTCGGATTTCTGACGAAATATATCTTTGGCACCGGAATCGAGGAAATCGACATCAACTCGTGGCGGGATATTGAGGTGCAGTATTCGGACGGCCGCACGGTCAAGCTGGAGGAACGCTTTGAAAGCCCCCAGCACGCCGTCAATGTGATTCGCAGGATGCTCCACATCAGCGGCATGGTCTTAGACAACGCCAGTCCCATCGTGTTGGGGCATCTTTCTAAAAACATCCGAATTGCCGTCCTTAAAAGCCCCATTGTGGACGAGGATGTAGGCATCGCCGCATCCATCCGTATTGTCAACCCGCAGAGCATGAAAAAAGAAGATTTTGTGGGGAGCGGTACGGCGACCGACCCCATGCTGGACTTTTTATCCCTCTGCATCCGCTACGGCATATCGGTCTGCGTAGCGGGAGCAACCAGCTCCGGCAAAACCACTGTGGCAGGCTGGGTGCTGACCACTGTGCCGGACAACAAAAGAATCTATACCATCGAAAACGGCTCCCGTGAGCTGGCATTGGTTCGGGAAAAGGACGGCAAGGTGGTCAATTCGGTCATCCATACCTTGACCCGCGACAGCGACAATGACCGCCAGCGCATCGACCAAACCAACCTCCTGGACTATGCGCTCCGTTTCAATCCGGACATCATCGTGGTTGGTGAAATGAGAGGCGCCGAGGCCAATGCCGCCCAAGAAGCCGCCCGAACCGGCGTAGCCGTGCTGACCACCATCCACTCCAACTCCTGCGAGGCCACCTACCGAAGAATGGTGTCTCTCTGCAAACGCGCCGTGGATATGTCCGATCAGACCCTCATGGACTATGTGACGGAAGCCTATCCCATTGTGGTGTTCTGCAAGCAGCTTGAAAACAAGCAGCGCCGCATGATGGAGATTCAGGAGTGCGAGATCATGCCGGATGGAACCAGGCACTACCGTCCGCTGTTCCAGTATGTCATCACCGAAAACCGCATGGAGGACGGCAAGTTCATCATTGAGGGACACCACAAGCAGGTCAACACCATCTCGGACAGCCTCGCCAAGCGGCTGCTGGAAAACGGCATGCCCCAGGCGGTCATCGAGAGCCTGCGGGGAAAGGAGGCGCAAAGCGCATGACAACGGTACTTTTAATCGCCTGCATCGGAATGATAGCAGGCTCTTTTCTTTTACTCGGCCTTACCCCGATAGAGTTTACCGCGGCGGTATTCGGAAAGCTCACCGACAGGCCCAAGTCTCTCCGCGACGAAGTGGGTGAATTCACCCGCAGGAAAAAGCAGTCCTATCTGCGCCGGGAAATTGCCGAAGTGCAGTCCATTCTCAAGGTAACCGGCAGGACGGCACGCTTTCCCATGCTCTGTGCCCTGTCCCTGTTGTGTTTTGCCGTGGGCGCATCCATCGCCATTATGCTCTCGAACTTTTTCCTTGTTCCTGTGATGGCGGTAGGCTGTATGTTCCTGCCTTTCTGGTGGGTAAAGCTCACAGCCAGCCACTTCAAGCGGGATATTGCGGCGGAGCTGGAAACAGCGCTCAGTATCATCACCACAGCCTACCTCAGAAACGAGGACATCCTGACGGCAGTAGACGAAAATCTGCCGTATCTTAACCCTCCCGTGCTATCGGTTTTCAAAGGGTTTGTGTCCCGTGTCAGGTTGGTTGACCCCGATGTGACGGCAGCGCTCCATGACCTGAAAGACCGCAT
>CAUQLV010000009.1:0-82093 GCA_963519235.1 uncultured Oscillospiraceae bacterium
TAGTTATAATACCATTCCCCACTGTTTTTGTCAACACCTTTTCGCAATGTTTTTTAAAAAAAGGTTCTTTTTCTTTAAAAATCTGTATTTAGATGCTGTCTGATGGTTATTATACTATATATAGGAAGGACTTGTTCTTGTTTTCTTCCGTTTCATTGTAAATAAGCGCTCATAATTTAGAAATGCCTGTACATACTAACTACTGACCGTTTTTTTAAGGAGGATTTTTATGTCTCAGCAGTCAGAAAATTGTAATCAATCCACTTTTATTCTACGTGTGCTCTCACTCTGCGTGGCGCTTTTTCTGCTGGTAGGCCTTCTATTATATAGTACACAGCTTGAAGTGACCAGCGTGCTTTCAAAAAGTGGCTCACAGGGCAACGAAGTGCGCCAGATTCAGACCGTCCTGAAAAACTGGGGTTACTATAGCGGCACCGTGGACGGTATTTTCGGTGTCAAAACCAAAAACGCCGTTGTCGCGTTCCAGAAAAAGAACGGCCTGACCGCGGACGGAGTCGCAGGCCCCGCCACCCTTAAGGCAATGGGAATCTCCGCCGGCGGTTCTCAGGACAGCACCGGTACCTCCGGCAGTGATATTAACCTGCTTGCAAATATCATATCGGCGGAAGCGAGAGGCGAGCCGTTTGAAGGGCAGGTGGCCGTTGGCGCCTGTGTGCTGAACCGCGTGGAGCACCCTTCCTTCCCCGACACCCTCTATGGTGTTGTCTATCAGCCGGGCGCGTTTACCGCAATTACGGACGGCCAGATTCATGAGGCGATTTCAGAATCTGCCCGCAAGGCCGCGCGCGAAGCGCTGAACGGGTCAGATCCGTCCGGCGGCGCCATCTACTATTTTAACCCGGACAAAACGTCAAACAAATGGATCCGTACCCGACCGGTCATCAAACGAATCGGTACTCATCTGTTTTGCAGTTGACGAAAGGGCGCACATCGCGCCTTTTACATCGGAATCGCACTTTCTTTATTGAAGCGATTTTTTCTTCTTATTTGATTCATAGGGGCTTCATCCATGCCGCTTAAAAAACCGGATTCTCGTATTCTGACCGTTTGGAGGCTGCGACTGCTGCCAGCCGTAGCCCTTTTTGTTTTTCTATCGCACCGGTTCGCGGCTGTTCGCGAACCGGTTTGGTGGATTTTCACCGGATTATGGATTACCGTTTGTACGTTTCTTGTATTTTTATACTATCCGTTAAGATATCGCCGGCTTTCCTATGCCTTAAACCGCCGCGCTTTTCTGCTGCATTGCGGCGTCCTGTACACCCGCATCAAGGCGGTGCCGTTGCACGCGGTGCAGTATGCCGCCATTTTATCCACGCCGCTGGAACGGCGGTTTTCAATTTGCTCTCTGGTGTTGTATCTGGCGGGCAGCCATCTTTCCGTCCCCGGTATGCATCGCGAGGAAGCGGAGGAGCTGCGCGACATGCTGACTCCAAACCTGCCGGAAAGGGATAACGCCGATGATTAGCCATACCGGGTTTTTACGAACACACCCCTTTTCCATCTTCCTCTATCTTTATCGGTTTTTGTTTTTGTTGATTATCCCGCTTTTGCGCAGCTTCTTTTTTGCACTGCAAGGCAACCTCGCCCAATGGTTTAGGGGGACCTGGATTGATGTACTGCTTGTTCTTGTCCTGTTTCTTATTTCAACGCTAAAATGGATGAATTTTAAATACCATTTGGATAATTATGAGTTATATTTAACATATGGTATATTATTTCGGCGTAAAATGCGGATTCCTATGCGCCACATCTCCACCCTTTCCGCAAGTTCTTCGTTGTGGCTGCGTCCGCTGCGCATTACGAAAATCCGTGTTGACACGGCGGCAAGGGGCACCAGAAAAGCAGATTTCTCCTTTTATGTGCGCAGAGAAGAGGCAAAACGCATTCTGGAATTGCGCAATGAACCGCTTCAGAATCTAGCCGGTGTCTCACACGAATACCGCCCCGGTATCTGGAGCATCGTGCTCCTGTCCCTATTTACCTCCAACACCTTCCCGGGGATTGTGATGGTTTCCACTTTCGTCTCTCAGGCAGGCAAGCTCTTGGGCGAAGAGCTCTCCATCCTGCTTCGCCATACGCTTGAGGAAACCGCTCGCAAAATCGCTTTTGGCCTCCCGCCGATTGCCGCGACCGCCGCGCTGTTTCTGTTTGTTGGATGGTTTGCGGCGTTCCTCGTCAACCTTTTAAAGACGAAAGACCTGCTGACTGTCCGTACAGCCGATACCCTGCGGGTAAGCGGCGGCGTGCTGATGCACAAGCGCTATTCCCTGCGGCTTTCCGAAATCAGCTTTGTGGACCTCAGGCAAAGCCTGCTTACCCGATTGCTGCGGCTCTATTCTGTCTATCTCAACGCAATCGGCTTTGGGAAAGAACAGGCGGACATTGCCGCAATTGTTCCTTTTTCCCGTAAAACACGCGTCCTTTCCCGTTTGGCGCTTTTGCTGCCGGAATTTGTGTCATCCGACCGTAAACTCCGTCCAGGACGCGGAGCGTTTTTGAAATTCCTGCTGTTGCCCGCTGTTTATTGTGCGCTGATTCCGTTTTCGGCGGCTTTCGCCATTCGCCTGTTTCCGCTATGGGCGGATGTGATTCGGTTTGCCGCTTTTATGGCAGCAGCGCCCGCATCTTGGTATTTCGGGGTGCGCATTCTGGATTATCTTTCATCCGGGCTGTCTAAAGCAGAGAGTTTCTTTACAGTCCGTTATTCATCTGGGTTTTATCTACACACAGTAATTGTTCCGTGGCGAAAAATTACGGTCGTCGAGCTTCGCCAGAGTATTTTCCAACGCAGAAGCAATAAATGTGATGTTTCAATTCTGACAAGGGCGGAAGGCCGCAAACGCCACAAGCTGCGCGCCTTCTATAGAAATGAATGTCTTGATCTGTTTGGCCTTGGGGACGATGTCTAACCCTCTCCCCTCCCCTGCCGGCAAAAAGCAGGGATAAAAAAAGACGCTTTCCGAAGAAAGCGTCTTTTTTGGTGACCTGTGCGGGAATCGAACCCGCGAACCCGCCGTGAAAGGGCGGTGTCTTAACCGCTTGACGAACAGGCCTTGCATTTATGAGTAAAGTCTCAGTTTGAGACGAAACTTCACTCGTTGGTAGCGGTAACTGGATTTGAACCAGTGACACTTCGGGTATGAACCGAATGCTCTAGCCAGCTGAGCTATACCGCCATTTACTCCGCCCAGGGATGTCCTGCACAAGTGAGCGAATTAAATTATAACCCACGAATTTGCGTTTGTCAATAGTTATTTTTTCATTTTTAGCAGAAATTATCGAAAGAAGAGTTCCGCTTCAAAACAGCGTTCCCCCGCGACCTGTCCGCTGATATAGTACCCGTCTTCTTCCTTGGGGCAAACGTTCAGATTAATGACCTGTCCGAATTTGGCTTCCTTCTGGAACAAAATGCCGAACGAAACAGGTTCCTTTTCCATTACTGTTTCTGCGGGGAGCGCATCCATGACCACCTCGGCATAGATGGCGTTGTTCATGTGGCCGTTGTAATCCAGATCGCTGAAGCGCACTTGGCGAAGATGGGCGACTCCCGCGCTGTCCGGCTTTTGAATCCGGTATCGGGTGATGGTTTCCCCCTCGTTGGGGGACATTTCCAGCCCGTAAATGTCAAACATTGCAGGGCGCAGTATTTTGTGGGTTTGCGGATCGGCAAGCAGCCATGCAATACTCACATCAATCAGCCGCTCCCCCTCCTCCGTTTCAAAAAACGTATCTCGGATAAACTGGGCGCCTTTCGGCTTGCGGGGTATGGTGGTCAGCAGCAGCCTTTCCCCGAAGGACGGCCGCCTATGGATAGTAATCAACTGTTTAGCAACCAGAAAAACCATGCCGTCTTGCACCATCTGATTATAATCTAACCCAAACTGCTCCAGATGATCGCTGCCCATCTGCTGGGCATGCCGCATGATATTGGAAATGCTCATTTTCTGCCGGAGATCACATTCCGGCTCGATGACTTTGATGTGTTTCTGACAAGTCTCCATCTTCGCTGTCCCTCCTTATAGCTTGTTCGGTTTGCCGCCAAACATGCGTCGGATTTTGCTGTCTGATTCTTCCGATTTTATGCAAAAGCCGGGAACCTGCCAAAACAGGCAGGTTCCCGGGCAATGAAAGCCCTTTATCTCCGGTTCAGCGGATGACGTCCACACCCATTGCGGCGCGTAGCGCCTCCGGAACGGTAACGCTGCCATCATCATTCTGGTAGTTTTCCAGAATTGCCGCGACGGTGCGGCCCACAGCCACACCAGAACCGTTCAGTGTGTGCACCAGCTGTGCTTTTTCCTTCACATTATCCTTAAAGCGGATTGCCGCGCGGCGCGCCTGGAAGTCCTCGAAGTTCGAGCAGGAGCTGATTTCCACATATCTTCCGTAGGAGGGCATCCAGACCTCAATATCATAGGTTTTCGCGCTGGAAAAGCCAAGGTCGCCGCCGCAGAGCGTTACCACGCGGTATGGCAGGCCCAAGCCCTGCAAAACAAACTCCGCGTCATTGGTCAACTTCTCCAGTTCCTCGTAGGAATTTTCCGGACGGGCAAATTTCACCAGCTCCACCTTGTTGAACTGATGCTGGCGAATCAGGCCGCGTGTATCGCGCCCGGCGCTCCCCGCTTCGCCGCGGAAACAGGCAGAATAGGCGCAGTATTTCATCGGCAGCTTTGTGCCGTCAAGAATCTCGTCGCGGTGCATGTTGGTAACGGGCACTTCGGCGGTTGGGATCAGATAAAAATCCTCATGCTCGATTTTATACATATCCTCCGCGAATTTCGGAAGTTGACCGGTGCCGGTCATTGATGCGGTGTTCGCAAGGAACGGCGGCAGAATTTCGGTATAGCCGCGGCTGGTGTGGGTGTTGAGGAAATAGTTGATGACCGCACGTTCCAGACGCGCGCCCAAGCCTCTGTAAAAATGAAACCGGGCTCCCGTCACCTTTCCGGCAGTTTCGGGGTCAAGAATGCCCAGAGACGAGCCAATATCCCAATGCGCCTTCGGCTCATAGGGGAATTTGGTCGGCTCGCCGAAATGACGCATCTCAAGGTTGCTGCGGTCGTCCTGCCCTGCGGGCACGGATGCATGCGGAATATTAGGAATGCTGTAAATAATCTCCTGCTGACGCGCTTCCAGGTCTGCCAGCTTCACGCCGCATTCCTTTACAGCCTCCGAAAGCTCCTTCATCCGCGCCATCAGCTCGTCGGTGGATTTGCCTTCCTTTTTCATTGCGGGAATCTGTTTGGAGGCGGCGTTCTGCTCTGCCTTCATGCCGTCGGATTTCGCGCTGATTTCGCGGCGTTCGCGGTCGATTTCCAAAATTTCGTCTACCTGGGCGTCCATATTTTTGTTGCGCTTTTTCATGCCTTCTTTAACGACGTCCGGGTTGCTCCTGATAAACTTAATGTCCAACATGTTCTTTGTTCCTCCAATTATCTATTCCAAATGGATATTTTGCTGAAATATCATTAATTTTCGCACTTTTCCAGCACGGCGGCGATCTGCCGCAGGTCGTCCTCGTTATAGAACTCAATGACCAGCTTGCCCTTGTTCCCTTCGCCTTCCACCTTGACCTTTCGAGAAAGGCATTGGCAGAGCGCGAGTTGAACTTCTGCGAAATAGCTGTTATCCCATGCGCTCTGCTGCCTGGGATCTTTCTTTTCCTGGCGGCTCTTTTTAGCCAGCTGCTCTACCTGCCGCACGGAGAGCCCTTTTTTGAGAATTTCTTTTGCAATTAAACGAATCGCGCTGTCGTCTTCAAACGCCAGCAGCGCGCGGGCATGTCCCGCCGAAATCTGCCCTGTTTCCACCATGGTTCGCACCTCGGGCGGCAGATTGAGTAGGCGCAGCGCATTGGTCACCACCGGGCGTGACTTCCCAACTCTTGCGGAAACCTGCTCCTGTGTAAATCCAAATTTTTCCATAAGTTCTTTATAGCCGGCAGCTTCTTCGATGGCGTTGAGATCTTCGCGCTGCAAATTTTCAATCAGTGCGAGCTCCATCGTCTGCACATCGCTCAGTTCCCGCACAACTACGGGAACCTCGGACAGCCCCGCCATGCGCGCGGCACGCCAGCGGCGTTCCCCGGCGACAAGCTGATAGCTGCCGTCGGTCATGGGGCGCACCATCAGCGGCTGGAGCACTCCGTACTCCCTGATGGAATCGGCCAGATCAGCCAGGGCCGCCGGGTCGAATTGCTTACGGGGCTGGTCCCGGTTCGGCTCAATATCATTGATAGCAAGCACCGAAGTGGAAGCCGCGTCGGTGTTATTATCCACAAACAGCGCCTCCAGCCCTTTGCCCAGTCCGCCTTTTGCTTTCGCCACTTTGCATCCTCCTAACTGTTCTGTTTCATTAGTTTCCTGTTTTTCTGCAAAAATTCATCCGCCAGCTCGTCATAGGCGGCACAGCCTCTGGAGGCGCGGTCATAATACATGACCGGCTGCCCGAAGCTGGGGGCCTCGGATAGGCGTACATTGCGCGGAATCACCGTGCGGTATATTTTTTGCGGAAAATACTTTTTAAGTTCCGCCACTACCTGCGTTGTGAGGTTGAGGCGGCTGTCATACATTGTCAGCAGAACCCCCTCAATGTCAATGTTGGGGTTATAGAGACGTTTGACCTGCCGCAAGGTTGACATCAGCTGGGAAAGTCCTTCCAGTGCGTAATACTCACATTGAATTGGTATTAATAAGGTATCACATGCGGTAAACGCGTTTAGGGTGATGATGCCGAGCGAGGGCGGGCAGTCGATCAAAATAAACTCATAACTGGATTTCAACTTGATGAGTGCGTTTTTTAAACGCATCGTACGGTTTTCCAGCTCAATTAGTTCGATTTCAGCTCCGGCCAGTGCAATGTTGGAAGGCAGCAGATCCACATTCTGGAACGGCGTGTGCACCACCGCCTCTGTGGCCTGCACATTGGAAACCAGAATCTCGTAGGTGGACAGCTTAAGGTCACGTTTATTTACGCCGAGCCCCGAGGTGGAGTTTCCCTGTGGGTCAATATCTACCAGCAAAACTTTGTGACCTTTCGCGCCAAGCGCCGCCGTAAGGTTAACAGCAGAGGTCGTTTTGCCAACGCCGCCTTTTTGGTTTGCGATTGCTATTATTTTGCCCATTTTTTCCTCCCGCTTACACATCTGGCTGCCGGACCTATTATTTAATTTTGATTATAGCACACTTTTGCCGCCATGGAAAGTATCATCTGTCACAAAAAATGTTTCATGTGAAACATTGGTTTTGATGTGTGCTTTTTTCCGCGCTCTCTTCCCTTTCAATCACTTTTTTTGTCTGCTAATTGGCAGACGCAAAAAAACCGCCCGACGGCGGCTTTTTTGCAGGGAAACGTGTATTTATTTTGACCAATTCCGAACGTGATTCATCGTGTGCTGTTTCACGTGAAACAACGCTGCGAAATACGGCAACCACTGTAACTGCCTGTCCTCTGAAAAAGATCAGGCTGTGTGCGATTTATAAGCACTCTTTTTCGGGATTTTAAGTGTGTAGTGAATATACTCATCATCCTCGGTCTTGCGGGTATCCACTTCGATTCCCGCGAGCTTCATCGTCGATACCGCGCGGGAGATGGTGTTCATAAAGATCCGCAGATCCTTTACCACAAACAAGCGGGTCGGTTTGGGTTTTTCCGGCACCTCCGGCTGTGCGATTTGATCAATATATCGCTCGCTCTCGCCAACATTCAGCCGTTCCCGTACAATATATTCCAATGCCTGGCTGATCATCATTTCATCAGATAGTTTGAGCAGTGCGCGTGCGTGGCGCTCTGTGAGCCCGGCGTCGAGCATTCTCTGGCGCATCGGTTCGCTGAAACTAAGCAGCCGCAGTTTATTGGCAATGGTCGACTGCGCTTTTCCAAGTCTCCGCGCAACCTGCTGCTGCGTCATGTTGTAATGCTCCATCAGCTGATGGATTCCTGCAGCTTCCTCAAAATAGTTAAGGTCTCGACGCTGCAAATTTTCAATTAGAGAAAATACCGCCGATTTTTCGTCATCATAGCGCTCAACAATTGCGGGTATCTGCTCCATACACAGCAACTTACACGCCATCAGACGGCGTTCGCCTGCGATCAGCTCATATCCCGAGAGAGCCTCCCGAACGGTAATTGGCTGAAGCAGACCGCTTTGTGCGATGCTGTCCGCCAGTTCCTGAAGCGCTTTCTGCTCAAACTGGCGGCGAGGCTGATAGGGGCTTGGTGTAATTTTTTGGGTGTCAAGCAGAACAACGCGGTTAACAGTCCGCTGTTTTAAAAGCATCCCCATCTGTTCACACGTCCTTCCAGTTTTATGTTACGCTCATGTTAGCATGGTTTATGCAAAAACTCCAGAACTTTCGGTCGCAATAAACAACAAAATCCGCTGATTTAAGAATTAAATCAGCGGATTTTTTGCGATTTTAGCAGATGGTCTCGGATATTTTGTCGTGTTCTGCGATATTTTCTTGATGATGATAATACTTCTCCGGCTATCGTCAGGCAGTGAAAAATGTTTCATTTTCTCTATCTCTCCGCCCAGCAGCTCGATTGCCTTTGAGGACTCGGCTAGCTCGGCATCCACGTCGCCGCCTTTCATCGCGGCGAACCTCCCCCCTACCCTGACAAATGGCAGGCAGTATTCGGACAGCTCCCGCAGATGTGCAACCGCGCGGGCGGTCGCCAGATCGAATTGCTCGCGATATTCCGGGTTTCTTCCCGCTTCCTCTGCACGGAAGTGAATGCAATCATTTTCCTGCTTCAGCGCCGCAGAAAGCGCGCCTAGAAAAACCACACGCTTGTTCAGGCTGTCGAGCAGGGTCAAACGAATGTCAGGGCGTACGATTTTCACCGGAACAGACGGAAATCCCGCTCCGGTTCCGACATCGATCACGCTGGCCCCCTGCGGCAGTTCCACGGCTGTTAGCAGCGTGAGGCTGTCGATAAAATGCTTGATGACGATTTCCAGCGGCTCGATAATTGCCGTCAGGTTCATCTTTTGGTTCCACTCCACCAAAGTTTTGGCATAGCAGTCAAACTGTTCAAGCTGAGCATCTTCCAGCGAAATGCCCAGCGCAGATGCATATTCTTTCAGTTTTGCCCTGTCAATCATGCGCCCGCCCCGCTTTCATTTGAGTTTAGGTCCCTTTTATGCTGTTCCAGCCAGATCAAAAGCACGGAAACATCCGCCGGGCTGACCCCGCTGATGCGGGACGCCTGCCCGATATTGGCGGGGCGCACCTTGGAGAGCTTTTCGACCGCTTCCAGACGCAAACCTCCCACGTAGCTGTAATCCAGCCCGTCCGGCAGGCTTTTTCCTTCCAGTCGGCGCATCTGCTCCACCTGTGCCCTTTGCTTTTTAATGTATCCCTCATATTTAACTGTGATTTCCACCTGCTCGCGGACATCCGCGGATAGCGGTTCCCGGCCGCTGTCAAACGGCGCAAGGTCCTCATAGCCAATCTGCGGGCGGCGCAAAAGTTCAAAAAGCCGGGTACCCGTAGTAATTGCCGATGTTTCACGTGAAACAAGCAGCTCGTTGAGTGCTTCGACCGGCGAAACCGAGGTTTTCTCTAAGCGCTTGATTTCTAAGGCAATTTGCTCCTGCTTTTTGCAAAATTTCGTCCAGCGTTCTTCCCTAATCAGTCCGACTTCATGACCAGTTGGCGTCAGACGGGCATCTGCGTTATCCTGCCGCAGCAGCAGGCGGTATTCTGAGCGTGAAGTCATCATGCGATAGGGGTCGTTGCAGCCCTTGATGACCAGATCGTCAATCAGCGTCCCGATATAGGAGCTGGCGCGATCCAGAATCACCGGCGGTTTTTCCTGCATCATCCGTGCGGCGTTGATTCCCGCAACCAAGCCCTGTGCCGCCGCTTCTTCATAACCTGACGTGCCGTTAAACTGCCCCGCCCCATAAAGCCCGCCAACCATTTTGAATTCCAAAGACGCATTCAGGCTGGTCGGGTCCACCGAATCGTACTCGATGGCATAGGCATTGCGCATAATTTTAAGATGCTCAAACCCTTCAATCGTGCGGTACATTTTAATCTGCACTTCTTCTGGCAGCGAAGAAGACATCCCCTGCAGATAAATCTCGTTGGTATCCAGTCCCATCGGCTCAATAAACAGCTGATGGCGGTTTTTATCATGGAAACGGACAACCTTGTCCTCAATGCTCGGGCAGTAGCGCGGCCCAATTCCCTCAATTTTACCGCCGTAAAGCGGAGACCGGTGCAGATTTTCCCGAATGACCTCGTGCGTACGCTCATTGGTGTAAGTCATATAACAGACGGAGCGGTTTTGCAAACTTGCCGGATCGGTTTCAAAAGAGAACGGCACTATGGGAGTATCGCCCTCCTGCACGTCCATTTTGCTGAGATCAATCGACCGTTTGTCAACACGCGCGGGTGTTCCGGTCTTAAACCGGCGCAGCGGAACCCCAAGTTCGCGTAGGGAATTGGAAAGTTCTCTCGCCGGATGCATCCCGTCAGGGCCGCTTTCTGCGGTGAACTCCCCCACATAGATTTTGCCGCGCAAAAAAGTTCCGGTGCAGAGGATGGCCGCCCGAACGGGGAACACCGCGCCAAGATCGGTTACCACTGCCGAAACCCTGCCGGCTTCTGTGCGAATCTCAACAATTTCAGCCTGTTTGATATCCAACCCATCCTGATTCTCCACACAGTGCTTCATATAACGATGATAGTCCTTGCGGTCGGCCTGCACCCGCAGGCTGTGCACCGCAGGGCCTTTCCCACGGTTGAGCATCCGGCTCTGCAAAAACGTTGCATCCGCTGCCTTCCCCATTTCGCCGCCGAGCGCGTCTATTTCACGGACAAGATGCCCCTTTGCGGTTCCCCCGATAGACGGATTGCAGGGCATGTTGCCGATTGCATCCATTGATATGGTAAAAAGAATTGTTTTTGCGCCTAAGCGCGCAGACGCCAGCGCCGCTTCGATTCCGGCATGTCCGGCACCGATTACCGCAACATCATAGCTGTCTGCAAGATATGTTTGCATGCTAGTTCCCCCTAATCGCCATGCCGGATGTTTCACATGAAACATCCGGTCGCAGCCACTCACCCATAAACTTTTATTTTCCTACACAAAACCTAGAAAACACCTGATCAACCACTTCCTGCGAGGCTCGCTTTCCGGTCAGCTCCAACAGCCGGTCAATCGCATTTTCAATGCAGACGCAAACCGCATCATAAGATACACCAGAATCAATTGCTTCTTTTGCTTCCCGGATTTCCGAAACAGCATGCAGCACCCCAGCGCGCTGCCGTTCGTTTGCCAACATTGCGGCGGAGCTGTCGAATGCCCCAAGGCGAAACTGTTGCTGAATCTGCTCACGAAGCTTTTCGGCGCCGTTTCCCTCTTTTGCGGAAAGAGACAGCACTCTGGAAAAATGCCCCTCCAGTTCCTTCAGATTCAGCACCTGCGTAAGATCGTTCTTATTGACCAGCGCAATCGAGGTCATTCCCTCGCAGAAAGAAATCACCTTCTGGTCATCCTCATCGAGCGGCTGAGAGCCGTCAAATACCGCAAGCACCAGCTGCGCCCGTTCCAGACGTTCCACCGCAAGCTCGACCCCTGCCCGTTCAACCGGGTCGTCGGAGGATCGGATCCCAGCGGTATCCGAAAGATGCAGCACAATGTCGCCAAACTGCACAGTATCACTCACCACATCGCGGGTTGTCCCCGCAAGGTCTGCCACGATGCTTCTGCGATAACCGGACAAAAGATTCATCAACGTCGATTTTCCAACATTCGGCCGCCCGACTATTGCAGCGTCAATCCCCTCACGAATCACACGCCCCGCATCGTAGGAATCCAGCAACCGGGAAAGCTCTTTCTCACAGTTTTGCAAGACAGAAGACAACTCCCGCGCGTCTACTTCCACGATTTCTTCTTCTGGATAATCAATCCAGGCCGCCAGATGCGCCGCCTGTTCCACAAGGCGTCCGCATACATGGTCAATTTTATGAAAGAGCGCGCCATCACGCGCGGTGAGCGCGGCCTTGGCCGCCTGTTTTCCCTGCGCGGAAATCAAATCAGCAACTGCTTCCGCCTGTGTCAAATCCAGCTTGCCGCTGAGAAATGCGCGCTTAGTAAATTCGCCTGCCAACGCGAGCCGCGCGCCGTTTTCGCAGCAGGCACGCAGGATGCGCCCAACAAGATAAACCCCACCATGCGACGAAATTTCCACAACATCCTCCCCGGTATAGCTTCGGGGGGCGCGGAACACCGTAACCACCACTTCGTCAATGTCGCCTTCGGCATCATAAGCGCGGCCATAGGCACAGGTGTATCCACTCATCTCCGATACCAAGCCGTTTTGCGCGGTTTTAATCAGCCTGTCAGCAACCGCGAAAGCATCTTTGCCGGATATCCGCACGACACCGATTCCGCCAACGCCGAGCGGTGTCGCAATCGCAGCAATTGTATTTATATCCATGGCTTCCTCCAATCGTTTCCGGAATAATCGCGGTTCAGTTCGTCAAAAAGGGGAAGTTTCACGTGAAACCTCCCCTTTTGTCGTATTCAAACAATCTTACAGCTCAATTTTACCGTACAGCGGAAGATCGTCGCCTTCCTTGCGCACTTCCGTCCGAGCGGGAGCGGGCTTCTCTGCAGGCTGAGGATTTGCCTGAACCGGGCGCGGTGTCTGCTCCAGCTCTTCTGCAAAAACGCGGTCCACTTTTGTGGGGGTCGGGCGCACAACCTCGCCGGTTCTCTCCCGGTTAAACGGAGGACGGGAGCCATTCCCATTTCCGCGTCCCGGATTGTCACGGCGCTGGTTTTCTCCGCCCTCACGGCGGTCATTTCTGTGAGGCGGGCGATCCCCAAACGGTTTGCCGCCTTTTCCTCTACCGCCGCGGTTTCCCTGCGGACGAAGACGGTCGGGCGTTATGACGACACGGCGATTTGGATCCTCTCCGATAGAAGAAGAAGAAACCCCTTCAATTTTAGAAACAGTCGAGTGAATGATACGGCGTTCATAAGGATTCATCGGTTCCAGCGTGGACGGGCGCCCATAGCGGATCGCGGAAGAGGACAGCTTCTTTGCCAGCTGTTCCAGCGTATGCTCGCGTTTTTCACGGTAATTTCCGGAATCAATCGTCACGCGCATATAATCGCCTTCCTGACGGTTCGCGACCAGACCCGCAAGATATTGCAGAGAATCCAGCGTTTCCCCGCGGCGTCCGATGATCACGCCTAATCCTTCGCCGGACAGACGAAGAACGATTCCATTTTCGGTGAACGCGACAGAAATTTCAGCCGCCACACCCATTTCAGCCAGCACATTCCGGACATAATCGGCGGCTGACTTTGCTTTTCCGTCAACTTCGCCCGCGCTTACAAATTTCAGCTCTACCGGCGCCTCTTCCTTTTGGGGAGCAGTATCCTGCGGTTTTTCTGAACTTTTAGCTTCCTGTTTGGGTTCCTGTTTGAGCTCCTGCTTCTGCTCTTGTTTGGGCGGGGCGGGTCTGAATGGCTTGTCGGTTTTCTTTTCACGATCCGATACAGGGCTTACACGGGTTTGCTGCACAATCGGCTCAGGTTCATCAAGATAAACACGCACTTTGGCAGGCGTGTTCCGCAGTCCTAAAAACCCTCGTTTGGGAAGATTGATAATTTCAAATTCAACTTCGTCCCTGGGCATACCGAGTTCCCGGCACGCAAGCTCAATCGCTTCCTCAACATTTCTCGCTTCTTTGATGCTTTCTTTCATGGTGCCCTCCTGTCACTTCAAATCTTCATCCGTGACTTCTTTATATTCTTCACCGTATCTCTCAGCGTCACGTTTTCTAGCTGCCGCAAGTCTCTGGCGATTTAGCTCCTTCAAGGGCACTGTGTCGTCATCCGGAACTCCCTGCTCCCGAAGCTTCTTTTTCGCCTCAATCCGTTTTTGGCGTTCTACTTCTTTTCGTTCTTCGTATTCCTTTTTTGCCTCTTCCGCAAGCTTTCCGGGGTTCATATACTTATTCAGCAAATAGGTCTGAACTGCCATAAGCAGGTTGGAAATAATCCAGTAGATACCCACTCCGGCCGGCAGAATGAACGCAAACCAAATGGACATTACCGGCATCATGAAAAACATGCTTTTGGTCATTCCGGCCATCTGCGGATTGTCTCCGGCAGTCGCCGCGGTCTGCTTCATCGTGAAGAACGACACCAGCAGCGATGTAATACCAGATAGAACCGGAACCAGAATCAGCAGGTTAAACGCAAGTGTTGGGGTCTGTGTAAGGTCGATCCCCAAAAAATGAAGGTTCAACGTGGAAACCGCGTCCATGAAACCGGGCAGATTAGAAAATGCGTCCGGATTCTGCTGCGCAGCGCCGATAATTTTCAGCTGAGAGGAATAGTCCTTGGTAAGGGCGGCGACTTCCACATTTAAAATAGGCGCGGCAATCGAAGCCGCCTGGGAAATTAAATCGGCGCCCATGCGGAGAATATGCGTCATAGGCTTATAGATTACATCGATTAAGCCGAAGAGGATTGGAAACTGAATCACCATCGGCAGGCAGCCCGACATCGGGTTATAGCCTTCCTCTTCGTACAGCTTCATTAACTCTTCATTCAATTTTTCTTTATTATTCGCATATTTTTTCTGAATTTCATCCATGCGAGGCTTGAAAATCTGCATTTTCACCATGGATTTTTGCTGCTTGATTGAAAACGGCACCAAAATTCCTCTGGTAATGATGGTGAACAGAATTAATGAAACACCATAAATCGGAATGACTTTATAACAAAGCCACATCACCCAGCCGAGCGGATAACCCAATATCATATACAACCATTGCATCTATTCTTATTTCCTCTCACTTGAATTTTCGAAACGTAAACTTGTCCGGAACGGGATCCACCCCTCCCGGATGAAACGGATGGCATTTCAGGATGCGCCAAAGCGCCAGCCATCCGCCGCGAAGCGCGCCAAAGCGCTGGATTGCGGTGTAGGCATAAACCGAACAGGTGGGGTAAAACCGACAGGTAGGACGACCCTTCAGCGGAGAAATCCGCCTTTGATAAAACCGGATAAAAAAAAGCAGCAGGGTTTTCATGATTCCGGAAAAAGCCGCGGGATGGCTTGGCGCATCGCTTTCATAACATCTGTTGTTTTGCAGAAAACGGTTTTAGATCGCGCAACAAAAACATAATCCCATCCAATAGGAAATTCCGGTTCAATTAACCGGTAGGCTTCGCGGATAATACGGCGCGCACGATTGCGCTGCACCGCCTTTCCAATCTTTTTGGTAGCGGTCAGTCCAATGCGGTTGATGCCTTTGTGGTTTTTGATGGCGTAGACCACAACTACGGGAGTGGTAAAGGCACGGCCCCGATAGTAGGCTCTGCGGAACTCTTTGTTCAGCGTTAGTGTTGTGGTATGAAACATGTTTTGCCCTCCGGACAGCGGCGCCTTAAAATTAAAAATAAAGACCACAAGCAGAGCTGTGGTCGAATATTTTCTGCCGGCGCCTGCGGCAGCTGAAAAATTTAGGCTTTGATCGATATTTTATGCAAAAAAACGAACAAAACAGAAATTCTGCGCTTTTAGTGAGACAGCTTTGCTCTGCCTTTGCATCTTCTGCGGGCAAGCACTTTTCGACCGTTCTTTGTGGCCATTCTCTTACGGAAACCATGCTCCTTTTTTCTCTGGAGCTTCTTGGGCTGATAGGTTCTAAGCATCCTTAACCCCCCTCTCATCGTTGCATCAACACCTCCGACAGGAGGGTGAAATGAACATCAATCATCAAAGCATACTTTCATACCTTGCAGAGTAGCATTATACCCCAGAAACAGGGGTTTTGTCAAGCCTTTTCAGCCGTTATTCCCTATCGGCTCAGGTTTTAAACAGTATGTCCACTTCTTTTTACATATTAATATATATATAATGCCAACGGTTGAATACTTGAAACGACCGCATCTGTGTGATACAATGTATAAGTTATGAAATAGTTGAAAACCTGTGTAAAACTATTTTCTGCACAGTATTTCTCATATATTTCCACATGTTATTCACTAAAGGAGCTGCTTTTATGGAATCATTTGCCGATTTGTTTCAACTAGTTCTTGAAACCTGCCGGGGAAAAATGTCGGATGTCGCTTTCAGTCTCTGGCTGAAAGATATCATCCCCCTTCATCTGGACGATACCACCGCTTTTTTGAAAGTAAACTCTGAATTTAAGATGAACATCGTCAAGGAAAAATATACATCCATTCTCAAAGCAGCTTTTGAAGAAGTGCTCGGTTTCGATGTGGAAGTAGAGATTACCTGCGATACGCCCGCGGCGGAGTCTCCGGCAGAATCTTCCTCCAACGCAGCCGTACAGAATAACTTCACCGCAAACGGCGAGTATGAATATACTTTTGACACCTTTATCGTTGGCCCATCCAATAAATTTGCCCACGCCGCTTCCGTAGCCGTCGCGGCAAACCCCGCCAATGCCTACAACCCGCTGTTTATCTACGGGGCTTCGGGGCTGGGAAAAACGCATCTGCTCCACGCCATCTGCACCGATATCCGAAAAAACCGCCCGAACTACAACATCATCTATGTCAAGGGCGATGAGTTTGCCAATGAAATGATTACTTCCATTCAAGACAAGACTACTCCCGCCTTCCGCGAAAAATACCGGCAGGCCGACGTCCTGCTGGTAGATGACATCCAGTTTATCGGCGGTAAGGAAAGTACGCAGGAAGAATTTTTTCATACCTTTAATACGCTCTATGAATCCGGAAAACAGATCGTGCTGGCTTCCGACCGGCCGCCCAAAGAGATTAAAACGCTTGAAGACCGCTTACGCACTCGTTTTGAATGGGGCCTGCTCGCGGACATCCAAACCCCGGATTTTGAAACCCGCATTGCGATTATCCGCCGTAAAGCGCAGCTTTTGGAAATCCAGATACCGGACGATGTCTCCGAATACATCGCCAACAGGCTGAAAACCAATATCCGCCAGCTGGAGGGCGCAGTCAAAAAGCTCAAAGCCTATAAACTTTTACAGGGAACTTCCCCTTCAATCGTAATTGCGCAAAACGCTATTCGTGACATCCTGAATGACAATCAGCCGGTTCCCGTCACGGTGGAACGGATTATTGCCGAAGTGGGGCGCACCTATGGTATTTCGCCGCAGGATATCCGCTCGAACAAGCGCAGCGCCCAGATTTCATCAGCCCGCCAAATTTCCATTTATATTGTGCGGGAAATCACGCAGATGTCGATGTCCACCATTGGTGAGGAATTCGGCGGGCGCGACCACAGCACCATTGTTTATGCAATTCAGCAGGTCGACAAAAATATGAGCAATGACCTGCGATATAAAGAAACCATTGAAGATATCATTAAAAATATACGCGACAGTTGATGGATCCTTTCCTTTTTTCCCTTTATTTCACTTTCAACATTGCACGAATTGTGGAAAAAGTCAAATTTTCAAAAAAGATTTCACACTTTCCACCAAGTTTTCAACATTCTTTTCACTTTCCCCAGCCGTTTTCAACCCACATGTGCATTCTTTTTTTATTTTGCACCGCTTCAACAAATAGCTCACGCTCTTTTAAAGTTGTATTTGAGCCGCGGACAGGCCTGTGAAAAGGCTTTTCGGTTCTTTCCAACTTTCCAACCGCCCCTACTACTATTACTATTTGTATTATACTTACTTTAACTATAAAAAGGTTTTCTTTCCTCTTGTGGAAAGAATATGCCACCTGCTTTTTCTATGCAGGATTGCGACGCGAAACTTTCAAGACTATTCATTTTCTGAATTTTTATAAATACCGGAGGTGTTTCAATGAATATAGTCTGTAATAAACAGTTTTTATCGGAAGCGGTATCAAACGTTTCCCGCGCTGTTTCCGCAAAAAATACACTCCCCGCGCTGGAAGGAATTCTGCTGAAAGCAAACGGAAACGTGCTTTCCCTCACCGGATACGATCTGGAGCTTGCAATTTCTACTGAAATCGAGGCAAAAGTCTATTCGCCCGGAGAAATTGTACTTTCTGCCCGTCTGTTTTTTGATATGATCCGCAAAATGCCTTCTGAGGAAATCAGCATTGTGTCCGATGAAAAGCTGCTGACGGTAATTAAAGGGTCCATGACGGAATATACCATTCTTGGCATCCCTGCCTCCGATTATCCGGAGCTCCCCTCAGTCGAGCAGACCACCGAATTGGTCATTCCGCAGACTACACTGAAAAATATGGTCGAGCAGACCCTTTTCGCAATCGCAGTCAGTGATAGCAAGCCGGTGCATACCGGTTCGCTGTTTGACATTAAAGAGGGAACTCTCAACGTAGTATCCGTAGACGGCTACCGTCTGGCGCTGCGCCGGGAAACCGTCGCGTTCGCTGAAACGGTCTCCTTTATTGTGCCCGGAAAATCGCTGTCCGAGGTTTCCAAGCTGCTGCGCGACGAGGATACTCTTGTGGAGCTTGGCGTGGCAAAACGGCATATTCTGTTCCGCATCGGTGGCTATCAGATTATTTCCCGACTGCTTGAAGGGGAATTTCTTGATTATCGTTCCGCGATTCCCGCGGGCGAGGCGACGATTATTAAAATCAGCGCCAGAGAGCTGATAAACGCTGTTGAGCGTGCCAGCCTGCTGATTTCCGATAATATAAAAAGCCCTCTGCGGATGCTGTTTGAAAACAACATCATTAAAATTTCGTGTTCGACAGCAATCGGACGCGCATATGATGAAATTCCCTGCGTTCAAACCGGAGCCAATGTGGAAATCGGTTTTAACAACCGCTATATGCTCGACGCGCTCAAGGCTTCCGGCTGCGATGAAATCAAGCTGATTCTGAACGGCGCGCTGTCCCCCATCAAACTCGTGCCGCCGGAAGGCGACAGCTTCACCTTCCTTGTCTTGCCGGTGCGGCTGAAATCCGAGCTATAAAATCTAAAACAGCGGAAAAAAGCGCATAATCGGAAACGGAGCGGATCAAATGAAAAAAGAACAAATCAGAATCGAAACGGAATTTATCAAGCTGGATTCTCTGCTGAAATTTGCCGGGGCCGCCGAAACAGGAGGCCGGGCAAAAGAACTGGTAACCGGCGGACTTGTTTCGGTGAACGGGGAAGTTTGCACCATGCGGGGCAAAAAAATCCGTGCCGGTGACAAGGTGCGCGTTGAAGAAATTGAAATCGAGGTTGTGTAGCGTTTGAAAGCAGACCGTATCAAACTGCATGATTTCCGGAATATCTGCGATTTGGAGCTTACTCTGTGTGAAACTGCCAATATTATCTATGGAGATAACGGGCAGGGCAAAACAAACCTGATCGAGGCTGTTTGGCTGTTTACAGGGGCGAAAAGCTTCCGCGGCGCGCGGGACAGCCAGCTCGTCCGGTTTGAGCAGCCGATGGCAAAGCTTGAACTGGAATTTTCCGCAGGAGATCGCGCGCAGACAGCGTCAATGACAATTGACTCGCGCCGTTCGGCTCAGGTGAATGAAATTCCGCTGAAATCTCCGGCGGAGCTTGCCGGCAGGTTCTGCGCGGTGGTATTTTCTCCGGCTCATCTGGCTCTTATCAAAAACGGTCCTCAGGAAAAGCGGCGGTTCATTGACACCGCAGTCTGCCAGATGAAACCCAGATATATTCATATACTTGGCCAGTACAACAGGGTGCTGGACCAGCGGAACCGCCTGCTGAAGGACATTGCTTATCAGCCTGTCCTGATGGATACGCTGGATATATGGGACGCAAGGCTCGCCTCGTTTGCGGCAGTGTTGATTAAAACGCGGGCCAGTTTTTTGGAGCGTCTCCTCCCCTATGCGCGAGAGGTCTACGCGGGTATTTCCCGGGAAAAAGAAACGTTGGATTTTTTCTATCAATCCTCGTTTTCCTGCGATTTGGCTGCTGACATTCCAGACATCGAACAGCAAGTTCTCAGCTCTCTGCGTGAAACGAGACCGGAGGACACCCGCGCGCGCGTTACCGGAAACGGTCCCCACAGGGACGACATCGAGATCACGCTCAACGGCAACAGCGCACGGCTGTTTGCTTCGCAGGGGCAGCAGAGAAGCTGTGTGCTTTCGCTGAAGCTGGCGGAATGCGAACTGATCCGAGAGACTATCGGGGAATATCCGGTGGTGCTGTTGGATGATGTTATGAGCGAGCTGGACGAATCACGGCGTGATTACCTGCTTAATCATTTGCGAGGCAGGCAGGTTTTGATTACCTGCTGTGATGAGAAGGATTTCAGAACCCTCGGGCAGGGGCTTGGCGCGCACTTGGAAAACGGCGCCGTTGTATCCTGCAAACGATACTGAATCGGGAGGAAAACGCATGTATCTTCATCTTGGACAGGAGACAGTGGTGCGCACTGACGATATCGTAGGAATTTTTGATCTGGAAAACACTTCGATCTCCAAAATCACCAAGGAGTTTCTCGCAAAATCCGAACGGACGGGGCTGGTGGTCAATGTATCTTATGAGTTGCCCAAATCCTTTGTCATCTGTAACCGCAAAAAAGAAACCGCTGTCTATATCACGCAGATTTCTTCATCCACGCTGCGAAAGCGCGCGGGCTTTATTGAGGGAATCGCAAATATAGACCGCTGAATGGTGTCTTTTATCAATCTGTTTATAAACGGTCCCCGGTACTACCGGAGGAGCTTTTAAGATAGCTTTTTTAAGATAGCCTAAGAGAGGAGTACAAACGTGGAAAACGCACCGCAAATTCAAAATTTAAATGAAAATTATGATGAAACCCAAATTCAGGTTCTGGAAGGACTGGAGGCGGTTCGGAAACGACCCGGTATGTATATCGGTTCCACAGGACCCCGCGGGCTGCACCATCTGGTCTACGAAATCGTGGATAATTCCATTGATGAGGCGCTTGCGGGCCACTGCGATAAAATCACGGTGGAAATCTTGCCCGGTGAAATCATCCGGGTAACGGACGACGGCCGCGGAATTCCAGTCGGCATTCAAAAGCAGACCGGGCTTCCGGCAGTCACCGTTGTTTTCACCATCCTGCACGCGGGCGGAAAGTTCGGGGGCAGCGGTTATAAGGTTTCCGGCGGCCTGCACGGCGTGGGCGCCTCGGTTGTCAACGCACTTTCCGAATGGCTTGAGGTTGAGGTCTGCGACGGCAGCCACTGCTATTTCCAACGGTTTGAGCGCGGTAAGGAATGTGCACCGCTCAAAATGATCAGGGGTGCGCAGAACACCGGCACCCAGATTACCTTTAAACCGGACGATGAGATTTTCCAGGAAACAAACGAGTATGATTATGATACGCTGCTGACACGCCTGCGCGAACAGGCATTTTTAAACGCGGGCGTCTATATTGTCCTCAAGGATCTGCGCAGCGCCGAGCCGAAGGAAACCGATCTGCATTATGAGGGCGGTATCCGCAGCTTTGTGGAGCATATCCACCAGCGCAAGGGGCTGGAAACGCTGCATGACGAAGTCATCTATATTTCCTCGCGGGACGGCGACAACACCGCCGAGGTCGCGATGCAGTATAACGACAGCTACAATGAGCTGATTCTCTCTTTCGCAAATAATATCCACACAACAGACGGCGGCGCGCATGAAGCAGGGTTTAAAGCGGCGCTGACGCGTGTGTTCAACGATTACTGCCACAAATACAATATCCTCAAGGACAGTGAAAAGCTGTCCGGCGAAGACGTGCGCGAAGGTCTGACCGCGATTGTATCCGTTAAGCTTACCGACGCGCAGTTTGAGGGGCAGACCAAGGCCAAGCTGGGCAACACCTCGATGCGTACTTTGGTGGACAATATGGTCAGCGGAAAATTGATGACCTATTTTGAGGAAAACCCCGCCATTGCCCGCGCAATTATGGATAAATCGCTGACGGCTTCGCGCGCGCGCGAAGCGGCCCGCAGGGCAAGAGAACTGACCCGCCGCAAGTCGGCGCTGGAAACCGCCGCCCTGCCCGGAAAGCTTGCTGACTGTTCCCAGCAGGGACAGGATGGAACGGAAATCTATATCGTTGAGGGAGATTCCGCAGGCGGCTCCGCAAAAATGGGGCGAGATCGGAAATTCCAGGCAATTCTGCCGCTTTGGGGCAAAATGCTAAACGTGGAAAAGGCGCGCCTTGACAAAGTCTACGGGAACGAAAAGCTGATGCCGGTTGTCACAGCGCTGGGAACCGGTTTGGGCGATGAGTTTGATATCAGCAAGCTGCGCTATGGTAAAATTATCATCATGGCCGATGCCGATGTCGACGGCTCCCATATCCGTACGCTTCTGCTGACCTTCTTCTATCGGTTTATGCGTCCGCTGGTTGAGGAAGGGCATATCTGCATCGCGCAGCCGCCGCTCTTTAAGGTGAGCCGCGGCAAGCAGGTGCGCTACGCATTCTCCGATAAGGAACGCGACCAGTATATCAGAGAGTTCTGCCCGGACGGCAACGGAAAATGTGATATACAGCGCTATAAGGGTCTTGGTGAAATGGACCCCGAACAGCTTTGGGAAACGACAATGAACCCGGAAAATCGCACCATGATCCGCGTGGAACTTTCCGACACGGTGAGAGCGGATGAAACCTTTACCATCCTGATGGGCGATAAGGTTGCGCCGCGCAGAGAATTTATCGAACAGAACGCACAGTACGTGCAGAATCTCGATATTTAAGGAGGGATAAAATGGAGGATATGGAGTCCACAGGCAGCAGTTCCCCTCTGTTTTCGCTCACCTTCAAAATTCCGCTCGAGGATTATATCCGATTTCATTTGATCATCGGTGCGGAAAACGAAAAAAAGGGAAGAAAAAAAACAGTTCTGCTGGGCTGGGCGGAATTTGTAATCGGCGTATTGCTGCTGATTTCTTTGTTTGCCAGCGATACCAAAAGCGGCCTGTTTTTTTATATCATGATTGCCGTCATGATACTCATGGGGCTTTACAGCATCACTTATTATCGGTTTTTTTACCAGAAATCTCTTGAAAAGGTCCTTGCAAAGCAGCACGCTTCCACCCCATATCTGCAAAGCGACATCACAATTGATTTATATGAGGATAAACTGACCGAACATGTGGGAGAAAGCCAGGCAGATACGCCGTGGAACGCGATCCACGAGATAAAAAGCACCGACGCGCTGCTGCTGATCATGCTTGATACGAAACGATGTCTGCTGATCCCCAAGAGCCGGATTTCTACGGATGAGCTGGAAAGGCTGGAAAGCCTGCTGGAGGAAGTCAGCAAAAAATACGGAAAGCCGAGGTATGCGGTGTGAACGAGACGGAAAAGAACGAAGGGGTTGCCTTTTCCTATGACAGCAAAGCGGAGGATTTTTACGAAGCCGCCTGCGCGGTTGACCGCAAAAACAAGTCCGAGGCCCGCAGGAATCTTGAAAGCGCCGCGCTTGTGATTGTGGTTTTTATGTATCTCCCACCGCAAAACCTGCTGCACTGGGTAATGCTGGCGCTCTGCGTGGCAATCGGGCTGCTGCTCTGGAAATATCCCGATTATACGAACCATAAGTTTGCTCAGCGCAAAGCGGCCGCCTCGCCGCATTTTGAGATAACCGCCACGGACGAAAACCTCGAGTTCAACGACGGGCAAAGCCGCGAAGTCATCCGGTTTGATGAGGGCTGCGCGGTCTATCATTATCGGAATGTTCTGGCTGTAAACTGGAACAAAAACAGGCTGCTGGCGATCCCGCTTTCCCGGCTGGACGAAGAGACAGCAGCAAAGCTGACCGCCCTTTTAGAAAGCGGACTTGGAGAACGGTTTGAAACCGTTTCAGAGAAACGAAACGCGGGAGGGCTGTTTTTCCGCGGAAAAAGCTAACGCGCTCCGGCGCGCCGCTTTTGCACAGACATGACAAGTTTGAATCCAGGAGATGAAGCAGATGAACCGCAAAGACGATACGTCCATCAAGGACGAGTCCTTTGATCAGGAATTGATTGAAAAACGTATTCACCATATCGACATTGAGAACGAGATGAAAAAATCCTTTCTCGATTATTCAATGTCGGTAATTGTAAGCCGCGCGCTTCCCGATGTGCGTGACGGGCTCAAGCCTGTTCACAGGCGCATTCTTTATACACTGCATGAAAACGGGCTGACACCCGATAAGGCATACCGCAAATGCGCCGACACAGTTGGCTCCGTGCTGGGACGCTATCATCCGCATGGAGACGCTTCGGTTTATGACGCGATGGTGCGTCTGGCGCAGGATTTTTCAATGCGTTACCCGCTTGTGGACGGCCACGGAAACTTTGGCTCGGTGGACGGTGACCCGCCTGCTGCCTATCGTTATACCGAAAGCCGCATGAGTAAAATCTCCCTTTCCTTGCTGACAGACATTGAGAAGGAAACGGTTAATTTCATGTCTAACTACGACGACCGTCTGCAGGAGCCGGTCGTTCTCCCCTGCCGCTACCCCAACCTGCTGGTCAACGGCTCAACCGGAATTGCGGTCGGCATGGCCACCAACATCCCTCCCCACAATCTTGGGGAAGTTATTGATGCGGTGGATATGCTGATTGATAATCCCGACGCCACCCTTGAAGATCTGATGCAATTTATCAAGGGGCCGGATTTCCCAACCGGCGGCGTTCTCATGGGCCGCAGCGGAATCCGTGCTGCCTATGCAACCGGACGCGCGCGGCTGACTCTGCGCGCCAGATCGGAAATTGAGGAGCAGCCAAACGGCCGCCAGCGCATTATCGTGACCGAGATTCCGTATATGGTCAATAAGGCGCGTTTGATTGAAAATATTGCCGACCTTGTCAAGGAAAAGCGGATTGAGCAGATCTCTGACCTGCGCGATGAATCCGACCGTGACGGCATGCGCATTGTCATTGAGCTCAAACGCGACGCCAACGCGCAGATTGTTCTGAATCAGCTTTATTCCTTCAGCCAGATGCAGGATACCGTTGGTGTCATTATGCTCGCGCTGGCGAACGGCGTGCCCAAGGTTATGGGGCTCAAAGAGATGCTGGTTCACTATATCGATTTTCAGGGCGAAATCATCACCCGCAGGACAAAATATGATCTGCGCAAGGTGAAGGAACGGGAACATATTCTGGAAGGGCTCAAGCTCGTCTGTGACAACACGGACGAGGTGATCGCGATCATCCGCAAATCCAATGATCAGCCGGATGCGAAAGTCAATTTGACTGCCCGCTTCGGAATCAGCGAGCTTCAAGCGGCCGCCATCGTAGCGATGCGGTTGGGACAGCTTTCCGGTCTTGAACGCATCAAGATTGAAGATGAGTTGGCAGAGATTCTCAAAAGGGTGGCGGAATACGAGGAAATCCTCGGCGATTACAACAAGGTTATGGAGATCGTGAAAAACGAACTGAAAGAGATTAAAGCCAAGTTCTCTGACGAGCGGCGCACGGAGATCGTCGCCGTAAGCGGTGAAGTCGACATCGAGGATCTCATCCCCGTGCAGGACTGCGTCATCACGCTGACTCATTTCGGCTATATCAAGCGTCAGCCACTGGACGTGTATAAGTCGCAGCGGCGCGGCGGACGCGGCGTTTCGGGCATGACCCAGCGCGAGGAGGACTTCGTGGAGGAGTTGTTTATCTGTTCCACCCACGACTACATCATGTTCTTCACGACAAAGGGACGCTGTTTCAGGCTCAAGAGCTATGAAATCTCCGAAGGCTCCCGCACGTCACGCGGCACCAACATTGTGAACCTGCTTCAAATGGACGCGGATGAAAAGGTGTCGTCCATGATCAAGGTGTCGTCCTATGATGATGAACACTATCTGGTTATGGTTACCCGCAGGGGCATTATTAAACGCACCGAGCTGACCGCTTACCGCAATGTCCGCCGGGTGGGTCTGATTGCCATCGGGCTGGACGAGGGCGACGAGCTTGCATGGGTGCGTCAGACGGACGGCAGCAGCGAGCTGATTGTTGCAACCAAGAGCGGTATGGCCATCCGGTTTTCCGAGCAGGATGCGCGTCCGCTTTCCCGTACTGCGCGCGGTGTGAAGTCCATTACGCTGGATGAGGGCGACGAGGTGGTCGATATGGCCCGCGTTCGACCCGGAGCGAAGGTGCTTACCGTTTCAGAGAACGGCCTTGGGCGCCGCAGCGAGCTGGAGCAGTACCGTATGCAGAGCCGCGGAGGCAAGGGTATCCGCAACTATTATACCGATAAAAACGGCCCGGTTGCGGGCGTCAAGATGGTCAATGAGGATGACGACATCATCATGATTTCCGATGACGGCGTTATTATCCGGATTCAGGCGGCTGAAATTGCCGTCCAGTCCCGTTACGGCGGCGGCGTCCGCGTGATGCGCGTCGGTGAGGGAAGCCGTGTGGTAACGCTTGCCCGTGCCCCGATGGAGGAAGCGGAGAGCGAACCGGAGGAACCTTCAGAGGGTGATCCGGAAAACAATTCCGAGGTTGCTTCTCAAGCCCCGGCGCAGGAAGAAAGCGCGGAAGAATAATCGTAATAATCTACTCAGGCAGTCGGAAAAACCATCCGGCTGCCTGTTTTGCTGTTGAAAACCGTCTAATTTCACCAAATTATTTGGGACATACTATACAAAGGACACCCCGTAAAGTATAATAAAATGGTTGAAGTAAAAAGAGAATCAAGAATGTGTAAAAATTTGATTACGAGTGGTGTTGTAAGTGAATGTATTTGGGGTAATCAGTATGTTCGGCGGGCTTGCGCTTTTTCTTTACGGTATGGCGCTGCTTGGAACCGGACTGGAACGCGCGTCTGGCGGCAGGCTTGAGCAGACGCTGGAAAAACTGACGGATACTGTGATAAAGGGGGTATTGCTGGGCGCGCTTGTAACAGCGGCCATCCAGTCTTCCTCTGCGACGACCGTTATTGTGGTGGGGCTGGTAAACGCCAAGGTGTTAAAGCTGCGCAACGCGATCGGGGTCATTATGGGCGCCAATATCGGAACCACGATTACCGCCCATATTCTGCGGCTGAGCGGTTCCGAGACAAGCGGCTTTTTTATGGCATTTCTCAAACCGACAACCATCGCCCCACTGGCGATGATAACCGGTGTCTTGCTGTACCTGTCGTCCAAAAGCGACCGCCGGCATGATGTCGGGCAGATTCTGCTTGGTTTCGGTATCCTGTTCACCGGTATGTTTACGATGGAAGCCGCTGTGAAGCCGCTGGCAAGTTCCCCGTCGTTCAGCGTGGCATTCACCGCATTCGGCGATATCCCGCTGCTCGGTGTCCTGGTGGGCGCGGTGGTCACCGCGGTCATTCAGTCCTCCTCCGCTTCGGTAGGCATTCTGCAGGCGCTTACGACGACCGGGCAGATTACGTTCGCCATGGCGTTCCCGATTATTATGGGCCAGAATATCGGGACATGCATCACACCGGTCCTCGCATCAATCGGTGCCTCCAAGAATGCAAAGCGCTCCGCCTGCGTTCATGTGGTGTTTAACATTATCGGAACAATTGTATTTTTAATCCTCGGTTATTCCATACAGTCAATTAGTCCCCTTCCGTTTTGGGACCTGCCGATTGACAAAGGCGGCATTGCAAATTTCCATACCGTATTCAATTTAGCGGTAACATTGATGTTCATTCCTCTGGTGGGAGCTCTCGAAAAAATTGCCTGCACGATTGTGAAGGATCGCAACCACGAGGCGGAAGCGGAAGAGACAAACGCTTTTGTATTGGATGACCGGCTTCTGGTTTCCCCAGGGCTTGCTGTTGAACATACCCGCGAGGCGGTCGTTCGGATGGGTGAGCTTGCGCGCCGCAACTTTATGAGCGCGGCGGGATTGATGAGGAATTTCGACCAGAAAGAATTTGAGCGCATCAATGAAAACGAAGACCTGGTGGACAAGCTGGAAGACAGCGTCGAAACCTACCTGCTCAAGCTGTCCCACCGCGAGCTTTCCGAAAGCGATAACCGTTCTGTTTCCGAGCTGCTGCGGACCTGCGGAGAATTTGAGCGCATGGCCGACCATGCGATGAATGTGGCGGAAAGCGCACAGAAGCTGAAAAAGAGCAAATCGGAATTTTCCAAAAAGGGCGCGGAACAGATGAATGCAATCAGTGAAGCAGTCATCGAAATCATGGATCTTGCGATTGACGCCTTTAAAACCCGTAATTTTACAGCGGCCGGCAATATTGAGCCGCTGGAAGAGGTCATCGACATTATGGAGCAGACTTTGAAGGATCGGCATATCGAGCGTCTGCGTAAGGGAAAATGCACGGTGGACGCCGCATTCCCGTTTGTCGAAACCCTGTCCGACCTCGAACGAATTGCAGACCACTGCTCCAACGTGGGCGTTTCGGTGCTGACCTATGACAGAGACCAGAACGTGATTGACCGCCATGACTATGTGCATAAGCTGCATAAGGGGCAGACAGAAAACTATCTGGACAAATATACGGTATATAGCACAAAATATATTTCCCGCATTAAAAAATAAGCAAACAAAGACCCTGTCCGATGCATCGGACAGGGTCTTTATTATTCAGCGGGAATATAAGGGAGATCAAATTTTGAAAGTTCCAACCCATTGTCGCGTATCTGATCAATCAGCTGGCCGAGGATCGCCGCGTTGTCGCGGCTGACGGCGTGAAGCAGGTAAATTGCGCCTTCGTGGATAAACTTGGTTGTGCGGTCAAGCGCTTTTTCTTCCCCGATCTGATTGTTGGGGTCCCAGTCGGAATAGGCAAAGCTCCATAATACCGTTGTGTAACCCATCTGCTGCACCATGGCAAGTGTCTGTTCGCTGAACGCACCTTCGGGCGGGCGGTAAAGATGCATTTCATAATCAAAGTGCTCCAGCAGATAGTCATGCAGATCGCTGATATCGGCTTTCGCTTCCGCGAGGGTTTTATTGGTGGGGTTCCAGTGATGGTTTGTGTGGTTTCCCACGATATGTCCTTCATCAATCATCCGCTGTACAAGCTCGGGTTCCGATTTTACAAACGGCAATGTGACAAAAAAAACGGCGCTTACGCCCTTTTCTTTCAATGTGTCCAGAATCTGCGGCGTATAACCGTTTTCATAACCTTCGTCAAAGGTGAGATAAAACTTACCGCAGTTTTTTGGGGCAATGAAATATGCACCGTATTTTCCATAAGTATCCTGCAGCCCTTCGGCATCCTTCGTTCGGTTGGTATCGGTGTCACGCTGGACACCCGGCCCCCATTTTACCTGATTTGCGTTATGAGCACCGATTTTATTAAAATCGGTGCTCATAGCAGGTTTTACAGCGCTTTCAACATCGGAAGCCGTATCCTTCAGCTCTTCTTCAAGTTCGGAGACTGGCTGAGGCTCCGACGAAGCTGCCGGAGAGGCTGCCGGGGAAGCCGCTGGGGATGCTGCCGCTGATGTGGTGGGAGCGCTGGACGCCCCTTTGTCGCCGGTGTTGGTGCAACCAATCATACCGGTTACGAGTGCGAGCGTCAAAACCAAGGTCATAAACGCTTTCATAGGATTCTTCCTTTCACTGTATACTGGAAAGCTAAGATTGTCGATGAAATAAAATGCTTTATTTCGGAGTTAGTTTATGCAGTCCGGCTATAAATAACACAATCTTCGTCAGGAATTATTTTCCATTTAAATTGGAATCCGGATTCCCGACACTGCGTAAATTTCAGGAGAATCTATCGTTGTGTCCACATCAAAGTACGGATTCAGGGAGATGGTGAGTGTTTTTGCGGCCGGAAGAGGCATTGTGAGCTGCATTGCGTTTGCGTCGTGGTTGGAGTTGATGACGCTTCTGCCCTGCGGGTGGCAGATGATCGCGCGCCCGCCCGGGGCAAGCAGATTGTGCAGCTGGCGAATAATACTGCCACGATTTTCAAACAGTGGGAATGCGCCGCAGATAATGGCGCAGTCGAACTCCTCCCCAGTAATTTCCATAATGTCGGAACAGCGAAACTCCACCCGCGGATCGGCACAGTTTTCTTTTGCGATTCGGATCATTTCAGGCGAAAAATCAACAGCCAGAATACGGGATGGATTTTTTTCCAATAGAAAAGGCTCCAGGCTTCCGGTTCCGCTGGCCGCGTCCAGAATACGGGCGCCCGCCTTCAGGTCACAAAGCTCCGCAAAACAGCGAAGCTTTCCCGGGTCTGCGGGAAAATCGGCGTCCCAGCGTTCGGCCAGCTGGTTAAAATAAGTAATGAGAGAGGGCTTGTCCATATTGTTTAAGGTTCCTTTCTTAGAGAAGATCGCAAAGCATTTACGGGCGGATTCGGCCCATGTCGCGCAGGGCTTTATATTTGAGAATTCCCAGCTGGGTTTTGGCGTCGGGTATTTTGCCCTCGAGAACCAATTCCACAGCTTTGGCAATTGGAATTTTCTGAACAGTCAAAAATTCGCCGGGGTCAAGATGCTGGGCACCCTGGGTCAGTCCGGCGGCATAAAAAACATGAATGATTTCGTTGTTGTAGGCACAGGTGGGATAGAGCACAGCCAGCGGTTCAAATATTTTTGCTTCACAGCCGCATTCCTCCAGCAGCTCGCGCCGGCCGCACTGCGCCGGGTCTTCCCCTTTTTCGAGCTTTCCTGCGGGAAGCTCCAGTAGCACTTCCTCAAACGGATAACGGAACTGGGAGACAAACAGGAGATTCTCCTCCTCGTCCGCCGCGAGCACCGCCACGCCGCCGTTATGTTCCACGACTTCGCGAAAAGCGGTGCGTCCGTCCTCAAGCTCGACCCTGTCGCGCCTGAGATTGATGATTTTACCCTGATACAGCTGGGTGGATTCCAGCCTTTTTTCAAAATGTTGCATTAAAAAAACCTCCTTGCCGATTCCTCCGGGCGCATCCTCGGGCGATCGGAAAATTGCGTATAATCCAAGCTTTACTCTACATAAACTGGCGTAGAGGTGAAGCGAATGTTTGACGGGTTTTACAAGGAACCGCCATGCTATGAAAATATGCACCGCGCGGTGTGCGAACTGGGAAATAGGTTCCCTAATCTTCGCACCTTCCCGATTGGAAAGTCGGTGCTGGGACGCAGCATCTATGCGCTGGGGATTGGCGATCTTTATAAGGGCACGCTTTATGTGGGGGGCGTGCATGGGATGGAATGGCTGACCACACTTCTACTGTTCCGCTTTATGGAGGAACTTTTATGCGCAATCGAAACCGGAGCGCCGTTGGCAGATATTGATATTGGCCGCACGCTGGAAAGCCGCTCAGTTGTTATTGTGCCCTGCCTGAACCCGGACGGTGTGGAAATATCGGTGAACGGGCCGTCTTCCGCGCGCTATCTTGCAGAATTTGTCGAAAAAGCAAGCGGCGGCGACACCCTGCACTGGCAGGCAAATGCCAGGGGCGTCGACCTCAACCACAACTTTGACGCGGGCTTTCAAAAGCTCAAGCAGCTGGAGCGTGAAGCGGGCTACACAACGCCCGGCCCCACACGTTACGGCGGCTCGGTGCCCTGCAGCGAGCCGGAAACGCGCGCGCTTTGCAATTTTTGCAAAGCTTTTGAACTGCGGCAGGCGTATGCATTCCATTCTCAGGGGGGTGAAATCTATTACCGTTACGGCAGCCATACGCCTGCACGCTCACAGCTGATGGCGCAGGTTCTTGCGTCCGCATCGGGCTATAAGCTGATGACGCCGGATAAAATCGCTTCGCACGGCGGCTTCAAGGACTGGTTTATCGACTGCCTGCGCCGTCCGGCGTTTACCATTGAAATTGGGCGCGGAACCAATCCGCTACCGGTGGAGGAACTGGAACCGATCTATGCCCGGCTGCTGGAAATGATGCTGATTTCTATTTTACTGTAAAAAATGTCAGAAAGCACTGTAAAAAAAAGGAATTTTTCTCTTTTCTCTATTATAGCGTTTTTTGCACGAAAATGAAAGCAGAATTTTGTGGATATTATATGCAATTAACAGAACAAAAATGAACGGGGGCTGTCTCTTTAGAGACAGCCCCCGAAAACGAAATGAGTGCCGAAATTATTTGAGTGCTTCTTCCACAGCAACCGCGCAGGCGACGGTAGCGCCAACCATCGGGTTGTTGCCCATGCCGATGAGGCCCATCATTTCCACGTGCGCCGGAACGGAGGAGGAGCCGGCAAACTGAGCGTCGCCGTGCATTCTGCCCATCGAGTCGGTCAGACCGTAGGAAGCGGGGCCTGCGGCCACGTTGTCCGGATGCAGGGTGCGGCCGGTGCCGCCGCCGGAAGCAACGGAGAAGTATTTCACGTCGTTTTCATACGACCACTTCTTGTAAGTGCCGGCAACCAGATGCTGGAAGCGGGTCGGGTTGGTGGAGTTGCCGGTGATGGAAACATCCACTTTCTCGTGCTTCATAATGGCAACGCCTTCCAGAACGTCGTTGGCGCCGTAACATTTTACTTTAGCGCGCTCGCCGTCGGAATAGGCAGTTTCGCCCAGAATTTTCAACTCACCGGTGGCGAAGTCATAATCGGTATTTACATAGGTAAAACCGTTAATTCTGGAGATGATAAATGCGGCATCCTTGCCAAGTCCGTTGAGGATGATGCGCAGCGGCTCTTTGCGGGCTTTGTTTGCGTTTCTCGCGATACCGATTGCGCCTTCCGCAGCCGCAAAGGACTCATGTCCGGCGAGGAAGCAGAAGCATTTGGTTTCATCTCTCAGCAGCATTGCGCCGAGATTGCCGTGGCCGAGGCCGACACTGCGCTGTTCGGCGACAGAGCCGGGAATGCAGAACGACTGCAGACCAATTCCAATTACTTCGGAAGCATCCGCAGCTTTTTTGCAGTCTTTTTTGATTGCGATGGCGCAGCCGAGCGTATAAGCCCAAACAGCGTTTTCAAACGCGATCATCTGAACGCCTTTGACGATTTTCTCCACATCAATGCCCTTTGCAAGGCAGATGTCCCTTGCGTCTTCGAGAGAAGCAATGCCGTATTCTTTCATACAGGCTTCAATTTTGGGCATTCTTCTTTCCTGTCCTTCAAACTTAACCATGTTGTTACCTCCTTCTCCTCTTATTCTTCACGCGGGTCAATGTACTTCGGCGCGTCGGCGTAGCGGCCGTAGGTGCCGATGTTCTTTTCATAGGCGGTTGCGGGATCCACGCCATGGCGGATATCCTCCAGCATTTTGCCTACGCGGACGAACTTGTAGCCAATCGCTTCGCCGTTCTTGTCCACCGCAACGGAGAGGATGTAGCCTTCGGTCAGTTCCAGATAGCGAACGCCTTTTGCTTTGGTGGAGAAGATGGTGCCGACCTGAGAACGCAGGCCTTTGCCAAGATCCTCAAGTCCCGCGCCAACGGGCAGGCCTCCCTCGGAAAACGCGGTCTGGGTGCGTCCGTAGACGATCTGGAGGAACAGCTCGCGCATCGCAACGTTGATGGCGTCGCAGACGAGGTCGGTGTTGAGCGCCTCCAAAATAGTTTTGCCGGGCAGAATTTCGCCTGCCATAGCGGCGGAATGGGTCATTCCGGTACAGCCGATGGTTTCTACCAGCGCCTCCTCAATGATACCATTTTTGACGTTCAAAGTCAGTTTGCAGGTGCCCTGCTGGGGGGCGCACCAGCCCACACCATGTGTCAGGCCGGAGATATCTTTGATTTCGTAGGCTTTCACCCACTGTCCCTCTTCGGGAATAGGAGCCGGGCCATGTTTGGGCCCTTTGGAAAGAACACACATTCTTTCCACTTCATGGGAATAATTCATATCGGTACTCCTTTCGGTTTTTTGACGGCAAGGTCAATCTTTATTATATTAGGTCGAATCTGAATTATCAAGGGGCATGTTTCCGATTTGTTAATCTTTAGACAACAAAATCGCCATAGTTATCGTTTGTTTTCTGTATATAATAGTAGAGGTGAGCCGTTGCAGCGAAATCTTCACAAAATAAGGATTGACATTGACGCGGGCACATTGTAGACTATATAAGTTATAATGTCTGCATTTTTAGAAGAGAGTACGTTCTGTCCGGCATAATTGCAGAACGAGTTTTATGAGGTGACAAAATGGGATTGATTCAAAAAATCTTCGGGACCTATTCCGAACGGGAGCTGAAACGCGTTTACCCCATTCAGAAAATGGTGCTGGAACTTGAGGAAAAATACCGCGCGATGACCGATAAGGAGCTGAAGGCCTGTACCCCAGCTCTGAAGGCGCGTCTTGCCGCCGGCGAAACACTCGACGATATTCTGCCGGACGCTTTTGCAGCTTGCCGTGAGGCGGCTGACCGTGTGCTCGGGATGCGCCATTTCCCGGTGCAGATTATCGGCGGCATTGTGCTGCATCAGGGTCGTATTTCAGAGATGCGTACCGGTGAAGGTAAAACGCTGGTGGCAACCCTGCCCGCTTATCTGAACGCGCTGACAGGAAAAGGTGTCCACATTGTCACCGTGAATGACTATCTGGCAAAGCGCGACTCCGAGTGGATGGGAAAAGTATATCGCTTCATGGGGCTTTCTGTGGGGCTGATTGTCCACGGGCTGGATAATACGCAGCGCCGCGCGGCTTATACCTGCGACATTACCTATGGCACCAACAACGAATACGGATTTGATTACCTGCGCGACAACATGGTCATTTATAAAGCGGACAAGGTGCAGCGCGGGCATAATTACGCCATCGTCGACGAGGTGGACTCCATCCTCATCGATGAGGCCAGAACGCCGCTGATTATCTCCGGACAGGGCGATAAATCCACCGACCTGTATGAAAAGGCAAACCAGTTTGCCAAAGGATTGAAATGCTTCCGCGTAACCGAAAAGGACAACAAGGTCGAAAACGACGACGTGGACGGCGATTATATTGTTGATGAGAAGGCCAAAACCGTAACGCTCACCAAGGCCGGCGTGGAAAAGGCGGAGCAGTTCTTCGGGCTGGACTGCCTCACCGACGGCGACAATATGACCATTCAGCACCATATTAACCAAGCGATTCGCGCCCATGGCATCATGCAGCGCGACGTGGATTATGTGGTAAAAGACGGCGAGGTCATCATCGTTGATGAGTTCACCGGACGCCTCATGCTCGGCCGCCGCTACAACGAGGGTCTGCATCAGGCCATCGAGGCAAAAGAGGGCGTCAAGGTGGAGCGCGAAAGCAAAACCCTCGCCACCATCACCTTCCAGAACTTCTTCCGGATGTACGATAAACTCGCCGGTATGACCGGTACCGCCCAGACCGAGGCGGACGAGTTTATGGAAATCTATAAGCTCGACGTAATCGAAATTCCGACCAATAAGCCGATTGCCAGAGATGACCACGCGGATGTGGTTTATAAAATCGAGACGGCAAAATTTGACGCGGTCATCAACAATATCATCGAGTGCCATAAAAAAGGGCAGCCGGTGCTTGTTGGTACCATTTCGATAGAAAAATCCGAGCTGCTTTCCAAAATGCTTTCGCGCCACGGCGTCAAGCATGAGGTGCTCAACGCGAAGTATCATGAGAAAGAAGCAGAGATTGTCGCACAGGCAGGTAAATACGGCGCCGTCACCATCGCGACCAACATGGCTGGACGCGGCACCGATATCGTGCTCGGCGGCAACGCGGAGTATCTTGCCAAGGCTGACTTGCGCAAGGCGGGTTATGAGGATGAGATCATCTCAGAGGCAACCGGCTTTGCCGATACCGACAATCAGGTTATCAATGACGCGCGCCAGCTTTATACAGAGCTAATGCAGCGCTATAAAAAAGAATCCGACACCGAGGCCGAGAAGGTTCGTGAGGCGGGCGGCCTGTTTATCATCGGCACCGAGCGGCACGAATCCCGCCGTATCGATAACCAGCTGCGTGGGCGCGCAGGACGTCAGGGAGACCCCGGCGAGACGCGCTTCTTCATGTCGCTGGAGGATGACCTTATGCGGCTGTTCGGCGGCGAGCGCATCCAAAGTATGATGAACGCCATCGGCGCGGAAGACGATATGCCCATTGAGGCGAAAATCCTCACAAACTCCATTCAGAGCGCGCAGATGAAGGTGGAGGCCCGCAACTTCGGCATCCGTAAAAACGTGCTTCAGTTTGACGACGTTATGAACCGGCAGCGTGAAATTATCTACTCCCAGCGCGCCAAAGTGCTTGACGGTGAGGATATCAGCGAAATCGTCAAGGTCATGGTCAAGGAAACGATTGACGGCACGGTTGACCGCTACCTGGTCGATAAGGAAGTGCACGACAACTGGAACCTTGAGGGCCTGCGTGACTACTTCCTCGGCTGGCTCACCACCGCCGATGACCTGCGTTATGACACCCAGCAGCTCGGTGACATCTCCGACCAGGAGATTAAGGATATGATCAATGAGCGCGCCATGAAGCTTTATGCCATGCGCGAAAAGCAGTTCACCTCCCCGATTATGCGTGAAATCGAGCGTGTGGTGCTGCTGCGAATTGTGGATACGAAGTGGATGCAGCATATCGACGACATGGAGGAGCTCAAACGCGGCATGTATCTGCGCAGCTATGCGCAGAAGGATCCCGTGGTAGAATATCGCATTGAGGGCTTCGACATGTTCGACGCGATGATTGAATCTATCCGCGAGGATACCGTGAAGCTGATGTTTACCATTCAGCTGCGCACCAACGAGGAGCCGAAACGCGAGCAGGTTGCAAAACCCACGCAGGAAGCGGGCGGCAGTGACGGCAGCCTGGAACAGCGGCCCGCCAAACGCAGTATTACCAAAGTCGGGCGCAATGACCCCTGCCCTTGCGGAAGCGGGAAGAAATATAAGAAATGCTGCGGACGTGAAGAGTAAAGTGTAAAAACCGATCAAAAAAGCCGCTTCCGAGCGGTTTTTTTTGTCGCTGTCCTGCATTTACCAGGGGATTTTTCATTTTTTTAGGGAAGTCTTTAGGGAAACTAAACAAAATCGAGGAATCTTTATTGACAGGATAACGGTGAATGGGTATTATATTCTAGTGTGAAGAGTGAAAGTTTTAGCCGTAAACGCGGCAGATTGGAAGATTACCATATGAAGATCAAACGCGACGACCTTAGAAACGTAGCAATCATAGCCCATGTTGACCACGGCAAGACCACCCTTGTGGACGGCATGCTCAAACAGAGCGGAACTTTCCGCGAAAACCAATCGGTGCAGGAGCGCGTCATGGACTCCAACGACATTGAGCGCGAGCGCGGCATCACCATTCTTGCGAAGAATGCATCCGCCGAATATAATGGCATAAAAATTAACATTGTCGACACCCCGGGACATGCGGACTTCGGCGGCGAAGTGGAACGTGTGCTGAAGATGGTGGACGGCGTGCTGCTGCTTGTCGATGCGGCGGAGGGCCCGATGCCCCAAACCCGTTTCGTGTTGAGCAAGGCGCTTGACCTTGACCTTGGTGTCATAATTGTTATCAATAAAATTGACCGTCCGGACGCCCGCGTTTACGAGGTTGTAGACGAGGTGCTGGAGCTTTTGATGGATCTGGGCGCTTCCGACGCACAGCTCGACAGCCCCATGATATTCTGCTCCGGCAGAGCCGGCACCGCCTCCTATTCTCCGGAGGTTGTGGGAACAGACCTCAAGCCGCTGATGGACACGATTGTGAATTACATTACACCTCCCGAAGGCGACCAGGACGACGCTACCGCTGTGCTGGTTTCCTCCATTGACTACAACGAATATGTCGGCCGTATTGCGGTCGGTCGCATCGAACGCGGCACGCTGAAGGTCAACGAGCCGGTTTCCATCTGTGACTACCATGACCATGATCTTACCAAATCCGGGAAAATTACCGCGATTTACCAGTTTACCGGCGTAGGCCGCACGCAGGTGCAGGCCGCAACGGTGGGCGATATTGTCATGTTCTCCGGCATTGAGGATATTAACATCGGAAATACGGTCTGCGCTTCCGGTATAAACCAGCCGATTCCGTTTGTGAAAATTTCCGAGCCGACCGTTGAAATGACCTTTGCGGTCAACAACAGTCCGTTCGCAGGGCGCGAGGGTAAATTTGTTACCACCCGCCAGATCCGCGACCGCCTGAACCGCGAGCTTCTGCGTGATGTTTCGCTGCGCGTATCAGACGGCGAAACCGCCGATTCCTTCCGTGTCTGCGGGCGCGGCGAAATGCACCTTTCCATTCTCATTGAAAACATGCGCCGTGAGGGCTTCGAGTTTCAGGTGAGCACCCCCAAGGTGCTTTACAAAACCATCGAAGGCCAGCTTTGCGAGCCGTTTGAGGAACTGACTGTGGACGTTCCCGCCGAGTGCTCCGGCGCAGTCATGGAGAAAATGGGCGTGCGCAAGGGCGAGCTGCAGAGCATGAACCCTGTCGGAAGCCGCATGAAAATGGTGTTTATTGTTCCCGAACGCGGACTGTTCGGATATAAAAGTGACTTTTTGACTGATACGAAGGGCGAAGGCATCATGAACACCCTGTTCCATGATTACATGCCCTACAAAGGCGATATCGAGCGCCGTACCAACGGTTCGCTCATCGCGTTTGAAACCGGCGAGACGATTACCTACGGGCTGTATAATGCGCAGGAACGCGGAACGCTGTTCCTCAGCGCGGGCGAGCCGGTCTATGCCGGGCAGGTTGTGGGCATGTCCCCGAAAAATGAGGATATCGCCGTCAATGTCTGCAAGCGCAAGCAGCTTACCAACACCCGCGCGTCCGGTTCGGATGACGCGCTGCGCCTGATCCCCCCCCGCCGCTTCTCACTTGAAGAGTCGCGGGAGTTAATCGGGGATGACGTGCTGCTGGAGGTTACCCCCAAGAACATCCGTATCCGCAAGCGCACCCTTGACCATTCGCTGCGTATGCGCGAACAAATGAAGGGCCGCTGATTGATGCAGCAGCCTGACCGGCTTGGAATCGCCAGAAGAATGTGAAGTTTGGAGTTGTGTTTGTTGGCTAATCCGATTGTGCCGCCTGTTTATTCACAGATCGCGCTGGATATCGCCCTGCGCATCGCGCGCGGGGACCTTCAGGAAAATACAAAGGTGTACGGCCGGTCGGTCATGGCTTCGGAATACGGGGTCTCCCCCGAAACGATTCGCCGCTCGATGAAGCTTCTGGAGGACATGGAGGTTGTCGAGGTTCGACAGAACAGCGGCGCGGTGGTTCGCTCGGCGGAGAAGGCGCGCGCTTATGTGGAAAAATTCGGCCAACAGAACGATATCCGCGCGCGCCAGAAAGCCCTCGGGGAACTGCTGGAACGCCAACAGGAAATCAGCCGCGAAATCAATGAGGTTGCCGGCTCGATTGTCCGCATCAACGAAAAATTCATGCAGACTAACCCGTTCCACAACTATGAAGCTCAGATTCTTAGCGGTTCCTCTCTCATTGGGCAGACGCTGGGCGAACTCAAGTTTTGGCAGCAGACCGCCGCGACGGTCATTGCTATCCGGCGCGGCGAAAGAATCATCCTCTCACCCGGACCGTATGCCGCGCTGCAGGCGGGAGACATCGTCATTTTTGTGGGCGATTTGAAAAGCGTTTCCGCTGTCAGCGAATTTATCGGGTAAATAGAAAATTCAATCAAAAACCATCCGCTTTTAACAATCAGCGGATGGTTTTTTTGTCGTATTTTCACGAATATTTGACAACTGACAACTTGAATGATATAATTGGGTTGTTATTTTACGCACAAGTAGGTGTGTTTATACATTCCGAGAAAGGAGAATTTAATGATACAATTCAAAAACGTAACGAAAAACTATGGGCGCAATGTGATTCTTGACAACCTGAACTTTACAATCAAAGACGGGGAATTTGTTGTCCTAATCGGGCCCAGCGGGTGCGGAAAAACAACGACCTTGAAAACAATTAATCGCCTTATTGAGCCGGACAAAGGCGAAATCGAAATAGACGGTAAAAATATAGAGGGGCAGAACCCTGTCGAGCTGCGGCGCACAATTGGTTATGTGATTCAGCAAATCGGTCTGTTCCCCAACATGACGGTCGAGCAGAATATCGCGTTGGTGCCTAAGCTGCTGAAATATCCCAAGGAAAAATGGCAGCAGACGGTGCGGGACCTGCTTGCGCTGGTCGACATGCCCTATGAAACCAACGCGCATAAATATCCATCCGAGCTTTCGGGCGGACAGCAGCAGCGCATTGGCGTTCTGCGTGCGCTCGCCGCTTCCCCGCCGATTGTTCTGATGGATGAGCCGTTCGGCGCGCTTGACCCGATTACCCGTGACTCGCTTCAGGAGGAGGTCAAGCGGATTCAGAAAAAGCTGAAAAAGACGATTGTCTTTGTGACGCATGATATGGAAGAGGCACTCCGCATGGCGGACACCATTGTGTTTATGAACAAGGGCAAAGTGGTTCAGATGGCCTCTCCCGAGGAGATGCTCCGCAACCCCGCCGATCCGATGATCAAGGGCTTTATGGGAAGGCATATGGACAGCAGCGGCGCACCGGTGAAGATGCTGGCAGAGGAGTTTATGCGCACCAAGGTGCTCAAAGTGCCCAAAACCAGCCACACACTGGAGTGCATCGACATGATGATGCGCCGCGACGTCAACTCGTGCATTGTGTTGAATGAGGATGATACCTATGCGGGAACGGTATCCATAGAAACCATCAAATCGCAGGGAAAAGCCGGGCGCGAAATCAGCGAGCTGATTTCGAATGAAGTAACAATCATTCGCCGCAAAGATGATGCGCACGAGACGTTTGACAAACTGCTTGCTTCTTCTTCTAACTATCTGGTGGTGCTCAACGACGACAACACGGTTGCCGGACTGATTACCCGAACGAGCATGGCAAAGGCGATGGGAGAAGCGCTGTGGGGGGAACTGCCGTCATGAGTATGCTGCAGTTTATCACCCAAAACTATAACACCTTGGTGGACAGTTTGCTGCGCCACATCATGCTGGTTGCGGTTTCAGTCGGAATCGGCGTGATTGTATCAATACCGCTGGGCATCTTCCTGACACGGTATCGGCGGCTTGCCGCTCCGGTGCTGGCGCTCGCTGGCACCATTCAGACCATTCCCGGCCTTGTCATGCTGGGGTTTGCGCTTCTGCTGTTCGGCATTGGCGAACTGCCGGCACTGGTGGTGCTGTCCCTCTATGCCATCCTCCCGATCCTGCGCAATACCTATACGGGGATCATCGGCGTGGAGACAGGCTTTATTGAGGCGGCTCGCGGAATCGGCATGACAAACCTGCAGATTCTATTTCAGGTGGAACTTCCGCTGTCCTTGCCGTCCATTGTAAGCGGCATAAGGATTTCAGCTGTTTATATTGTAAGCTGGGCAACCCTTGCGGGCCTGATCGGCGCGGGAGGCCTGGGCGATCTCATCTGGACTGGGCTTTCCACGTATAACACAGGGTATATTTTGGCGGGAGCAATACCGTCAGCGATACTTGCCTTCTTCATCAGCGGCGCAATGGGCCTTTTGCAGAAAGCCATCACGCCGCGGGGCTTAAAGGGGGGACACGCATGAGCACACTGATGCCGTTAATCATTGAGCATATGCTGATTGTCGCCATTGCCACGGTGATTTCCGTCGTACTGGGCGCCGCGCTTGGCGTGACGGCCTACTGGGTTCGTTATGTGGACAGTGTGATCCTCTGGGCGGCGGAGACCATCCAGACGGTTCCCTCGCTTGCGCTGCTGGCGATGCTGATGATGGTGTTCGGCCTGGGCAACACCACGCTGATCGCGGGGCTGACGCTCTACGCGCTGCTGCCGATTGTTCGCAACACCTACACAGGGCTGTCGTCTGTCCCGCCCTATCTCAAGGACGCGGCGCGCGGCATGGGCATGTCGAAGCTGCAGCAGCTGTTCAAGGTGGAACTGCCGCTTGCGTTCCCGCTCATTTTTTCAGGAATCAAAATCGCAGTTGTTAATTCGCTTTCCATTGCGGTCATGGGTGTACTGATTGGTGCGGGCGGGCTTGGATACCCGATTTACCGGGGCATCCAGACACGCAATTTTGAAAAAATCATAACAGGCGCTGTGCCTGTTGTACTGATGGCGCTGCTGTTTGATTATGGGATGACCAAATTCGAGCAGCGTCTGATGAGAAAACCAACAAGATAAATGGAGGAATTTCATGAACAGAACAAAAAGAATCACAGGACTGTTCCTTGCGCTGTCTCTCGCCACGGTCAGCCTGCTGGCTGGCTGCTCGGGGGGGAAATCCGTAACCATCGGGTCCAAGGATTTTGGTGAAAATATTGTCATCGGAGAGATGATGGCGCAGCTTGTGGAAGCAAAAACCGACCTCAAGGTGAACCGCAAACTGAATATGGGCGGGACCTTTGTCTGCTTTGAGGCCATTAAAAACGGGGATATTGATATCTATCCCGAATATACTGGAACTGGATTGACGGCTCAGCTGAAAAGAGACGTCATCACGGATCCCGAACAGGTTTATCAGATTGTGTCCGAGGAGTTTGACAAGCAGTTCGGCATCAAGTGGCTGGAGCCGCTGGGATTTAACAATACCTATACCCTTGCGGTGACCGATCAGGTCTATCAGGAATATGGTGTGGAAACGTACAGCGATCTCGCGAAAATCTCCGAAAACATGGTGTTCGGAGGGGAACACGAATTCTTCGACCGTCAGGATGGTTTTGACGGACTGGTGGAAGTCTACGGGATGAAATTTAAGGGAGAACCCAAAAAGCTGAATGTCGCTCTCAAATATCAGGCAATCGGCAGCGGCGACATGGATATAACCGACGCGTTTGCCACCGATGGGCCGATCAAGCAGTATAACCTAAAGGTGTTGACAGACGATAAGAACTTCTTTCCTCCGTATTACGCGGCACCGATCATCCGGAACAAGACTTTAGAAAAGTACCCGGAGCTGGAGGGTGTGCTGAACAGTCTGGCCGGCAAAATTGACGATACAGCCATGACCGAACTCAACTACAAAATCGACGTAGAGGGGCAGGACACGGAAGCTGTGGCAAAGGAATTCCTCGAAGGAAACGGCCTTATCTAAACAAAAAAGCAAATAAAAAACCCGCTCGGCCATTCGGCCGGGCGGGTTCTGATGTGTAGATTAATAATCCCAATAGCTGTCGGGCATTTCCTTGGTGAGACGGGATTTCAAACCACCTTTTGATACCCCATCAGGCAATGCGCTTTCTTTGTACCACTTACCGGTTCCATCAAAGTAATACTGCGTATATCTTGCAGTCCAGCTAGCACGCTTCTTCTCATACTTTTCTTCCAGACGGTCGTCCCTATCGTTCTTCGCATCGGTGGAAAGGGCGCGCATGCCGTAGCTGCCGTCATAGAGATAGAAGTTATCCCAGCAGATGACGTCGGGGCGCTCAAAGTTATAACCGCTCAGAGCCGCGTAGGACGGATAGACATCGGTGGTGGAAAGCGTGCAGTTGCCCAGCTTTTTCTCATCCACATAGTAGGAGATCACGCCGTTGGATGCTTTGATAAACAGGCTGTGCTCGCCGTCTTCCACGATAAAGTCTTCCAGCTCATCGTCGCCGTTGATGAATTTATTGCCCATACCCCAGCTGGTTTTAGCCTTCGGGTTATAGAATTTGAAATAGGAGGCGCTGCTTCCGCCCTTCACCAGAGCGAGAGCCGGGGAATCCTTGATCGGGTCGCCGTCGCCATCGACCAGATCGATGCGGAATTCGGCACGTTTGCGGTTGCTGCTGGAATTAAACCAGGTGTCGTCAATATCCAGTTTTACAACCGCGGTCCAGGTGGTGCTGGAGGTCTGGCCGAGCTTGAGTTTTTTGCCCTGCTGTGCGTAATATTTGCTCTTTCTGTCGGCGGGGCGGTATTTGTAGTAGCCCGATTTGCCGAGCGCAAGATAAAGTTTGCCGTCCGAGATGTCGAACTCCTCCGGCGCGTAACGGTCGGTGACCCAATTGCCGCTTTTGGAAGCGGAGGTGAAGCTGTCGCCTGTGATAATCGCGACCGCCGAGGCAGGTACGGAAAGAACCGTGACCAGCATCAGCAGGAGGCTGGCAGCGCTGAGTAATTTTTTCATAATGGAAATTCCTCCCTCACTGTGACCGCCGGAACGGCGATCTCTATATTTATAATACAATCAGTATACCAATAGAGAACTGTAAAATCAAGGTTGGAGAGGAAAGTTTGTCAAAAAAAACCTGCCAATTTATTTCTAAGCCGAATTTATGCGCAGTTCTGATGGGATTTGCTAATAATATATGCAAATGACACAAATATCGGGATAAATTTTATTAAAATTGGTAGGTCGCCACAGTTTTTTAAGATTTCTTAAGGTTTTGATTAAATCTTGTTGCAATCGCGAGTAAATAAGAATAAACTGTAAACCGATAAAATCGGAGTAATAGCTCCTTTTTTGTACGATGATACTCCTGGTGGGTGTTCTTATCCGAAACACCGACCGGTCAGAAAGGGATGATAGCATGGAGAAAATCATCAGTAAACTGGTCGAGTTTGATCACGTCGGCCAAAAAATCGTTCACGAAGCGGAAGAGCAGAAACGCTATACGCTCTCGCACATGGGCGATTTTAAAAAACAGATGTCCGACCAGTACCGGCAGCGTTCGGACCATCGCATCGAGTTCTTCCGTCAGCAGGCGCAGTCTGACACTGAGGAAAAGCGCGAGCAGCTTCGCCGCGAATATGACGCCAGAATGGAAAAGCTGCGGCTGCATTTTCAGGAAAAAGGCGACAACTGGGTCCACGAGGTCGTTGACCGCTGCATAGGCGGGTGAACGAAATGGCAAACTATGCGAACGCGGTGATTGCAAAAACGCGCGCCATGTTCGGGCAGATGCTGTCCCCCGCACAATATGACGAGCTGCTGCGCAAACAAAGCGTGCAGGAAATTTCGGCTTATCTCAAGGAAAAGACGACCTATCGCTCCGCGCTGGCGGGCGTTCAAGACAGCGAGGTTCACCGTGGCCAGCTTGAGATGCTGCTTCACAAAGACGTTCTTTATCAGTATGTCCGGCTGGTGAGGTATGTCCACGTGAAGGACAGCGTCTATGAGTATATCATCATGGATATGGAGATTGATACGATTCTTTCCCGCCTTCGTGATCTGATCTCTTCCCGTGAAGAGGACGACTATATCACATCGCTCCCTTCCTTTATTCAGCCCTACGTCAGCTTTAACATTTTTGAAATGGCACATGTTAACAGTGTGGAGCAGATGGCGGAATTTCTGAAGGACACCCCTTACGGGCCGGTGATCCGCGCCTGCAAGGAACGGCTTGACACACAGGACGGGCACATCAATTATACCGCCTATGAAATGGCGCTTCGAAATTATTATTTCAACACCCTGCTCGAGAGGGCGCGGAAAAATGAGTCGGGCGCTGCATATGACCAGCTTCGCGAGCTGATCACCATGCGGGCGGAAACAATGAATCTCAACACGATTTATCGCATGAAAACCTATTTTAGCGCACAACTGGAGCAGATTCGGGCGGTAATTCTGCCGTTCCACTGCAAGCTTTCCCGCCGCGAGCTGGATGCGCTGATTGAAGCGCGGGACGAGCAGTCGTTCCGCAAGGGCCTGTCAAGTACTGTTTACGGGAAGCACCTTCCGGAGGATGCAAAATTCCTGGAAAATGAGACAGACAACATGCGTTATCGTCTTGACCTTCACATGTTGCGGTTTTCCACCGACCCGCAGGTCGTATTTATGGCGTTTATGCTGCTTCGCGGAATGGAAACGGAAAACCTTGTACGAATTATCGAAGGCGTGCGGTATCAACGTGCACCTGAGAAAATACGGCAGCTTCTCTATCGGGCCTGACGGTGCTCCCTCAACGGAGCGGGAGCAGCTGCAAACCGTGCGCGGCGCATCGCCTGCGGCTGTGGGCGCACGGGAAGGTCGGACTTCAAAAATTAGCCGCTGGAGAAAGGACGGATCAACATGTCCATTGCCAAGCTGTCGCTTGTTACGATCGTAGGCGATATGAAAAGCCTTGACGACGTGATTTTACGTTGTTTGGACAGAGGGGATTTCCATCCGGAAAAAGCAATTCAGTCGGTGGAAGGAATCCACGGGTTCCAGCCGTTGTCGGAACAGAACCCGTATACCGACATTCTGAACAGGATTACCGATGTTGGCGTTCAGGCGGGGCTGAACCCCAAATATATGCCAGAGAGCATAAAAGACGAAAAGTTTGCGCGCCTGACCCCGCATAAAGCGCAGTATTACGAAGATTTCTGCAACTCCTTTAAGGAACGTCTTGATTTCTTACAGGAACGGTGCAACTTTCTCAAAGGCGAAATTCAACAGGGGGAAAATGTTCTGACCCATCTCGGCCACCTCAATGCGCTTGAGGTTGACCTCGACGAGCTGTTTTCCTGCAAATACATCAAGGTGCGGTTCGGTAGGCTTCCGCTGGACAGCTACCAGAAACTCTCCTATTATGAGCGCAAAATGTTCCTGTTCACCCCGTTTGATACGGATAAGGGGTATGTCTGGGGCGTTTATTTTACGCTTTCCGACTATGCCCCCGAGGTGGACGACATCTTCTCTTCCCTTTATTTTGAGCGCATGCGCGTTCCCGATTTTGTTCATGGCACGCCGGAGGCCGCCGTGGAGAAAATCACAGCCGAAATTTCCGCCAACCGAAGCGAGCTTGCTCTGGCGGAAAATCAGATCACGGAGCTGGTCGCCGCTCATAAGGACGAACTCTACCGGTTTTACACTCGGCTCAAGTTCCTTTGGGATTCGTTTGAGATGCGCCGGTATGTTTCGGTGCTGAAACGGCAGTTCCTGGATGTGTTCTACATCACCGGATTCATTCCGGTGGAGGACGGCGAAGCGTTCGCCGCCGAGCTGCGCGAACTGGACAGCGTGACGGTGGAAGTGAAAGCACACGACTCCGATAAACGCATTCAGGCACCCACCAAACTCAAGAACGGCTGGTTCGCCAAACCGTTTGAGATGTTTGTGGAAATGTATGGATTGCCGTCCTACAACGATATTGACCCAACGCCGTTTGTGGCGTTTACTTACTGCCTGCTGTTCGGCATCATGTTCGGCGACTTAGGGCAGGGGCTTCTGCTGGTGGCAGGCGGGGCGCTGCTCTGGAAGTGGAAGCAGATGAATATTGGACGGGTGATCAACCGTATCGGTATTTCTTCCTGTGTGTTCGGCACGCTGTATGGCTCGGTTTTCGGCTTTGAAGAGCTGCTGAATCCCCTGTTCGGTGTGTTCGGTCTCGCCGGAAAACCCATTGAGATCATGGCGCCGGAAATGACCAATGTGATCCTGCTGTCCGCGGTGGGACTGGGCGTCTGCCTCATCTGTATCTCGATCCTGCTGGATATCTTTATTGGGTTTAAGCGGCGGGATATTGAACGCGCGGTCTTTTCGGCAAACGGTATCTTCGGGTTGCTGTTTTACGGCTCCATCCTGTTTGGGGCGGCAACCCTTGCCGTAACCGGCAGAAACCTGTTCACCGCGCCCTATGTTTTGGGGCTGATTCTCCTGCCGCTTGCGGTAATCCTGTTTAAGGAACCGCTGGGCAGGCTTGCAAAAGGGTACTCCGGAAAGAATGCTCTGCCTGAGGACGGCATGGGCGCCTATTTGACAGAAGGCGCGTTTGAGCTGTTCGAGGTGGTTTTGAGCTTCTTCTCCAACACGATGTCTTTTCTGCGTGTAGGCGGCTTTGTGCTCAGCCACGCGGGTATGATGGCGGTGGTGTTCACCCTGTCCGACATGGTCGGCTCGGCGGCAAGCCCCGTTGTCATCATCATCGGCAACCTGTTCGTCATCGGCATGGAAGGCCTCATTGTGGGTATCCAGGTGCTCAGGCTGGAATTCTATGAAATGTTTAGCCGCTATTTCGACGGAAACGGAAAGCCGTATACCCCTATCCGCATTTTTTCCACCGAGGATTCTTGATAAAAAATTGTTTTTTGGAGGTTTTAAAAATGTTATTTGTAATTCCAACGATTGCTCTTGCGATTGCTGCATTCCTGCTTGTTCCTGTTATGAAGTCCGGCTCCGCTCCCCGCGCCAGAAAGCGCGTCGCGCTCAACTCGGGCGTGTTTATGGCTTCCGCTCTGCTGCTTGTCTGCCTGTCCATGACGGTGGGTGCTGCCGAGCCTGACGCAGCTACCGCCGCGGCCGCCGTATCCGGCGCGGGCGCGGGCATGGGCTATCTTGCCGCTGCGCTGGCCACAGGCCTGAGCTGCATCGGCGCGGGCATCGCGATTGCATCCACTGCTCCCGCAGCCATCGGAGCGTTTTCCGAGGACCCGAAAGCATTTGGTAAAGCGCTGATCTTCGTGGTTTTGGGCGAAGGTGTCGCACTTTACGGTCTGCTGATTTCGATTCTTTTAATCAACAAACTTTGATAGGATACCGCAATTTTCAACGATCTATCCGGCTTTTCCACAAGAAAAGAAAAAGTTGTTGAAAACCAGACGGCATCAAACACTCATAAGGGGTGGAAAAAATGAAATTTTACACACTGAGCGATAATGTGGACACGACAATGGGAATGCGGCTCGCGGGAATCGAGGGCCGTACGATCCATACCGCGGACGAGGTAATCTCCGCGCTGAAAACGATTATGGCTGATCCGGAAATCGGCGTTGTTCTGATGACCGAAAACCTGATTAACACTTGTCCAAATGTCATCTATCGTTATAAGCTGACCTGCAAGCGCCCTCTCATTGTGGAGGTCCCCGACCGCCACGGTAAGGGAGACGTTTCTCAAATGATTGAACGGTATGTAGGGGAAGCAATCGGTGTTCAATTGTAGTGGGCGCAACGGCGTCCCATATCAGGCAGAGAGGTGAACAAGAGTGGCATACACACCTGAAGAAAAGCTCGAACTGTTCGAGCAGGCAATCCTTAAAAAGGCGGAAGCTGAAAAGCAGGCCATCCTGAATGAATCCGAGAAGACAAAAAAAGCCGAACTGGATCAGGAGGAAAACAAGCTGCTTGAAGAGCTTTACCATCATATACAATCCGAAGTGTCCCAAATCAAAACTGCCGGTATCAAGGAAATTTCCCGGGAAAACAGCGAATTGAAAAAACAGCTTTTCCAGCAGCGGCAACAGTATATTACCGATATTCTTGCCCGCGCCCGCGCGGAGCTGGTTTCGTTTGCCAAGTCGGAGGCCTACGGCGAGTACCTGCTGAAAAAGGCGGAGTCTCTTGCCCAAACTCACCGGATGGACGGCAGCGTAATCAAGCTGCGCACGCAGGATCTTTCCTACAGCGACAGAATCAGGGAGATTTACGGCCCCTGCGAGGTTAAAGCGGACGACGCGACCATCGCAATCGGCGGAATGATCCTTGAAAACCGCGCAAAAGGCATCTTGGTGGATTACAGCCTTGACACCGCCCTGGAGGAACAGAAAAACTGGATTTATAACTATTCCGGGTTTCACATTGAATAAGGGGGCGGAACGGATTGAACAAAAATCAGATTTATTCAATTAACGGCCCGGTCATCACCGTACGCGGAGCAACCGGGTTTCAGATGATGGAAATGGTCTATGTCGGCGAAAAACGACTGATCGGAGAGGTTATCAACATTTCCGACGACCATACCACCATACAGGTCTATGAGGTCACCACCGGGCTGCGCCCCGGCGAACCTATAACGGGCACAGACGGCCCGCTTTGCGCGACGCTCGGACCGGGCATCCTTTCCAACATTTTTGACGGCATCGAGCGGCCCTTGGGCGAAATTGCAAAAGAATCGGGCGCGTTTATCCCGGAGGGCAGCGACATTCCGTCTCTCAATTTAGAGAAGTCGTGGAAGACCGCTGTCCGGGTTAAGGTCGGCGACCGGCTGAAGGGCGGCGACATCTTCGCCGTTACACAGGAGTCTTCGGTGATTGAACACCGCGCCATGGTGCCCCCGACACTGTCGGGCGAAGTGGTGACGGCTGCCGCCGACGGCGACTACAAGGTTTTTGACCCGATTATCGTGCTGCGGGACGATAAAGGAACGGAACATACCCTATCGCTGGCGCAGAAATGGCCGATTCGTTCGGCGCGCCCGGTTGCGGAGCGCCTGCCCATCGAGCGCCCGCTGATCACCGGACAGCGCGTGATCGATACGCTGTTCCCCATCGCTAAGGGCGGCACCGCCGCGATACCGGGAGGATTCGGAACCGGAAAAACGATGACCCAGCACCAGCTCGCAAAATGGAGCGATGCGGATATCATCGTCTATATTGGCTGCGGCGAGCGCGGCAACGAAATGACACAGGTGCTCAAAGAGTTTGGCGATCTGATCGACCCGAAATCCGGAAAGCCCCTGACCGACCGCACTGTCCTGATCGCCAATACATCCAACATGCCTGTGGCGGCGCGCGAAGCCTCCATCTACACCGGTATCACGCTCGCGGAATATTACCGCGATATGGGCTATCACGTGGCGGTCATGGCGGATTCCACCTCCCGCTGGGCGGAGGCACTGCGCGAGATTTCGGGACGACTGGAGGAAATGCCGGCGGAGGAAGGCTTCCCCGCCTATCTGCCGTCGCGTATCTCCCAGTTCTACGAGCGCGCGGGCTATATGAACAACCTCAACGGCTCCGAAGGCTCTGTGACCATCATCGGCGCGGTTTCCCCGCAGGGCGCGGACTTTTCCGAGCCGGTCACGCAGAACACCAAGCGGTTTGTGCGCTGCTTCTGGGCACTGGATAAAAGTCTTGCCTATGCGCGCCACTACCCCGCCATTAACTGGACCTCCAGCTATACCGAATATCTGGACGATCTGGAGCCTTGGTATTCAAAGAATATTTCACCCGACTTTATGAAATGCCGCCAGCAGATTTCCAACTTGCTGCTTGATGAAAGCAAGCTGATGGAAATTGTCAAGCTGATCGGCTCAGATGTCCTGCCAGACGACCAGAAGCTGGTGCTTGAGGTTGCCAAGGTCATCCGCGTGGGTATCCTGCAGCAGAACGCCTACCACCGCGACGACACCTATGTGCCGCTGCCCAAACAGCTGATGATGATGCAGGTTGTCCTCTACTTTCACGGCAAGGCCAAAGACGTGGTGGGCAGGGGTGTCCCGATTTCGGAACTGACTGCCACGGGGCTGTTTGAATCGCTGATTAAAATTAAATATGATGTGCCGAACGACAACCTTGCGCTGTTCGACAACTATTACAAGGACATCGACGAGAAGCTGGGAAAACTGAACCAGCTCGCCGAGCAATACTGAAAGGAGGGCATGATGCATGCTCCAATTTGTGGGACTCAATGAAATCAATGGCCCTCTGGTGGCTTTGCAGGGCGTAACCGGCGTTTCGTTTGACGAGATGGTGTCGATCAAGCTGAACACAGGAGAAACCCGTTTCGGCCGCGTGGTTCAGATTGAGGGCGAACGCGTGGTGATTCAGGTGTTCGAGGGGACGCGCGGCATGTCGCTGGACAACAGCCGCACCACCCTGCTGGGGCACCCGATGGAAATGCCCCTTTCGCTGGAACTGATGGGCAGAACCTTCAATGGTTCCGGCCGCCCGATTGACGGGCTGGGCGAAATCGTCAGCGAGAAGAGCGCCGACATCAACGGCAAGCCGATGAATCCGGTTACCCGCGTTTATCCGCGCAATTACATCAACACCGGTATTTCCACCATCGATGCGCTGGCAACCCTGATCCGCGGCCAAAAGCTGCCGATCTTCTCCGGCTCGGGCATGAGCCACAACAAGCTGGCTGTCCAGATGGTGCGCCAATCGCGCCTGTCCGGGACGGATGAAAAATTTGTCGTCGTCTTTGCCGCCATGGGTGTAAAGAACGATGTTGCGGACTATTTCAAACGCTCCTTTGAGGAAGCGGGCGTAATGGAAAAGGTGGTCATGTTTCTCAACCTTTCCAACGACCCGATTATTGAGCGTATCCTGGCGCCCCGCTGCGCGCTGACCGTTGCGGAATACCTCGCGTTTGAACATAATATGCATGTGCTTGTTATCATGACCGATGTCACCTCCTACTGCGAGGCGCTGCGCGAATTCTCGTCCTCAAAGGGAGAAATTCCGGGCAGAAAGGGTTTCCCCGGCTACCTCTATTCTGATCTGGCGTCGCTTTATGAGCGCGCCGGCATCATCGAGGGAAGCTCCGGTTCTGTTACGCAGGTGCCAATCCTCACGATGCCCAATGATGACATCACCCACCCTGTCCCCGACCTCACCGGTTATATCACCGAGGGGCAGATCGTGCTGGACCGCCAGCTCGACCAGACAGGCGTTTATCCTTCGATTTCCGTTTTGCCATCCCTTTCCCGTCTGATGAAGGACGGTATCGGAGAAGGCTTTACCCGCGCGGACCATCAGGACTGCGCAAACCAGCTGTTTGCCTCCTACGCGAGAGTGCAGGACGCGCGTGCGCTGGCCTCGGTGATCGGCGAGGAGGAGCTTTCCGATGCGGATAAACGGTTTATATTATTTGGCAAGATGTTTGAACGGCATTTTGTCAATCAGGGACCGTCGGAAAACCGCCCGATTGAGGAAACGCTCGACCTTGGCTGGATGCTGCTCTCTCTGCTGCCCCGTGAGGAGCTAGACCGTGTTGGCGACAAGGTGCTTGAACAGTATTACCGCCCGCAGGCGGTTGCCGAAAAATTCCATGTTTAATGCGCATCCGCTGAAGGAGGGATACGGTTGGCAAACGAATTGAATATCACGCCGACAAAGGGAAGCCTGCTGGCTGTGCAGAAATCGCTCCAGCTTTCCACGCTGGGCTATGAGCTGCTCGACCGCAAGCGTAATATCCTCATCCGCGAAATGATGCTGCTGATCGACAAGGCAAAGCAGCTGCGCGGAGAAATCAGCAGCACATTCGGCGAAGCCTACGACGCGCTTCAGGAGGCGAACATCACGTTGGGCGTGGTGCAGGACATCGCCGCCGCGATTCCCATTGACGATGGATTGACCATCACCTACCGCAGCGTTATGGGGGTGGAAATCCCCAACGTCCGCCTTGCCGAACGGAAACTGGAGATGTGCTACGGCTTTGACCGCACCAACTCCCGGTTTGATTATGCTTACGCCTGTTTCCAAAAAGCCAAAAAGATCACCGCCTTGCTGGCGGAGGTGGAAAACAGCGTCTATCGGTTGGCCAACGCCATCCGCAAAACCCAAAGGCGTGCCAACGCGTTAGAAAACATTGTCATCCCCCGTTATCAGGAAACGGCAAAGTTTATTACTGACGCTTTGGAAGAAAAAGACCGCGAGGAGTTCTCGCGGCTCAAGGTGATTAAGGCGTCAAAACTGAAAAAACAAGCCTGAGTGTGTTTCTTGGCACCGCGCAAGAGTGATTGTTCACTTTTTGCGCGGTGCTTTTTTGTATGCGCAAAATGCCGACAACTGGACTTTTTTCTGCGACAAGGGGAGTAAAAAAATGAAAACTATACAAATCTTGTAAAACTTATATAGATTTTAATTTACTAAATTGACCGCGGGTGAAAAGAGTGCTAAAATAGGGGCATCCGGCAGTTGGTTTCCCTTTTCATGGGGGATCAGACCATTATGCCGGTTAATTCAGAAACCAATCTGTAAGATACAGATGACGAGCGCTTCCGGTTGTTCTATCCGGGATGTCGGAAAGCGCACGAGCGATTGCACTGCCTGTTTTGGCACAAAGGGGGAATTCCAATGGGGACGACCGTTGGAATCGATATCGGTTCCACAACTGTCAAAGTCATTGTCATCCGGGACGGTGACTTGGTTTATCAGCAGTATGAACGGCATCTTTCCCGCGTCCGGCCCAAAACGCTCGAGCTGATCCGGCTTGCGCGGGATGTATTGGGCGAGGAGCCGTTTACCGTCGCGCTTTCGGGCTCGGCGGGCCTTGGGCTTGCCAAAGCGGCGGGCCTTGATTTTATTCAGGAGGTCTTTGCCACCGGCGAGGTGGTCAAATCGACGGCGCCGGAGACCGACGCCGCGATTGAGTTGGGCGGAGAAGACGCAAAAATCATCTTTTTTACCGGCGGCCTGGAGGAGCGTATGAATGGCTCCTGTGCGGGCGGGACAGGTGCGTTCATCGATCAGATGGCGACACTGCTCGACGTGACGCCGGAGCAGCTCGATGCGCTTGCGCTTGCCAGCACCAAGCGGTATACCATCGCCTCCCGCTGCGGCGTATTTGCGAAAAGCGACATTCAGCCGCTGCTCAACCAGGGTGCCTGCAAGGAGGACATTGCCGCTTCCATCTTCAAGGCGGTGGTGGATCAGACGATCACCGGACTTGCACAGGGGCGCAAAATTACCGGCAAGGTCCTGTTTTTGGGTGGCCCGCTCTATTTCTTCAAGGGGCTTCAGCGAGAATTTGTGCGCTCGCTGAAGCTGTCGCCGGAAAACGCCGTGTTCCCAGAGATGGGGCGTTACGCGGTGGCGCTCGGCGCCGCGCTCTATGCGCAGAAAACCGGCAAGCCGGTAACCTTTGAGGAGCTGGAGGAAAAGATCGGGCAGGCTGCCGGCAGCACCCAGACTTCCCGCCATCTTGCGCCTTTGTTTGAAAACGCGGACGATTATGCGGCGTTTGTAAACCGCCATGCGAAAGCGTCGGTGAGCCGGTGCGATATTTTTCAGTACAAAGGGGACGCCTATCTGGGCATCGACTGCGGCAGCACCACGACCAAGCTGGTGCTGATGGCGGAGGACGGGCGCATCCTGTACGACTTTTACAGCGCGAACAAGGGCAACCCGGTGCAGATTGTAAAGGAGCAGCTTGAAAAGCTGCTAAAACTCTGTGAAGACCAGATTACAATCCGGGGCAGCGCCGCAACCGGCTACGGCGAGGATCTCATTAAAAATGCGTTTTCCATTGATGCCGGGCTTGTGGAGACGATGGCGCATTTTAAAGCGGCAAGATATTTTAATCCCAAGGTGGACTTTATCCTTGATATCGGCGGGCAGGATATCAAGTGCTTCCGGGTGCGCGGCAATGCCATTGACAGCATCCTGCTCAATGAAGCTTGTTCATCCGGCTGCGGCTCGTTCATCGGCACTTTCGCGCGCTCAATGGGCTACGAGGTGGAAGAATTCGCAAAACTCGGGCTGTTCGCGAAGTATCCGGTTGACCTCGGCTCCCGCTGCACCGTGTTTATGAACTCCTCGGTGAAGCAGGCGCAGAAGGAAGGCGCGGGGGTGCGCGACATCTCCGCCGGCATCTCCATGTCCGTTGTGAAAAACGCGATTTACAAGGTCATCCGCGCGTCTTCGCCCGAAGAGCTTGGCAGATATATCGTGGTGCAGGGCGGCACCTTTCTCAATGACGCTGTCCTGCGCAGCTTTGAGCTGGAACTGGGCAGAAGCGTCATCCGACCGAACATTTCGGGGCTGATGGGCGCTTACGGAGCCGCGCTTTACGCAAAAGAACTGTCGCTCGACCATTCTACCCTTGTCACAAGGGCGGAACTGGAAGAATTCCGGCACACTTCCAAATCGACGACCTGCGGGCTTTGCGGCAACCATTGCAGCCTTACCGTCAATGATTTCGGCGTCGGCAAGCGGCTCATCAGCGGCAACCGGTGCGACCGCCCATTGGGTGGGGACGCGGCGGAAGAACTGCCCAACCTTTTCCATTACAAGCTCGAAAAGGTCAAGGCGCTTCGCCCTGTTGCGGGCAGACGCGGCAAAATTGGTATCCCACTGGGGCTGAACATGCTGGAAAATCTGCCGTTCTGGCACGCTTTTTTCACCGATCTGGGGTTTGAGGTGGTCACTTCCGGCTTATCCAGCCGCGCAACCTATCTGAAAGGGCAGTTCTCCATCCCGTCGGACACCGTCTGCTATCCGGCAAAGCTGATGCACGGTCATATTGCCGATCTGCTCGAAAAGGGCGTAACCGACATTTTTTACCCGTGCCTCACGTATAATTTTGATGAGCAAAAGGGTGACAACCATTTTAACTGCCCGGTTGTCGCCTATTATCCGGAGCTGCTCCGCGCCAACGTGGAGGAGCTCGGCAAGGCACCGGTGCGGTTCATCCAGCCCCTGCTGGCGATTGACCGGGAAGCCGGGCTGCCGGATAGACTTCGCCGCAAGCTGCTCCCCTATTTCCCTGACCTGACACGCCGCGAGACGGCACGCGCCTGCAAGGCTGCTTATGCGGCTTATCACGCGTGGATGCAGGATGTGAAAACCGAGGGTCTTCGTGCCATCGACTATGCCCGCCGCAACGGCAGGCGCGTGGTTGTGCTGGTCGGACGCCCCTATCATATCGACCCGGAAATTAACCACGGTATCGACCGGCTGATCGCGTCGTTCGGCATCGTTGTGGTGAGCGAGGACTGCGTGGCCGATCTTGTGGAGCCGGTGCGGGTGAAGGTGCTCAATCAGTGGACCTATCACGCGCGGCTTTATAACGCGGCGCGCTATGTTTCCAAACAGCCGGATATGGAGCTGGTGCAACTGGTGTCCTTTGGCTGCGGCATCGACGCAATCACGACCGACGAGGTGCGCGCAATTCTGGAGGAAAACGGAAAGCTGTATACGCAGCTGAAGATTGATGAAATCACCAATCTGGGCGCTGTGAAAATCCGTATCCGCAGCCTGCTTTCGGCTGTGGAGGAAAGGGAGAGGGAAAAAACGCATGTCTGTGTCTAATGACCGCGTCCTTTTCACACGGGCAATGAAAAAGGATTATACAATATTAATGCCAACCATGCTGCCCATCCATTTTAAACTGATTGCAAACATCCTGCGGGAATACGGTTATAATTGTGTACTCTTGGAAAACACCGGAAAGAATGTCGTGGACAGCGGTCTGCGCGGCGTACATAATGATACCTGCTACCCCGCGCTGCTTGTCATCGGGCAGATGCTCGACGCGCTGGATAGCGGAGCATATGACGTCAACAAGGTGGCGCTGCTTATTACGCAGACGGGCGGCGGCTGCCGCGCTTCAAACTATATCCACCTGCTGCGCAAAGCGCTGGCCAAGCGCGGCTACGGACAGATTCCTGTGGTTTCCATTTCCATGGGAATGGAGAAAAACCCGGGATTTTCCATGACGCCCACCATGCTCGACCGCATCTTTTACGCCATCCTCTACGGAGACCTGCTGATGCTGCTGGCAAACCAGGTAAGGCCGTATGAGTGCGCTTCCGGCGCCGCCGATGCGCTGGTGGACAGCTGGGCGGAGCGGCTCACTGCGCAGATGAAGGGACGCGGCCTGCTGAAGTATAAGGGTGTGCTTGAAAATTACCGCGGAATCATTGCGGAGTTTGCCCGGATTCCCCGCCGCGCCGAGAAAAAAATCCGCGTGGGAATTGTGGGCGAAATCTATGTCAAATTTTCGCCGCTGGGCAACAACAACCTTGAGGAGTTTCTGTTTTCGGAAAACTGCGAGGTAGTTGTGCCGGGGCTACTCGATTTTATGCTCTACTGCGTCTACAACCAGTTGATGGACCGCAAGCTTTACGGGCTCCATTCGGCAGTCTCCAATGCGGTCATGAAGTTTGTATACCACATGCTGGTGAAAAAGCAGCGCGATGTCATCCGTGCGGTAGCGGAAGAAGGAACGTTCTGCCCCGGCGGCTATTTCCCCCATACGGTGACGCTGACAGAGGGCTATATTGACCATGGCGTCAAGATGGGCGAAGGCTGGCTGCTCACCGCCGAAATGCTGGAGCTGATTGAACAGGGTGTCGGCAACATTGTCTGTACCCAGCCGTTCGGGTGCCTGCCAAACCATATCGTTGGCAAAGGGATGATGCGCATTATAAAAGAGCACAACCCGCAGTCCAACATTGTCGCGGTCGACTACGACCCCGGCGCAACGAAGATTAATCAGGAAAACCGTATCAAACTCATGCTGGCGAATGCCACATCGATTGAGGAACAGGCGCAGGCCGCTGCCGAAGCCGGTGAGCCTGTGAGTGCAGTTGGGCACGCAAACAGCCTGTCTGCGCAGGAAACGGCGGAGAAACCGCTAACCGCCGCCGCTTCTTAAAAAAATAAAAACCCCCATCCAACCGGATGGGGGTTTTTGTTTTTTAAACGTTGAATCCAAAGAAATTTCTCGTGTTATTGAAGCAGATGTCCTCCACCATTTTGCCGAGCAGATTGCGATCGTCCGGGAATTCGCCGTTTTCCACCCAGGTTCCGATCAGATTGCAGAGGATGCGGCGGAAATACTCGTGGCGGGTGTAGGAAAGGTAGCTGCGGGAATCGGTCAGCATGCCGATGAAGTTACCCAGCAGGGAGAGGTTTGCAAGGCTGACAAGCTGTTTTTCCATGCCGACCTTGGTGTCGTTGAACCACCAGGCGGAGCCGTGCTGGAGCTTTCCGGCTACGCCGGCGCCCTGGAAGCAGCCGAGGACGGTGTCGAGCATTGCGTCGTCCGTCTGGTTGAGGGAATACAGAACGGTTTTAGGAAGCTCGTCGGTGGAATCCAGCGCGTTCAGCAGCCGGGTCAGCGAAACAGCATCCAGCGTGTTGCCCATGCAGTCGAATCCGGTGTCGGGGCCGAGGCGGTCAAACAGGCGCTTGTTGGTGTTGCGCACCGCTGCAAAGTGCAGCTGCATGGCCCAGCCGCGGCGGGCATACTGGCGGGCAAGGAACAGCAGGATTCCGGTCTTGTATTTGAGCGTGTCTTCTGCCGAAACGGCTTTTCCGGCGAGCGCGTTCTTTGTGATGGTGTTGAGTTCTTCGGCAGAGGCCGGCGCGTAAAACGCGAAATCAAGCGCATGATCGGAGGCGCAGCAGCCGTTCTCTGCAAAAAAGTCAAGACGTTTGTCCAAAGCAGCGCAGACAGTGTCAAAATCGCTGATTTCCACACCGGAAACACCAGACAGCGTCTTGATGTATCCAACATAGGGCGCCTGCTCAATGTTCATTGCTTTGTCCGGGCGCCATGCCGGCAGAACCTTGACTTCCCAGTTCTTGTCAGCGGCAAGCTGCTGATGATAATGCAGATCGTCCACGGGATCGTCGGTGGTGCAGATGAGCTTGACGTTGGATTGGCGGATGATGCCGCGCACGCTCATGTCCGGCTCGGCGAGCTTTTTGTTGCACAGATCCCAGACCTCCTGAGCGGTGTCGGCGCCAAGCCTGCCGTAGTAGCCGAAATAGCGCTGCAGCTCCAGATGCGTCCAGTGATACAGCGGGTTGCCGATGGCCTTGTCGAGCGTTTCAGCCCACGCCTGAAATTTCTCACGGTCGGAAGCGCTGCCTGTGATAGAATCCTCAGGAACGCCGTTGGAACGGATCTGCCGCCATTTATAGTGGTCGCCCGCGAGCCACGGCTGAGCGATGTTGTCATAGCGGCGGTCTTCGGCGATTTCCGCCGGATTGATGTGGCAGTGATAATCAATGATCGGCATTTTTTCCGCATAATTGTGAAAAAGGTCCTTCGCCACCTCATTGGTCAACAGAAAATCAGCATCCATAAACGGTTTGCTCATATTTAGTACCTTCCTTTATGATAATATAAAATAATCAGCCTAATGATAGCGACACAAAGTGTCAATTCTGCAAGCTTTTCATCGAGTGCATGTTGATGCCCGGAATGCAGAAGCTAAGCTTGCCGAAACGTTCTGCCCTCTTACAGTCTGGTCGAATAGCGCTTGACCAATTCACCCGAAAGGGTAGTTTTATCGGGGAAATCCTTGCCGGAGATCACACCGAACAGTGTGGAGATAGCAGTCATGCAAAGCGCCTCCACGCGGCTGTCCACCGAAGTCAGCTCCGGCGCACAGCAGCGGGAAAGAATCGAATTGTTGTAGCCGATGACCTCGAGGTCGCGGGGAATCACACGCCCGTGCGCAAGCGCCGATTTGATGGCGGCAACCGCGAGTGCGTCCTCCGAGGTGACCACCGCGTCGACCGGAAGCTCCGATTCAAAAATCCGGTCAAACTCCCCGCGGATATTTTCGATGCCGGAGGAGCGGCAGTGCATTACCATCCGCTCGTCCGCGGGAATCCCAGCCGATGCCAGCGCGAAACGGTAGCCGTCCAGCTTCTGGCGGCCGGAATAGGTGGTAGTGTCATAGGCATAAAGCACATGCTGCCTGCCTTTTGCAATCAGTGTGTCCACGGCGTCCCGCACCGAGCCGAAATCGTCGCAGACGACGCAGTAGACGTTTTTCGCCTTGACATAGCCGTTGATAAGCAGGATGGGCACCTGCTTGGCAGCGCTTTCAATGTAGGAAGTGTCCCCGCTGAGAAAATGGGAACCGACTAAGATGATGGCGTCCACCCGCTTGGAAAGCAGGATGCCCAGATAGCCTTTTTTCGCTTCCAGCTCTCCGCCGGTGCAGCAAAGCAGGGAATCGTAATTCTGGCGGCGAAGCTCCCGCTCCAGTGTAGAAACAGCCTGTGCAAGATAGATGTCCGCAACATCCATGCAAAGGATGCCGACCGTCTTCATGCTGTTCATTCCCAGCCCGCGGGCGATGGCGTTGGGAGTATACCCTTTTTCCTCCATAACAGCAAGCACCCGTTGGCGGGTGCCCTCGCTGACGCCTTTTTTATTGTTAATCACCCGGCTGACTGTAGCAATCGAAACGCCGGATTTTTTGGAAATATCATAAATGGTCATTGAAATCACCTCTGACCTGCTGTTGTTTGATAAAATCTTTGTCTAGATTATAAGTCAAATGTAAGCGCTTTACAACATCTTTCTTAAACCAATCCATAAGTTCAGTGAAAAGCAACAAACAAAAAATGCTATTTTATTCAAAAATGACGAATATTCGGAAAAAACACGGAAAACACAGCGTCTCTATTGACTTTCTTTTCTTGTGCAATTATCATAGATGTATACAACAAACGTAACCGCTTACATTGGCAGTTCCGGAGCAATGCATGCGGATCATCAAAATAATTTGAAGGGGACTTTTTAAATGAAAACAATGAACAAAGACCTGTTCGCCGCAAAATCCCGCCCCATCGGCGTCATGCAGTACGGCGAGGGGAATTTCCTGCGCGCGTTTGCCGATTATATGATTGATATCGCAAATGAAAAAGGCGTTACCGATCTTGGCATCGCAATCGTAAAACCGATTCTCTTTGGCAATCTGGACCGCTTCCATGAGCAGGACAATCTCTATACGGTCGTTCTGCGCGGACAGATGGACGGCAAGGTCATCAACGATGCCCGTGTGATTACCTCTGTGCAGAAAGTGGTAGACGCTTACGGCGAATATGCGGACTATATGGAAACCTCCTGCCTTGACACCCTGAAAATTGTGATTTCCAACACCACCGAGGCCGGCATCGTATTTGATGAGACCGATAAATTGGAAAGCAAACCGCCCGTTACCTACCCCGGCAAGCTGACCAAATCGCTCTACGCGCGTTACAAGAAGTTTTCGGGCGCAGCCGACAAGGGTCTGGTCATCATCCCCTGTGAACTGATCGAACATAACGGAGATAAGCTGCACACCTGTGTCAACCAGTTTATCGACCTGTGGAAGCTCGGCGAGGACTTCAAAAAATGGGTGGAGGACAGCTGCACCTTCTGCTGCACGCTGGTTGACCGCATCGTAACCGGCTATCCGCGTGACAATGTGGAGGAAACCGCCAAACAGCTTGGCTATGTGGACAATCTCGTCGATACCGCGGAACCGTTCGGCCTGTGGGTAATCGAGAGCAAAAAAGATATTTCTAAAATCTTCCCCATCGACAAAGCCGGTCTTCCGGTTGTCTTCACCGACGACCAGACCCCGTATCGTGAGCGCAAGGTCCGCATCCTCAACGGCGCGCACACGTCCACCGTTCTGGCGGGCTATCTTGCCGGATTTGACATCGTGGGCGATATTATGAAAGATGCCGATGTCCGCAAGATGATGGAAACCATTGTGTTTGGGGAAATTGTGCCTACCGTCAAGCTGCCGCACGACGAGGTAATCGCGTTTGCGAACTCGGTGTTCGAGCGCTTCGAAAATCCGTTCATCAAGCACCGTCTGCTGGACATTTCCCTCAACTCGGTTTCCAAGTGGAAATCCCGCATTTTGCCCACCTTCCGCGATAACTACAACAAAAACGGCGAACTCCCCCGCCTGCTCACCTTCTCCTTTGCAGCGTTGATGGCGTTCTATTCCACCACCTGCGAAATGGACGGCGGAATCCTCAAAGGTGACCGCAACGGCGAGCGTTATGACATCAAGGACGATGCGGCTGCGCTGGAATTCTTCGCTTCTCACAAGGGCAGCTCCGACGAGGAATTTGTAAAAGCGTTCGCTTCCCATACTGCGTTCTGGGGCGAAGATCTCACGAAATACACCGGATTTGTGTCAACCGTGGCAGCTTATCTGGGCGACATCCGCGCCAAGGGCATGAAAGCCGTTGTGCACGGGTTGGTTAAATAAGAAACCGATCACCGATTCACCCACAACAGGGAGGTTTACCATGTTAAAATTTCTGGTCATCCATCCATTGGATAACGTCGGCGTTGCGCTTCACCCGATTGCCAAGGGCGAAACTGTGGACGCGCGCGGCGTTTCCGTTACTGCCGCCGAAGAGATTATGGCGGGACATAAAATGGCGATCAAGCCGATTGCCAAGGGCGAAGATGTCATCAAGTACGGCTACCCCATCGGCACCGCGCAGGCAGATATCGTGCCGGGTCAGTGGGTGCATGTTCAAAACATCAAAACCAAATTAAACGATAAACTCACATATTCCTACCAGCCTGCGTCGAAACCGCTTGCACCGGAAACGCCCAAAACCTTTGAGGGCTATGTCCGCGAGGACGGGCACGTCGGCGTGCGCAACGAAATCTGGATCATCCCTACCGTCGGCTGTGTCAATTCTATTGCCGCACTGATTGAAAAGGGCGCGCAGGAATTTGTAAAAGGTTCTGTGGAGGGCGTCCACGCCTTCGCGCACCCCTATGGCTGTTCCCAGCTGACCGAAGACCACATAAATACGCAAAAAGCCCTTGCCGGGCTGGTGCATCATCCCAACGCGGGCGGTGTGCTGGTTCTGGGGCTCGGCTGTGAAAACAACAACATTGCGGAATTTAAAAAGGTGCTTGGTGGAACCAATCCCGACCGCGTGAAATTCCTCAACTGCCAGGATAGCGAAGACGAGATCGCAGAGGGTGTCCGCCTGATCGGGGAACTTGCCAACTATGCGGGCAGTTTCCGCCGGCAGACCTGTTCCGCCTCCGAGCTGATCGTCGGCCTCAAATGCGGCGGCTCCGACGGCCTTTCCGGAATCTCCGCGAACCCGCTTGTCGGCGCGTTTTCGGACATTCTGACAACGCAGGGCGGAACCTCCATCCTCACAGAGGTTCCCGAGATGTTCGGTGCGGAAACGATTCTGATGAACCGCTGCAAGAACGAGGCGACATTCCAGAAAACCGTTGATCTCGTCAATAACTTCAAGGATTATTTTGTCCGCCATAACCAGACGATCTATGAGAACCCCTCCCCCGGCAACAAGGCGGGCGGCATCTCCACGCTGGAGGACAAGAGCCTTGGCTGCACGCAAAAGGGCGGCGCGGGCATTGTAACAGATGTTCTTGCCTATGGCGATCAGGTGGCGACCCGCGGGCTCAACCTGCTGCAGGCGCCTGGTAACGACCTTGTTGCATCAACCGCGCTGGCGGTTGCGGGTGCGCAGATTGTGCTGTTCACCACCGGCCGCGGCACCCCGTTCGGTTGCCCTGTGCCGACAGTGAAAATTTCCAGCAACACGCCCCTATTTGAGAAAAAGCGCAGCTGGATCGACTTCAATGCCGGTCAGTTTGTGGAAGGCGTCCCGATGGAGCAGCTTTCCCGCGAATTCTATGATTATATCCTATCCGTTGCTTCCGGTGAGCAGACCACTGGCGAAAAGCACGGCATCCGGGATCTTGCCATCTTTAAGGACGGCGTCACCCTGTAAAACAAGCAAAATAAGAAAGCAGGTCCGGTGAATTTCACCGGACCTGCTTTTTCGTATCATTCAGCCGTTTTTGTTTCCGAAGGCTTGTCTGTTTCATGAAGCCGGCTCTTAACCAGCCTTCCGAACAGAAAATAGAAGATTGCAAATATGGGGGTACCCAAAACCATTCCCGGAATGCCGAACAGCCCCCCGCCAATCGTTACGGCAAACAGCACCCAGAGCGGCGGCAGACCCACCGATTCCCCGATAATCTTCGGCGCGATGATGTTGCCGTCCACCTGCTGCACCACAAGCACAAAAACAATGAATAGAAACGCTTTAACGGGATTGACCATCAGCAGGATAATAAAGCCGGGAACCGCGCCGATGAACGGGCCGAAAAACGGGATCACATTGGTAATCCCCATAATAACGCCGATCAGCAGAAAATATGGGAAACGGAACAGCCAAAGTCCCAGGACACTGACAACGCCGACAAAGAGTGCGTCCAGAAGCTGTCCGGAAACATAATTTGTAAAAGTATAGGAAGCGACGACCGCAACGCCCCGAACTTGCTTTGCCGATCGCTCCGGCAGAAAAGCCCGCACAATCTGACCCATCTGGGAAAACAGGGTTTCTTTGCTAAGCAGGATGTGGATGGATACAATCAGGCCGATAACAGCGTTGATCACGCCGCCGCCAAGCGAAACCACCATCCCCGCAAGCTGCGGTACAGAGCTGAGAATACCAAGCAGAAAATTAGGCAGGGATTTCATCATCTGCCAGAACCAGCCGTTGATTTCCGCTATGACAGCCGGGTCGAGGTTTAGTTTAAAAATCAGCTGTTCCGCCTGGCTTTGCAGGGAATTGAGATAGCCCGGGATATTCCGTGAAAGAGTGGAAAGGCTTGCAACAAGCTGCGGCACCACAACGGTGAGCAGCAGTGCCAAAAACAGGAACAGCAAAAAATAAGAGCACAACAGGGACAGCGGGCGCAAAAGCTTTCTCATAAAGGGATATTTGTGATGCGCAAGATCGCAAAACACATGATTTTCAAACGCGCGCATCAGAAAGTTCACGATGAACGCGAGCACGATGCCGATTAAAAAAGGCGTGAACAGGTGGACAATCGCATTCAGCGCGCCAGATAAGTGATTAAGATTGCTCAGCCCCAGATAGAGAATCACGGTGAATGCGGCAACAATGCAGTATCCTCGGACAGTTTCTTTTCTCAAACAGACAACTTCCTTTCCTGTTCAGTAACGGCTTCCCGACGCCCCAGCGTGCCTTCCGCAATCATAACGCCCAGCAAAATCAGCACGCCCCCCGCCAGCATTAGCAGCGTAATCCGTTCGTGCAAAAAAATGACTGAAAACACCATTGTCACCAGCGGGTTGAGATAGACGAAATTATTGGCCCGTACCGCGCCCAGATGAGCCACCACCTGATACCAGAGCACATAGCAGACCGAAGACGCCGCCAGCCCCAGAAAAACCAGATGGAACCAAACCCACGGCTGCGAAAATGCGCCTGGGGCGGGCGGGCGCCTGTCCAAAAGCAGGAGCGGCGTCATTGTAAGGATCGAATAAAAAAAGATCTTCCGCGTGATATAAACGGATTTGTGGGGGCTGTCAAACCTGCGCAGCAGGATGCAATAAAACGCCCATAACAAAGCCGCCGTGAGCGCCAGCAGGTCGCCCGCGAAAGACAGCTTGAGCACAAAGTGCCCGTTGCACACCACGAGAAAAATGCCTGTCATCGCCGAAAGAAACCCATAAATCTGCCGACGGTTCATTTTTTCATCTTTGGTGCACAGGTGTGCGGCAACAGAGGTGAGAATTGGCGCCGCAGAAATCAGCAGGCTCACGTTGGAGGCCTGCGTGAAGGTTAAGGCAGAGTTTTCCGCCAGAAAATAAAACGTGCTTCCGGTCAGCGCCGCCAAAAGATACATCAGCTCGGATTTTGTTCCTTCGGGGCGGTGGAAGCGCGGATAGATGACCAGCAGCCCCAGATAAGCGATCAGATAGCGCGCAAACATAATCTGGATAGGTGTCAGGCTGCTCAGCAGAATTTTTGTGGAAATAAAAGTAGAGCCCCAGATAAAAATCACCAGGAGCGCCAACAGGGTATAAACGCGGTTCGTTTTCATGTTGCAGTTGTTCCGTCCTCTTTATGAATGTAACCTAGCTGAGCGTTCTGGAAATTATCCCAGAATGCTTTCTCGTCTGAAACCTCGGAAATCTGCGAAAACAAGAAAAACCCCAATAGCACGGCAGCCGCCGCGATTACCAGCGCGGCGGTCAGCCTGCTCCATTTTCGTTTGCCGCGCTGCGGTGCCTTTTTCGGCAGTTTTCCCATAAAGGTTTCCCCCTGTCAATTTAGACTGTGTCCAGCTTCAAATGTCCGCGACATCAGGCGGCAGAAGGTCAGCAGAACGATGGTCTGAACCAGAGGCGCCAGTTTTTTGCGGTCCCTCACGGCATACATGCCAAAGAGTGTGCCCGCCGAAAATAAAAAGAGTTTAAAAATAGCGATATCAAAAGCAGTAAAACGCTTCCATTTCTCCATTCCCCAATCCATCAGATCAAAAAAAGCATTCAAGGAAGATCCCTCCTCTCGGTCGGGGTTTAAGCGTATAAATTTTCTAAATTCAGTGTACCATAAACGAAGCTGTATTGAAAGGTTAAATCCTTGCCGGAATCAGATTGTTCCGATATAATAAGCATAGAGCAAAGCGTAGAGGGGTTTGCAACCCTTCGGCGGCGGTTGCCATGCTTTGCGGAAAGCAAGAAACGGGCTTGCAGCTGCGGTATATAAAGCTCCCTTCCGCCCTAATAGGGTCCTGCGTGCCCTGCACTTGTGGTGTCGTAAAAAAACTTTCCTGGAGGTAAGACAGTATGAAACTGGGCAAAACTGATTTTCATGTGGGAATGCGCAATCTGAAAACAGCACTGGCGATTTTATTGTGCCTCCTGCTCTATCAAATTATCCCGGGATCCGCGTCCTATGCATGCATTGCTGCGCTGATTGTTATGCAGTCAACACTGGAGGAATCGCTTGAGCAGGCGCGCAACCGGATCGTCGGCATTGTAATCGGCGGAATATTCGGGGCGCTGTTTTCTTCGGCAAATCTGCTGATTCGGATTTCTATCCTGCAGATTCTGGCTGTTTCCGTTGGTGTCACACTGCTGATCCTGCTGTGCAATCTGCTGGGAAAACGCGGCGCCATCGTCATGGGCTGTGTGACCTTTCTGGTCATTATGCTCCCGGATACCCCGCAGAACCCTTGGCAGTATTCTCTGCTCTGCGTGATTGACAATACGGTCGGTACCGTGGTTGCCGTTCTGGTAAACCTTTTGATACGCCCGCCCAAAAAGAACGGGCAAAATTTCAAAGTTGAGCCGTAAACAAACCGCCATCGGCGAGCCCCGTTTTGTAGATCTGAAACTTAACGAAGCATTAACATACCAAAAAAACCCGTAACTATGGTTACGGGTCTTTTTACAGATTTTGTTGCAGCTGCTCAAGATCGAGCACTCGAATTTGTTTTCCCTCAATTTTCAGCAGCCCATTCGCCTGCATCTTCATCAGTTCTCTGGACAGCGAAGGCCGGGTGGTGTTCAGAAAATCCGCCAGTTCCTCCCGGTTCATGCACAGCGTAACAGTCCCATCCGCCGAGACGTTTTGCAGCAAAATCTTTGCGATTTTCTGCCGCAGGGTGAGGCTGGACATAATCTGAAGCTTCTGATTGAGGTAGTACGCTTTCTGCGCAAGGACCGAAAGCATGTTGGAAATCAACAGCGTGTGGTAATTGCAGTGTTTTCCGCAGGTGCAGTAAAGATATTCTTTCGGCATCTGCAAAACCTTTGTCTGCTTGACGGCTACAGCATAATAGTCATATTCCTGCTTATCCAGGAACAAAAAAACCTCGCCGAACAGGTCTCCGGATTCGCTGATCGTCGCAATCCTGCTTCGCTGGCCCGACGCTGTGTCCCGGCAGATGGCGACCGATCCTTCCACCAGAATGAACAGCTTTTGAGGCTTATCCTGCTGAAAAAAGATCGGCTGGTCTTTTTCATAGGTCACGAGTTCGGAACTGCTGCACGCCAGACAATGGCTGATATCGTCGGCATTCATTTGGGCAAATAGGGGGCATCTGCTTAATTTTGAAATCATGGTTCACCTCATGATAATCACAATCCACGCCGGCAACCGTTCAACCGATTACCTGCAAATCCTTTGGATAGCGGTTGAGCACCTCGCAGCCGTTTTCTGTTACCAGCACAAGGTCTTCAATTCTGACGCCGAACTCACCCGGCAGATAAATTCCGGGCTCCACGGAAAAAACCATCCCCACCTCAAGCGGGGTATCGGAGGCGCTGCTCACATCGGGCGGCTCGTGGCAGTCCAGCCCGATCCCATGCCCCAAACGGTGCGTGAAATAGGGGCCGTATCCGCCCTGCGCGATGATTTCCCGCGCTGTTTTGTCAATTTCGGAAAGCAGTACACCGGGTCTGATTGTGGAAATTGCCGCTTCATTGGCGCGTCTGACCAGTTCATAGACTTCCCGCTGCTTTTCAGAAACGGCCCGGTAAAAGACCGTGCGGGTCATATCGCACCAATAACGGCCGATGGGGGTGAAAATATCAAAGATGACGCTGTCCCCGGGCTTCAAAACGGTATTGCCCGCATTGTGGTGGGGGTCGGCGCAGTTTGCGCCGAAGCAGACAAGCTGCGTTCCCTCGCAGTCCGCGCCGTTTTGGACAAACAGCTTGTTGACCTGCCCGGCAAGCTCATTTTCTGTAATTCCTTCCCGAATCATCCCGATGACCGATCCGACAACCAGATCATTGACGCGGGAACTTGCCTGCATACGCTCCTGCTCGTCTGCGTCCTTGCGTTTGCGCGCAAGATCAACCGGCGCGGAACCCGGCACAGGCACAATATCCCGGCGCAGCTCCATCAGGCCGATCAAAAATTTGCTGAACCAGAACTTGTCGATTCCCACTTTGCCGGGGGTTAATGCCTTTGCAAGCGCCTCCACCGGGTTGTCGGAGTCTGTATGGCAGACAAGAGGCAGCTCCGGCGTATCCGAAAGCCCAAAGATCGCGTTTGCGAATAAAACCGCTTTCCCCGACGCATTTAAATAAAGCGCGAGCATGCGTTCATGAGGCTCCACCCAGTAACCGGTCAGGTAATAGACGGAGGCCGTCGACGAAACGATGATCTGCTCCAGACCTTCTTTTTTCATATACGCTGTGACACGGCTCAGCCGCTGTTGATTCATAAAGCCATCTCCTGCTATTTCATCAGAACACAAACCAGACTACACGGTTTGTCTGTGCGGTTTTCACACCAATGTGCTTCCCCTCTGGGAATCAGTGTGGCGTCTCCCTTGCGGCAGGTTCCTTGAAAATCGCCGCTTTCGGTATAGACCTCTCCTTCCAGAAAGAACGAATATTCATCCTCCTGGTGGGTGCCTGTCCCGCTGACAGGCACACGGTTGCCGGGAAGCAGCGTGATGTAGCTGATTTTGATATCGCTGTAATTTCCGGCAGCGCGAAACAGCTGCTGCATCTCATATAGCGGAAGACCCGTTACGGGTATTTGATTAAGGCTGATTTTTTCCATGCTTGCTGTCTCCTTTTTGTTTAGACCCGTTTGCGCATTCTGGGGTCAAGGTAATCCCTGAGCCCGTCGCCGATAAAATTGGCGCCGATGGCGACACTGAAAATCGCCAGTCCGGGAAAAGTGGAAATCCACCAGTAATTAAAGGTCAGGACACCGTCGCTCACCATCGCGCCCCATTCCGCCATCGGCGGCTGGACACCGAGTCCCAAAAAGGACAGCCCGGAGAACATCAAAATCGCATTGCCGAGGTCGAGCGTGGACATGACCGCCATCGAGCCGATACTGTTCGGCAGAATCTCTTTATAAAGAATCCGCAGATGGGACGCGCCGAGAATCCGCCCCGCGGTAACATAGTCGTTTTCTTTCACCGAGATGACAATACTCCTTGTCAGCCTCGCGTAGTTCGGCCACCAGATGATGGCCATTGCGAAAATCGAGTTGCTGATATTGGGGCCAAGCGCCGCCGCAATGACCATGGCAAGAATCAGCGGCGGAAAAGACTGCACCATTTCGCTGAAACGCATCATAACGTCGTCCGCGATTCCGCCCAGATAGCCCGAAATGCCGCCAAACAGGATTCCGACCGCGAACGAAATCATAACTGTAACGATTCCGGCGGTAATGGAAATCCTGCTTCCGTAAAGCACGCGGCTGAACACATCGCGGCCGAGGCTGTCCGTTCCGAACAGGTGCTCCATGCTCGGCGCCTGAAACCGGCTTGTGATATTTTGATCCGTAATGGGATGGTAGGGCGCAAGCACCGGGGCAAAAATTGCCACGAGAATCCATGCGGCGCAGATCACAAGGCCGAGCTTAAACATGAAATTTTTTTGTTTGAGTAACTGTCTGATTGTATTCATCCTATGCTTTCCCTCCTACTGATAACGGATTCTGGGGTCGATGACACCATAAAGAATGTCGATCAGCAGATTGATCACAACGTAGGTGACCGCGATCAGCAGAGAAACCCCGCAAATCGCAGGAAAGTCCAGCGTGGTAGCCGACAGGTAGGCATATTGACCGATGCCGGGCCACGAAAAGATTTTCTCCACAAACACCATACCACCGAGCAGGTTGCAAAAGCCCATGCCGCTGACGGTAATTACCGGAATGAGCGCGTTGTTGAGCGCATGCGCAATCACTACCCTGCTTTCGCGCATTCCCTTGGAACGCGCGGTGCGGATGTAGTCCATCGACATCGCCTCCAGCAGGTTGGAGCGGGTCTGCCGCGTAATCAGGCCCATGGTAAAAAAGCCGAGGACAATCGCGGGAAGAACGAGATGCGACATCGAATCGGCAAGCATCCCCCAATCGCCCCAAGAGATGGCGTCGAGCACATATAAGCCGGTTCCTCCGGTCGGGTTGAACACGCGCGGGTCAATGCGTCCGCCGCTGGGAAACCACTTCAGCTTTCCACAGAACACCGACATGACCAGCAGCGCAAACCAGAAGCTCGGCAGAGAAACGCCGCTTACGGAAATTGCGCGCAGAATCTGGTCAGCCGGCTTATTCTGGAAGATCGCCGACAGAATGCCGAACCCCACGCCCAGCACGATGGCGATGATCATCGCAAAAACCGACAGTTCCACCGTGGCGGGGAAATACTGCATCAGATCCTGAAGCACCGGCCTTCCGGTTCGGATGGAAGTGCCGAAATCGCCGTGCAGCATATTGGAAACATAAACGATGTACTGTTCGTACAGCGGTTTATCGAGCCCCCATTTCGCCTCATATGCCGCAACGATTTCTGGGTCGTTCAGGGCTGTCTGGCTGAGGTTCGCCGCAACAGGGTTGCTTGGTACCATATGTGAAATCAAAAAAACCATGACAGAAACCCCAAGCAGCAAAACGGCCATCAGGAGCAGACGTCTGATCATATACCGAAACAAAAGGGCACTTCCTTTCTGTTTGATGAAAAGCAAATCCGATGCCATGCGGGAAAGCGCATCTGCGCAGGTTCCCGCACGGCATCAGCGGCAGGTTCAGTTAATTTACTCCAAAGGATTTATTTTGCTGTGATATCGCACAGCTGAATTTTGCACAGGTCGTTATAGGCAACGTTCTCAAGCGTATTCGAGTTATAGGCGAAGGTCTTGGGATGCTGGAGCAGGAACGCAAACGGGTTGTCCTGCTCAAACAGCGTCTGAAGCTCCTCGGAATATTCGGCGCGCTTATCGGTGTCAGTTTCGGTCTGAATCATGTTTGCCAGATCCCAAAGCGGCTGATTCTCCGCTGTCAGCTCCCACTTTGTGCGGTTGCCATAAGCGGTTCCATTTTCGCCGGTTCCCGGCAGGAACGCAAACTGGTTATTGATGTCGTAATAGTCGGGCGACCAGAACATCACATAGAGCGGCATGGAGGCGTCACGCATCTTTTCATATACAAGGGTTGCCTCCAGCGTTTCGATATTCACGTTGATCTTGATATCCGCAAGATCCTGCTTCACCTTCTGCGCGATGGTGGACCATTCCAGACCTTCGGAATTGTTGTTTGCGCAGGTGAGCGTAATATCAAAGCCGTCGGCACAGCCGGCTTCCGCCATCAGAGCCTTTGCCTTTTCAAGGTCACGGCTGCCGGAATCGCGGGTCAGCGCGCCGGTGAAGCCATCCTGCACAAAGTTCAGCGGAATGGTGCAGCCTTCGCCGCCCAGTGTCAGATAGCCTTCATAATCCAGCGCGTAGCGGACGGCTTCCTGCACCTTGGGGTTGGACAGTTCGGGGGAGAGCGCCTGGTCGCGGCTCATGACCAGGAAGGTCATCAGAGCGGTGGCACCGTTGGAAATGGTAATGCCTTCCTTGCCCTCGAGCTGTTTGGCAGTCTCGGAGTTGAGTCCGAGCGCAATATCAATTTCGCCGTTCTGCAGAGCGGTAATCTGTGCGTCTACGCTGGGCATTTCCTTGAGAATAATCGTGCTGATGTTGCTTGCTGTGCCCCAATAGTTGGGGTTTTTCTCCAAAACCAGCTGTTCCTTGGGGGTCCAGTTCTTAATCACATACGGGCCGGAGCCTGCGGAGGTCGTATCAAGCCATGTTTTGGCGGTATCGCTGCCGGAATCCGAGCCGCCGTGCTGCTTGACCACTTCGCTGTCAAGGATGCAGAACGCGTTGGAAGTCAGCTTCACAAGGAACGACGCATCCGGCTCCGCGAGGGTGAACACAACCGTGTAGTCATCAGGCGCTTCCACCTTGCTCACGTTTTTGACGTTTGAATAAGCGTTGCTGTCCTTCATGTTCAGCACACGGTTGACGCTCCAGACAACATCCTTGGAGGTCAGTTTGTTTTCGCTTGCGAAAACCACGTCGTCGCGCAGCTTGAAGGTATAAACGGTTTTGGAGTCGTCAATTGCGACTTCTGTAGCCACCGACGGCTCCGGAGTTCCCATCGTACCGGATTTCACGCGGTAGAGCATGTCGTAAGCCGCATAGGAAATCATGTTCGCGTACGGCTCATACATGTTGCCCGGGTCAAGCGTAATCAGGTCGGACTGCGCGCCGATTACGACGGTTTTGGGCTGCGCCGCTTGCGAGGCGGAGCCTGACGCTCCGGCTTCCGGCTGGGACGTCACCCGCCCGCTGCTCCCGCTGGCGCAGGCGGTCGTTAGAAGAAGGGCACAGGTCACAAAAACTGCAAATATTCTTTTCATCTTATTCCTCCTATATTATAAAGGATAGTTTCTTCCTTTATTGATCCTGTTTCAATACAGATGGCAGGCGACAAAGTGGCCGGGTTCCAGTTCTTTCAGAGGCGGCCTTTCTTGCCTGCACCGTTCAGTGGCATTGGGACAGCGTGTGTGGAACGCGCATCCGACCGGCGGATTGATCGGACTGGGCAGATCGCCCGTCAGCACAATCCGTTCGGGCCCCGCTTCGCCGCTGCCGTCGTCAATCAGCGGAATGGCTGAAATGAGTGCTTTGGTGTAAGGGTGCTTTGCAAACTGATAGATGCGCTCCGCCGGAGCAAGCTCCACGATTTTTCCGAGATACATGACACCGATGCGCTGGCAGCAGTGCTTCACCACGCTGAGATTGTGCGAGATAAACAGATAGGTCAGATCAAGCTGCTTTTGCAAATCCTCCAGCAGGTTAATGACCTGCGCCTGAATCGACACATCCAGCGCCGAGACCGGCTCATCACAGATAATCATCTTCGGCTGCAGGGCGAGCGCCCGCGCAATCCCAACCCGCTGCTTCTGACCACCGGACATTTCGTGCGGATAGCGGTCAAGATACACTTTGGAAAGCCCGACCATGTCGCACAGCTCCAACACCTTTTGGCGGCGCTCCTCTTTTGTGTACAGGTTATGGATGATATACGGCTCCAGAAGGATGTCTATAATTTTGCGCCGCGGATTGAGGCACGAGGACGGGTCCTGGAAAATCATCTGGGATTTGCACCGAAATTTTTTCAGGTCCCCGCCTTTCAGCTGCGAAATATCCGCGCCGTCAAACGTAATTCTTCCGGCAGTCAGCGGATAAAGCCTTAAAAACATCTTTCCGAGGGTCGATTTTCCGCAGCCGGATTCTCCGACAAGCCCGAACGTTTCCCCTTTATAAATGGAAAGATCCACACCGTCGACCGCGTAAAGGGTCGCCTTGCGCCCTTTTTCTTTTTTTACGGTGAAATGCTGTTTTACGCCCTCCGCCTTCAGCAGAACTTCATTATCCATTTTGCTTTACTCCTTGGTCCTTGTCTTCAAACAGGAAACAGCGCACACAGCGGCCGTCCGAAAGCGTCCGCAGCTTAGGATGCTCCCGCCGGCAGCGCTCGGTTGCCTGCTTGCAGCGCGGGTTAAACCGGCAGCCCTCCGGCATCTGGCCGACATCGGGCACCATGCCCTCGATTGCCTCGAGCCTGCCGGCAGTTCCGGCAAGTCTGGGCAGCGCCTTGATCAGGCCGGTTGTATAGGGGTGGAGCGGGTCGCTAAACAGCTGCTTCACAGGGGAAGTCTCGACAATTTCGCCCGTATACATGACGGCCACCCGGTCGCAGAAGTCGGATACGATTCCAAGGTCATGCGTAATCATGATGATTCCCATGCTCCGCTGCTTGCGGATGTCCTTCATCAGCTTGAGAATCTGCGCCTGAATGGTCACATCCAGCGCAGTGGTCGGCTCGTCGGCAATCAGCAGATCGGGGCCGCACGCCAGCGCAATCGCAATCATAACGCGCTGGCGCATCCCGCCGGAAAGCTGGTGGGGATATTCCTTGAGCCGCTGAGGGGCGTCCGGAATCCCGCAAAGCTCCAGCAGCTGCAACGCCTTTGCCTGCGCGTCTTTTTTAGTCATTTTGCTGTGGAGCAGAATTGATTCCGTAATCTGCTTCCCACAGGTATGTATCGGATTCAGGGAGGTCATCGGCTCCTGGAAGATCATAGCAATCCGGTCTCCCCGGATTTGCTGCATTTCCTGTTCGCTGGCGGAAAGCAGATTTTTTCCCTCAAAAAGGATTTCTCCCTGCACCTCTGCGCCGGAGGCCGGCAGCAGACGCATCACGGAAAGGGAGGTTACGCTTTTCCCGCTGCCGGATTCGCCAACGATGCCCAAAACCTCGTTGCGGGCAAGGCTGAACGAAAGGTCTGAGATTACCCTGACCTGCCCGTCACCGTTAGAAAAATCTACATTCAGGTTGCGCACTTCCAACAGATTATCCAATGACTTGCCCTCCAAAAATGAATCAAACGAAATGTTGCTCTGCAAAAAAAGCACTGATTTAATGTGATAAACCATCGTTTGTAAAAAATATGGAGCTGCGTAGTGACATCGTCATCTTCCACAACTCCATCGTTGCATTTTTTATAGTATACTTTATTTTTTCTGTTTTTTCAAGTGGCAGATAAAAGAAGCCGCATTTTAACGGCACAAAGCCGGCAAAATTTCCAAAGGAAATCTGCCGGCTGCCGCCTGCTTTTGAAACCATACTACCGGAGCAGCCATGCCACAAGCGGGATGGCAAACAGGCTGCAAAACACCGTGATGATGGCTGCCTGCGTGGCATAGTCCGCGGCGGTATTGCCGTTGTCCCTCAGCGCCTATAATAAAATAGTGGTGCAGGATGACCGTTTCTTCACGGCAAATCAACAGGTTGAAAGTCTTTTCGCTGCAATTCATCAGTGCTATACTAAAACAGGAAGAGCGTGAAATGCATCACGCTCTTCCTGTCAAAATTATTCGCAGGGAGCAAGAAAAACTTAGTTTCCTCTGCGGTTCGGTTTTCTCTTAATCAGGAGCAGTTTTTTCATCTCGTCCAGAAGCGAGAGGTCCCGAATCGAAAACATCATCCATTTTCCGTCATGATAAGTAGTGGATTCTTCGTAAATCCGCTGGATTTCCGTCGAAAAGCTGCCTCGGGCGGCTTCGAATTTTTCACGCTCCGCTTTACCGAAGATGACCATGAACCCGAAATCCTGATCCCGTGGGTAGAGGGCGCAGAGCGTTTTGCCGCCTCTGCGGAATTTATATTCATAAGGGCCGGCTTTGCCGCCCTTTCCCCATAAGGTCTCCATCTCATAGGTTTCCGTTATATAGTGGCAGATGCTTTCCCACGCCGAAAAAGCGTCCGCACCCATCATTCGCACCAATTCTTCCTGTTGAGGCACTGATTCAAGCATCGTCATTCCTCCCACTATTTGATCGCCACATAAATATGAACCGTGCCGGCTGAATTGCCCGGATATTCTTCAAAATCCCCGGTGAAAGTCCTGTTCAGCTCCATTTTCCAAATCTCCTGCCAGGTCTTGCCGATGTCCGCCACCGCATTCCCTTGAACCGCAAATCTTGCGTAGCGGCCCGCCGGAATTATTTTTACAACCGTTCCTTCGGGAAGGTTCTCCGCGCTGCCGACTTCGCATCCGGCCGTCACAGCATAGTCACCGTCGGCATCGCTCGCATAGTCGGAATACAATCCGATGGAACGATCGTCCAGCTTGTCTGCGATCAGCTTAAAGATGCCCCCTTCGAACAGCTTTTTCCACAAGCCGCCAATGACCGCCCCCATCTGGGGGTCGCTGTTTCTGGTGCGGGCACACACCCCTACAATGGTTTTCTGCCGCAGCTCTGTTACTTCGTAATGCATTCTGCAATCCTCTTTTCCTGTTTTTTATTAACAGTATGATTATAGAATACAAAACCAGACAGCGTGATGTCATATTCCATTCATAGAACTAAAAATGAAGTGAAAAGGTGATCGGATTGAAGCACATTCCCAACAGTATTACGGCGGTAAGAATCGCCCTTTTCCTGCCTCTGCTTTTTGCGGTGGAACAGCAGACGCTGTTTTTGTTTTTATATCTTCTGGGCGGGATTACGGATGTTTTGGACGGTTATATTGCCCGCAAACTGCGGCTGCAGAGCGAACTTGGCGCAAGGCTGGATTCTTTCGCGGACCTGCTTTACTTCGCGGCTGTCCTCTTTTGGATCGTTTTGCATTACGGCGCGGAGATGCGCCGCTTCGTTCCGTGCCTTTTGCTGATTGGGCTTGTTCGCTGCGTGAATGTGTCAATCGCCGCGTATAAATACCGCTCCCTTGTGATTTTGCATTCATGGGGCAACAAGGCGGCCGGATTGCTGGTCTTTATCGCGCCATTCTTCCTGCGGTGGAATCAGGCACCGCTGCTTTGGCTGACCTGTGCGGTTGCCTTTTTGTCCGCCGCTGAGGAAACAATAATCCATCTCACCTCCGCGCGACTTGACGTTAACCGGCAAAGTATTTTCAGACGTTAATTTGTTCCAGCTTTTCCTTAGCCGTGTGTTCGGAGTGTCCCATTGCCAATTTTGCAAGGTACCAGTCTTTAAACCACATTGTAAAAAGCCCCATTAGCGCGGGGGTAACAGAATTGATAAGTCCTGTCAAGTAGACAAACGAGGTTCCCATAATAAAGTAGGTCCAAATCGGGGTGAAGAGATAAAGAATCCCCCAAGCAAAGGTTAAGATCCGGTTGGTGCGGATAAACAAGGCATTGTTCAGCGCGCTTTCCCCGCCGTAATCCTGCATGGAGTAGCGAGCCGTCAGCGGAACCTTAAAAAAACCGGAAACAATCCATAGAATGCCGAAACCAAGATAACTCAGAGGCACCACCGCGCGCAAAGGAAACCCCAGAAGCGCCAGCAGGCTCGTGACAGAGGCCAAAAAAATGCTGGCAAACTCGTAGCCGGTGGCCCGCCACCGGAAGTATGCGAGCGGTGTCGCCGCAGAAAACAGAATTCCCGCAACTCCGCCCCAAAAAGCGCTGATGGGCAGCAAAATCCAGACAGCAATCCACGGAGCGGTCAGCAGAGCCATTTGTTTTTTTGGTTCCGCTGTTTTCTTTTGGGAATGTTCCGGTGGACTTGTTTTCCGGCTTTTAAACCCAAAAACAGAATCCCAGTTTATCAAAAGGCTGAAATCCCCGAGCACCCGGTACTGGTGCTTCATCAGCGCGTCTTCTCCCGAGATTTCCCCAGCCGAAATGGAACACCACACCGAATAGGGCGTTTCAATGCGGGTCGTATACGGGAGAAACTCCGTTGTTTTCACCGTGTGCCCGCCTTCGGAAAGGACAATCTGATAGGTTTTGTCCAAATCGGTATAATGCATTTCCAATACACAGTCATGCCCGTCCCAGGAGGCGGGATCATATAGGCAGGCCATTTGACTGGTAAAAATCAACGAAGCGTCTGCGGGCTGCACGGATGCCTCCATAGCAACTGTGCCGCGATTTTGCAGCAATTCCGGAATGGGCACGCCCCAGCTTTCATTTGCCATCGGCTCAAAAACTTCGCGCGGATAAAGCAGCTCCTCCAACTTTTCCCCCGTCGGTTCGGAAATTACGCCGCTTTTTGCATATTCCGCCCCCGCCGCTTTTACATGCAGCAGATATTCATCGGTGCGTTTGCGCACCTGCGGAATGCGGAACAGCTCTCCCTGTCCACAAAATAGCGTTGTGAGCTGGTCCATGCGGCAGCCGGACAGTTCAAACTGCCGAAGAACCGCATCATAGTTTTGTTCCGGCGAATAGAACCCGCAGGTGGAAATCAAAACTGTGCGTTGGCGGGATAAATCATAGCGGGCCGGATGAGACCCGCGGCCCCTGCCGTCCGGACGATTTTGCATAAACGGAAGTACCATGGGAAGTCGGCGGTCCATCAGAGCTTTGAGCTTGGAGGGAAAGCCGAAATAATAAAGAGGAAAACTCCAGATGACAACATCTGCTTTCACAATTTTTTCAATCACCGGCTCCATGTCATCGTGGAGGCAGCAAACTCCGGGCGTTTGCTGCCAGCAGGAAAAACACCCGAGACAGGGCTTGATGTCCATCTGATAAACCGGCAGAATCTCCGCCTCAACCGATCCGTTCTGTTTCATTCCTTCAAGAAATGCCAAGGTCAGGCGCAGCGTGTTGCTGTGCTCTCCCCTGGGGCTGCCGTTCATAACCAATACCTTCATACGCGTACCATCCTTTTTACAACCACCGAACAGGCATCAGCCGCCTTGCCGCGCCGGTGATGATTTAATGGCATCAGCATAGTCGGTTTTGCGATCATTGTAAACCGCCAAAACCCTATCCTGCCCCAGACAAACGGTAAGCGGTAAAAATTGGGCGGTAAGCTGACAAATGCTTACCGCCCAATCAGGTTATTCTTCCTCCGATTTCGGATTGAGTCTTTGGAGTCTTTCATTAATTCGGAACGCGGTTTTCAGGCTGACCTGCCACGAAACAATCCAGACAACGATGTATAAGCAGAAAATAGAAGCCGCTAAAGTCAGGATTTCCGGCATTGTGTAAATCCAATTCAGCCAGTAGGCCAGTACCAGCAGAACAACTTCAAGCACAATAAAATGCACGATTTTCCGCACCAAAAACTGTCTTCCTGTCAGTTCCCTAGATGAGCAAAAGATCAGGGAAGGAAGCACACCCGCCAAATCATACAGCAAGATTTCATAAAGCCGCTCAACGCCAAACGTGGATTGCGGGTAATAAATCTGGCAGAAAACCGCCATTGCTATAATAGTTCCGGTATTGACTACTAAAAACTGAATAACCATCAATTTCAGGTGGTCTATTGGCTTCATATGCGCCCTCCTTTATAAATCCAGAATTTTTTTAAGCTGCGGAACAAATTGCCGGGAGATCACCGCTATTTCGCCGTTCAGCAGTTTGGCTTCAAACCGGCCGCTCAGCGATGGGCTGACATAGGAAATTTTCGAAGCGTTCAGGATGGTGGATTTTGACGACCGGAAAAAAGCAGTTCCCCTGCTGAGCTCTTCAAATTCATAGAGTTTCAGTTTCGATTCAAACACCTTTTCCTTGCAGTAAATAAAGGTTTTGCCGTCGACCGAATCAAAATAATAGACCTCTTTGATCGGAATTCGGTGAATGTTGTCGCCGTCATATCCAACCAGTATCTCGGTCTGATTTTTGAGTTTCTGCATCAGCCGCAGGACCTCATCATTCACCTCATGACAGCGAATCACAAGTTCCTCCTCCAGCGCCCGATCAATATATTCTATTAGTAATTTCAATCTTCCACCGCCTGTCTGCTTCAAAGCTCTGTTTCCATTATATACGCAAACGGCGCAACGGCAACCATTTTTTGAAGTTTTGCCCATGATGGTGGGGCGCTTTCTATACCTGTTTTCAAAAATGCTGCCCGCAGTTAATCCGCCGTCCATCAAGCGGCTTTCAAATTTGCGCGAATTTTTTTACCCCCAAGTTTATAATGTTAGCGCTTTCCCCATACTATTCTTATCAGCACCCGGCCAGCGGATTTCACAGCTGCCGGTGGGTGCCGCAAATTGAAAGAATAGGGTGAAGAGGCAATGCATGACTATTTTGACAATCGGGATGAAATCGAACGTAATCTGGATTATTTAGTTGCAAGACATGGTGAAGTTTACCGGGCTTATGAACACTTCGGACGGCTGGTTCATGAAAAAGGCGGGCCGCTTGATGAAAAAACGCGCTGGCTGATCAAAGTGGCGCTTTCAACCGATTGCCAGAACGAATATGCCCTGACAACGCATATTCTGAAAGCGCTGAAAAGCGGATGCTCCCGTGAGGAAATTGAACACGCCCTTCTTCTGGTGGCCCCCACAGCCGGTTTCCCAAAGACCATGAGAGGGCTGCTTGTGCTGCGCGATCTCCTCGATGGGGATACGCAGCGCAGCAGCACACACGGATAACCGCAGGAAGATTGACAAACTGCCAAAATCACAGTAAAATTTCCCTATTGGTCAAGCCGGATGTCCTTTCGCGCTGAAATCCGGTTTTGACAGCTTCCGACAGCGGTTGAAGCAGGAAAGAGGAGAGCTACATGCAGGCAGTTACAGTCAAAAATGTGACCATTGGGGACGGGATTCCAAAAATCTGCGTCCCGATTGTCGCGGGCACAAAGCGGGATATCCTTGCGGATGCGCGCAAAATTATGGACAGCAAGGCGGATATCGTGGAATGGCGTGCCGACTGGTTTGAAGCTGTCACCGATCCTGCGCTGGTTGCAGAGGTTCTCCGGGAGTTATCCTCTATCCTGCAGATTATTCCGCTGCTGTTTACCGTCCGAACCGCCAAAGAAGGCGGGAATCTTGTTGTGAATCCCGCCCTTTACGCAAAAATCAACCATGCGGCCGCAGAGACAGCCATTCCCGACCTTGTGGATGTCGAGGTTTTTTCGGCGGGGGAAGCCGCCAAAGAAATCATTGACAGCGTTCATGCTGCCGGCGCGAAAGTAATTGGCTCCAATCACCAGTTTGACAAAACGCCGCCGACGCAGGAAATCATTGACCGCCTAAGAAAAATTCAGGAGGCGGGCGCGGACATCTGCAAAATTGCGGTGACCCCGCACAGCAAAACCGATGTGTTAAGGCTGATGGAAGCCACTTTGACAATGACCGAAACTTACGCGGACAGGCCTGTCGCGGCAATCTCCATGACGAAATCGGGCGTTATAAGCCGGCTGTTCGGGGAATGGTTCGGATCCGCGCTGACCTTCGGCACAGTGGAAAAAGCGTCCGCACCGGGGCAGATTGACGCCGGGGAACTTTTCCGCACTATGCGGGAGTTTCACAATCAAATTGGATAGTATATTGAATCAAAAAGCCACCCTGAAAAGGGGTGGCTTTTTTTATATTTCACAGCGGCCGAAGCAGACACTATTTACGGCCTCCGCCAGCATAAGAATAGCTTGCCGGGAGGGTTTTCCTTCCATTTTTGATATCCATATTCTGCAATCCGTTATAAATAGTAATTGTGTTGGGAGCCGCCTGACAGCTGTGGTAGGACTGCAACATTCTGCGCAGGATTTGCGCCTTTTCGAACAAGGAAGCGTCTTCCTCCTGCATGCCATTCCCTATCCACTGAATAATCACATTCACGTAGGCATGTGCAAAAAATTTTATGATAAACTCCTTTTCCTCCGTTCTGATATAGGCATCCTTGCAGACCTCGTCAAAAATCAGCACAAACAGCTGATTGATGAACGGGTATAAATATTTTTCAATTGTTTCCTTACGCAGGGATCGGTTGGTATTTCTTAAAAACGACTTGTTCTTTTTTGCATACTTTATGGTATCCAACAAGATGTTCTGCCAATATTTATCGGAAATTTCAAGGAATCCGCAGAAGATATCATTTTGATAAATCCACTCCAACAGATCATACATATCCTTAAAATGATAATAAAAGGTTTGACGGTTGACGCCGCAGTGGTCCGCTACATTTTGCACCGTTATGTTATGAAAGGGCACTTTTTTCATTAGTTCTTTCAGTGAATTTGCAAGTTGTATCTTTGTCTGAGAAGTTCGTACCATGAAAATCCTCCCTATCAAATTTCCGCTTAATTTCATTATATTTTACACAACACGGCCCCGCCGTCATGCACGCTTGCCCGGCCGGGCTATTATTTAT
>CAUQLV010000010.1:0-80628 GCA_963519235.1 uncultured Oscillospiraceae bacterium
TAACTCCTACGGACCCGGCAACTCCTACGGACCCGGCAACTCCTACGGACCCGGCAACTCCTACGGACCCGGCGACTCCTACGGACCCGGCAACTCCTACGGACCCGGCGACTCCTACGGACCCGGCAACTCCTACGGACCCGACCGATCCCGGTTTAACCAAAGAGCGAAAATTGCAATTATATAATGCGCTTAAAGATCTCAAAGATGATGTCGACTGTTATAAGAGTGACATACGGGATGAAGCTGAAACATTGCTTGGTAAAGCAAACCTGAAAGCACTTTATAGCGCAGATCAGGATATTTTGTCTAACCAATATGAATTGTTTATGCTCAAACCGGATGAATACACCAGCCCGTTTGCATCAGCTTTGAAAACGGTAGAATCCTCTGCGTTGTTACTAGCAACAGTGGAATCGCCGATCGGTGCAGACTCTGAGAACCCATTTGATGGAACGACCTTTGATTTTGACCAAAATTACACTTATACGGTAGTCATTTACTATTCTCGAAACGCACCGTCAAATCCTGGCGGAAATGATGACGATGACGACGATGACGATGATGACACCGTAACCATTATCAATCCTCGGGTTCCGTTGGCTCGGCTTCCCAAAGAAGAACTGGTAACCATCCTTGACCAGAATGTGCCGCTCGGCAATCTGCCGAAAACCGGCGGATCAGCTGAAAATGCGGTTGGCAGCCTTGGCGCAATGACAATGGTACTGGGCATCCTGATGAAGCTATTCGGGAAATCGCACAAAGACGATCAATAAGCACTTAACCAAAAGCAGCCTCCCTGCGTTAGATTCGCAGGGAGGCTGCTTAGTTTATATGCTAGGCCGCTGCAAGGCAAATTCCAAGCACAATCAGCCCGTATCCAATTCCTTTTTTTAGCGACAGCTGCTCATGAAACAACAGAATACCGAAAAACCCGATAAACAGATAACTGGATGCGGAGAAAAGCGGGGCGGCGCTCAGCGCAATTGTACGGTATGCCAATACTGTCAGTAATGAAGAAAGCAGCATCAACGCATAACCGCTGAGGACATACCGGTTCAGATATTCCGCCAATAGATTTTTGCGGGAGAGGTTGGCGGAGGTTTTCAGCAGCAACTGACCGGCGACAGCAAGGAACACGCCCAGCAGATAAAGCAGCAAGCCGATTCTATGATTCATTGCCAACCACCAGCCAAACGCCCGCGGCAATGACAGCCGCTGAAAGCAGCAGCCTTGGGCTGATCGTTTCACCCAAAAAACAGATACCCCAAATAATGGACCATACCGCGGTCATCCCTTTTCCCGCATAGGCAGTGGTAACCGGCAAGTGCTTGAGCAACTGCTGCCAGACCACCGCATGGACAGCCATGATGCAGAGCGCGAGTCCATACAGCCACCAAAACCCCCAGGAAAATATCGGATTTTTCGCGGCCAGCTTGCTGCATAACCCAGCAATTGAAAAAAGAAAGACATCTGCCTGAAGGACTAATCCCAAGATTTTCTTTGCTTGCATACCTACCCCCATATGCGCAAACAGGAGCGAGGCTTTGCCCCGCTCCTGTTACTCAATCGATCAGCACTCTACCAGTTTTTCAATCGTCTCGACCGTGAGCGGGCCGGTGATGCATTTCATAACTTTACCGCACTTCACGCATACGACGCAAGGGGTTTCGCTGACGCCTAAGCGGTTTGCGATTCCTTCTGATTTATAAATATCTGCCTTGGTAACCTTGACATCTTCGGCATGTTTTTCCTCAAATTGTTCGATGACAGGCAGCAACTCACGGCAGGCGGGATCCACTGCGTTCCAGACATATACAATGCCCGGTTTATCGCCGCTCATGATCTGATTTTGGAAGACCGCGCTTTCCGCGATATATTTCTCCGCGGAATAGCCTGCGATCGCTCCGTCACCGACGGCGGTCGCAACCTGCTTGAGGAATTTGTCGCGTACATCACCCGCGGCAAAAACGCCCGGAATTTTAGTTTCCATCTTTTCATTGGTAATCAGGTAGCCGCCGCGGTTCATATCGACCATGCCCTTAAACAGCTCGGTATTGGGCAGATAGCCGATAAAGATGAAGCAGGTGTCAACCGGTACATCCACAATTTCTCCGGTTTTCACATTTTTAAGCGCGACCGACTTCAAATGCTCGTCGTCGCCCCTGTATTCATCCACCGTTGTGTTCCAGACAAATTCCATTTTCGGATTTTGCATGGCTTCATTTTTTGCAATTTCATTGCAGTCCATGATGCCCTCATCGTGCATAACGGACACAATCACTTTATTTGCAAATTTGGTTAGGAACATGCCCTCCTCGATTGCCGCGTCGCCACTGCCGATCACCATGACGGTTTTCCCGGTATTTGCGGCTGCGTCGCAGGTGGCACAGAACGAGATGCCCTTGTCATAGAGATACTTTTCCTCATTCTTTGCACCGGTAAGGCGGGGCTTTCCGCCCGAAGCAAGAATGACTACCTTGCACTCGTAGCGGTTGCGGAAGGTTTCGACTGCTTTGACTTCGCCGTCCAGGCTGACGGATTTCACATCGGTCAGCTTAAACTGGACGCCGAACTTCTTCGCCTGCTTGTGAAACAGCTCCATCAGGCCGATACCGGAGTTTCCTTCCGGGAATCCCGGATAGTTTTCGATCTCATTCGTATAGGTTGCAAGGCCGCCGACAAGCGCCTTTTCAATAATCAACGTTTTCAAGCGGGCGCGCCCGCAGTAAATACCGGCGGTGAGCCCGGCAGCGCCGCCGCCGATAATCACGACGTCGTATTGTTCCACCTTTTTTTCCATCATAATACCTCCCGATTCTGTTTAATGGCTGTTTTGACAGCACACAATCAAGCCGCCGGCAGATTGCCGGCAACGGTGAATTCTTTTCTTCTGATTCCGGATAGACAGATGGAGGCCTTTGTTATCCAAAAGACCTCCATTGTCTATAAGCGAATAGGGGAACTACATAAAAAATTTAGTCAGCAGCTTGCTCCCGATAAATGCGCCCGCAAACAGGGCAACAGCAAATACCCAGCCGGATAGGGACATGGAAGCGATGCCGCTGAATAGAGCACCGATGTTACAACCTCCGGCAAGTCTGGCGCCATAACCCATCAGCAGTCCGCCGCAAACAGCCGCTATAATTTGGCGTGCGGACTTAATCTTCTTAAATTTAAACTGGGAAGCCAGCAAAGTTGCCAGCAGAGCGCCGAAGATGATGCCGATATTCTGCCAGCTGCCGGTGTTGTTCAGAAAGCCGTTATCAAGCGCTGCCTGTGCACTGGCAGAGGAAAAATAATACCATTTATCCACATTGCCGCCAAACAGACGAAACAACCATGCTCCCCAGTTAGCAAAGGTGCCGGTTACACCCCACGGATTGCCGGAATAAGCAAAAATCGCGATATTGAACAGCGCGAGCAAAACCGCGCCCGTTACATAGCTGAACGGATTCTTAAAAAACTGGATGTAATACCGGTTTTTTGAGACCTTTTTCCAGAATTCTTCCAAATGAAATGACACCTGCCTTTCGAATCAAAATAGAGGGCCATCCGGTTATCATCAGGCTCTTACTTGTTTTTCTCGATGATCAGGTCCCATTCTCCGTCGTCTACTTCTTCTACTTCGACGTTATAGCCTTCTTTTCTGGCCCAGTCCGGAATATTCTTCATCGCGCAGCTGTGGTCAATATGTACGGTCAGCACATCTCCGACAGCCATCGAGGCGATTTTTTTTTGAGCCTTTACCAGCGGAACAGGGCAAACCTCACCAAGGCAATCAAGTTCAAATTCAGTCATAATAAAATCCTCCTTCAATCATTTCAATAAATACGGGTAAATTGACTAGCATCAGTCATCAGTAATATTCAGTTTTTTGCGTTCCCAGAGATCCGCCGCGATATAGAGAACAAAAATCAGCAGAAGCTGGAGCACAACCGCGCCGAACCATCCGAATACGTCCGGCAGAAACACTTTTATTCCGTTGGCCACAAAATTAACACTCCAGAATCCCATATCATGCGCTCCCCAGAGGGAACCGATGACAAAGAAAACGAGCGCAAGCGTATTTACTGCAAAGCCCTCACCAACGCGCATCAGAGTTCCCGAAGCGCAGCCGCCGGCGATGACCATGCCGATGCCGAACAGAATGCCTCCAAGGACTGTTGTAAAGCTGATCGGCTGGATATAGCCCTGGCCCGGAATCGGCTGGCCGCCCGCAAACGCACTGTATTTGATTGCGGCAAAACCAATTGTCGAAACAGCAAAAGCAATTAGAACCGCTTTGGTTAGGGTGGTCGTACCTGTCAAAACCGGGTCACGCATGGCCGCAGTAAAGCAAAACCGGGCCTTTTGAAGAATAAATCCAAAACAACCTCCGAAAACCCAGAACATGGCAACCTGGCTGGAACGGAAGCTTAGCACGACACCGATCACAACCATCAGCACAAAAACAAGAAGCGCCACCGGAAGCTGGCTTTTCTTTGGCTTTCTCTTTGGCTTTGCCGGGCGTGAAGCCGCTTCTGTTTTGTTTTCTGACATCTCTGTACCTCCTTTGTTCAAAACTTGAAGCTTTCAATTAACGGTTTACTATGAGAACGATTATAACATATTGTTAATAAATTGACTATTTAATGTACTTATGCTATATAACGAGTTGTTATGGAGCACCCGTCCGAGACAGCGTCGAATTGCCCATATAGGGGCATTCCATCCTGATTCATACAAAATCATGATAAACGGTTATAATCTTTCTGGGGGTTTCTTCTTTTTGGGTTTGCTGATATAATAAGATGCAATAGCAGATGTTAATTAATTATCACATAGATGGAAAGGAGCCGGCTCCATGCAGTTGGAACATATTATTCTATTCAGCAAAATTGCAAATGAAAAAAGCATTTCAAAAGTCGCTGCCGCCAGCCATATTTCGCAGCCAGCCCTCAGCCAGCAGATGCAGCGTTTGGAAGAGGAAGTGGGGCTGAAGCTTTTTGAGCGCAGCAATCGGGGAATAGAACTGACCGATGCCGGGCGTGTCATGCAGAAATATGCGTATCAGCTCATCCGCTCTTATGACAGTTTCCGCGAAGAAATCGGTAATCTGCAGCACAACAGCGGCACCTATCGAATCGCCTCCACCTCGGTGGCGGGCAATTATACGCTTCCATGCACATTATTTAAATTGAAGAATAAGTTTCCAAAGTTCCAGTTTTCACTTGCTTCCATGCCGTCGAAAGAGGTCGTCCGGCAGATTCTGGACGACCGGGCGGATGTGGGTTTTGTGGTGGGAACTGTTGAGGAACCCGGATTGGTCTGCAAAAAGGCGTTTTCAGATGTCATCCATTTGGTGGCTGCCAAGGACTATAACGTAAAGGATCATATCAGCATTGAAACGCTGGAAAAATACCCGCTGATTATGCTCAATGAAAATTTCAGTTCCTACCGCATGCTGCTGAACCAGATAAAAAATATGGGCTACAACATCGACGATTTTCAGGTGCTCTATCATCTGGATTCCACCGAATCTGTAAAAGCCTCTGTCATTGGAAAATATGGCATGGCGTTTCTGCCGCATATGGCGGTAAAAAAGGAGCTTTACCTGCAGCAGCTGAAAATTGTGGAAGCGGACGACCTGCATCTGGTTTATGATGTTTCTATGGTATATAAAACGAAGGATCCATCTTCCAGCAACCTGATCCGGAATGTCACCAAATATTTCGAGCATATTGTTAATTCTTCTATCTGCTGAATCGGCAGAAGATTATTTCGGCGGCGAAGCGTTTTTAGAAATATATAGTTCAAATACCCCGTTGACCGGTTCCTCCACCCGGAGGTTCAGCTTCAGCCTTTTACAATAGTTGGAGATGTTTTGGCAGACGCAGCTGTGGTCGGTGATCAGCTTGATCTGTTCTCCCTCCATGAGCATCCGGCATTGTTGCAGCTTCAGCATCGGCACGGGGCACATATCCCCCAGACAGTCCAATTCAACCATGGTTATACGCCTCCTTTCATCAGTATAGCATGTAGGAGACGAAAAGTATAACAGAAAGGAAAGACATGGCAGTCTCATTTTACAGCCGGTTTATCCCGGAAGAAGAGCCTGCGCTGCTGCGCGGCGCATTGGAAAGCGGGCTTGTTACCGGCGGAGAATATACGCGCCGGCTGCAGTCGTTTTTTTTGCAGAGGTATCAGGTCCCGAATCTGTTTCTGATGCCATCCTGCAGCCATGCGCTGGAGACGGCATGCCGGCTTCTGGAACTGAAACCGGGTGATGAAGTGATTTTGCCTTCCTACAATTTTACTTCGGCGGCCAACGCGGTATTGCTTGCAGGGGGGAATCCTGTTTTATGCGATATTGACCCGGACACCCAGACGCTTTCTTTGCAAGATGTGGCGGATAAACTCACGCGGCGTACAAAGGCGGTCATTGCCGTTCATTATGCGGGAATTTCCTGTGACCTGGATGCGCTGAGTGCGCTGTGTGAACAGGCCGGGATGCCGCTGATTGAGGATGCCGCGCAGGCGGTGGATGCCTTCTATAAAGGGCGGGCGCTGGGAACGCTTGGGCGGTTCGGCGCATACAGCTTTCATTATACCAAAAACTTCTCCTGCGGGGAGGGCGGTGCGCTGGTTTGTGGGGACAGCGACCGGCACGGCACGGAGATTTTTCAAAATAAGGGAACCAACCGAACTGATTATCTGAGCGGAGCCTGTGACCGTTATACCTGGGTGGGGGAGGGGAGCAGTCCGATCATGAGTGAGCTGAATGCGGCTGTGCTGCTGGGGAAAATGCTGCATGCGCAGGAGATTACGGCGATGCGGATGGCGGTTGTGAATGCCTATCACACATCTTTAGCGCCGCTTGAGGTTCGGGGACTTGTCCGCCGAATGTGTTTTCCGGATTACGCGCGCCCTAACGGGCATTTCTACTATATCCGCTTCCCCGATACTGCTTTGCGGGATCGTGTGATGGCAGCCCTTCTGGCGCAGGGAATCGACTGTAAAACCCATTATGTACCACTGCATGTATCTCCGATGGGGAAAAAGCTCGGCTATGGGAAAGACGCGTGCCCGGAAAGCCGTGCCGCCTACGAAACCCTCCTGCGCCTGCCCGTGCATACCGAAATGAAGCCGGAGGATGCTTTCTTCATTGCGGAACGGCTAAGTAAGGCGGCGGTTGAATGAGCGTCCGGTTTGAGATTGGGGCGGTGATCCCCGTTTATAATTCCGAATGGTCGGTGGAAGCGGTCGTACAAAAATTTTTCACCTTTGCAGATGATGCGGGGATTTCCTGCCGTGTTGTGCTTGTTGACGACAAAAGCGACGACTGGAGCGCGGCAATCCTCGACCGCATGGCGCTTGCGGACGGACGGGTTACCGCTGTGCACTTATCCCAAAATAGCGGGCAGCAGGCGGCTCTGCTCTGCGGGCTTGCGCTGGCGGCGGGAGACTGCCGGTATCTGCTCACGATGGATGACGACCTCCAGCACCCTGCTCTGGTCGCGGGGCAGCTTTACGCCAGAATACAGAAGGGTTATGATCTGGTGTATGCGATTCCGGATGGAGAAAAGCGCCCGCTCTGCCGCAGGGCAGGAAGCCTGCTGCGCGATCTGCTGTTTAGCCTGTACACCGAAAAGCCGCGCGGGGTGCGCGTCAGCTCCTTTCGGATAATGACCGCCGAGCTGGCGCAAAAAATCTGCGCGGAGCGTCAGAGGTTCGTCTATCTGTCCGCTTCTGCATTCCGCTATGCCCCAAAAACAGCAAACCTGTTTTACCGGCGGCAGAAGCGCGCCTATGGTTCGTCAGGCTATTCCTTGCGAAAACTTGCGGGCGTTTATGGCAATCTGTTTCGGTATTATACCGCTCTGGGCGCGTTGTTCTGTCCCAAAGAGCAGAGCGCACCTTATCAGATTGCATCAATTGTGGAGAGGGGAAAATGTAGTGGGAAAACTGATGATTCTCGGCGGCTCCAACTGCCAGAAGAACGCGCTGATTGCCGTACGCGGACTTGGGCATCAAACGCTCCTGATTGATTATTACGACCATCCGCCGGCGGCGGAATTGGCGGATCTGCATGTAAAGGCCAGCACCTTTGATCTCTCCGCCTGCCTCACGGCGGCAAAAGAGCACCATGTCGACGGCATTTTTACCATCGGCACCGACCAGCCGGTCTATACCGCCGCGTGCGTTGCCGAAGAACTGGGGCTTCCAAGCCCTATCAGCGCGGAGACTGCGCTGGCGGTGACAAATAAAAAGGTGATGAAGCGGATTCTGTCGGAGCATGGAATCCCTGCGGCGGAATATCGTCTGATCGGATTAAAATCCGGAATCGGTGCGCTTGACGGCCTGCGCCCTCCATTTGTACTCAAGCCGGTGGATTCTCAGGGGCAACGGGGAATTTATAAACTGAACAGCGCGGAGGAAGTGCTTTCTCATCTGGAACAGACCCTGTCCTTTTCCCGTCAAGAGGAGGCGCTGGTGGAGGAATTTTACCCCTCAACCGAGCTGACGGTTTCCGGCTGGGTGCAGGACGGGAAGCTGTTTTTGCTGGCTGTTACCGACCGCCAGTGCTTTGATGACCCCGTTCATATCGGCGTCTGCGTCGGTCACCGGTTTCCTACCATCCACATGGCTCGCTATCAGGAGATTGCGGCGCTTTCCCGCCAAATTGTAGACGCCTTTGCAATCCGGGGCGGGCCGGTTTATATTCAGATGCTCGTCGGAACGGACGGTATCAAAGTCAATGAGCTTGCCTGCCGCGTCGGCGGCGCTTTTGAAGACGTGTTTTTGCCGTATCTCAGCGGCTTTGATCTTCTGCGCGCGGTGATTGACAGCGCCCTCGGAAACCCGGTGGACTGCTCCATGCTGGAGGGGTACGATCTTTCGCGAAATCCCCGGCAGGTTTCGGTTCAGCTGATGTTCTGCGGTAGCGGAAAGGTCTGCGCCATTACCCCGCTGGAGGAACTCCGCGCTTTGCCGCATGTGCTGGATGCGGGTTATAACTACCGATTGGGGGACCGGATTCCCGCTTTGGAAAATGCGACCGCGCGCTTTGGGCATTGCGTAATGGTGTCCGAAAGCGGCGGGATGGAGGAAAAACTGCGGGAATTTTACCGCCTGTTCCGTGTTTTGGATGAAAACGGGCGCAATCTTGTGATTCCGCGAAATTTTACGGGGAAGATTCCTGCGTACGCGCAAAAAGGAGCAGCCAATTGAAAAAGACAGGAAAAAAGCTGATTGCGATGGTGCTCGCTGCGGCCTTATCCGCAGGGCTCTGCACCGGTTGCGCCAAAAAGGCGCAGGGAGAACTGAATATCGCCGAGCAGTTCGGCATCGCCTATGCGCCGCTGCAAATTATGAAGCAGCAGAAGCTGCTGGAAAAACGGCTACCGGGCGTAACAGTCAACTGGAAGCAGTTCGGCGGGCCGACCGCGATTCGTGAGGGAATGTTAGCGGGGGAGATCGATTTCGGATTTATGGGCCCGGCGCCCGTATTAATGGGAATCGACAACGGCATGGAGTGGAAATTTGCGACCGGCATCAGCTTTAACGAGATGGCAATTATGGTGAAGAATCCGCAGGTACAGAAGCTTGGCGACCTGACAAAAAGCGACCGGATTGCTATTTTGTCTCCCGCCTGCACCCAGCATGTGCTGCTTTGCATGGCGGCGGAGCAGGAACTGGGGAATGCAAACTATTTTGACAGTCAGCTGGTGTCCATGTCCCACCCCGACGCGGCAAACGCGCTGATGGCCGATACCGAGGTGACCGCCCACGTTGCCACGCCGCCTTATATCGGAACAGAGCTGGAAGCGGGCATGCACAGCATTTACACCGGTGAAGAGATCATGGGGCAGCCGTTTACCTTTATTACCGGAGTTGCGATGGAGCAGTTTTACCAAGAACATCCCGAAGAATATCAGGCGTTTATTGAAAGCCTGAATGAGGCAATCGACTATATCAATCAGAATCTTATGCAAGCGGCGGCTGATTTGGCACCTGTCTATGGAATAACAGAGCAGGAGCTCTACGAGCAGATGACCTACCGCGGAACGATCTATTCCAACCGGCTGGAGGGAATCGAAAAACTGTCCGACGCGATGCGGCGCATGGGGTTTGTAAAAAACAGCCCGGCATTTGAAGAGATGACTTTTCCAAACGTGAATTCATAAGCTGAAAATTCGGAGGAACAACATGAAAGTTTACCGCAACCTGCAAAAGCACAGGCTGGCACTGCGTTTCTTTTGGGTGCTGGTTCTGCTGCTCATTTGGGAAGGAGGCGTCCGGCTGACGAGGGTATCTCCGCTGCTGTTCCCTTCTTTGGGAGAGGTACTGCGGGTGCTCGTTGATTCCGCGCTGCGCGGCGACCTTGTTTGGCAGGCGGGATTTTCCCTGTGGGTTATTTTTCTGGGGATGGCAATTGGATTGGGCTTAGGCTTTGTGCTGGCGCTCTTATCGATGCGTTTTCCGGTGGCCGGTGACCTGATTGACACGATATCCGCCATCGCGCATCCGCTGCCGGGCATTGCGGTTCTGCCGCTGATTATCCTGTGGTTCGGCACAGGAACGGGCGCGATTCTGGCGATTATTGTGCATTCCTGTCTCTGGCCCATGCTTTTGAATCTGACCGCCGGGTTCCGGTCCGCTCCGCCCATCTACACGGATATCGGGCGCAACTTTTCGATGAGCTCTTTCGCGATTACAACCGAAATTCTGATTCCGGCGTCCTTTCCGCTGCTGCTGTCTGGCGTTAAAATCGGCTGGGCGCGCGCCTGGCGGGCGCTCATCAGCGCCGAAATGGTGTTCGGCGCGATTGGCTCCAAAGGAGGAATCGGCTGGTACATTTTTAAGCAGCGCACGTTTATGAATACAGCCGGCCTGTTTGCGGGCATCCTCGTGGTGATTGCCATCGGGATGCTGGTGGAGGACCTGCTGTTTGGAAAAATCGAACAGCAGACGGCGGAAAAATGGGGCATGACGCAGACGCGGCAGTGAGGAGGGATTTTTTTGGCGCTCAAATTAACACAGATCAGCAAATCTTTTCCTGCCGAAAGCGGGTCAAGGCGGGTGCTTGACCCGCTAGATCTCTGCGTGGAAGATGGGGAATTTGTCGCGGTTCTGGGACAGTCCGGCTGCGGAAAATCCACGCTGCTGCGGATTGCGGGCGGATTCGAGGCACCCGACAGCGGCAGTGTCCTGCTGGGAAACACGCCGGTTGTTTCACCCAGCCAAAAAATGATCATGCTGTTTCAGGACTTCAATCAGCTTTTCCCGTGGAGAACCCTGCAACAGAACCTTTTATTTGCTCTCCGGAAAACCGCTCCCGGGATGGGGAAAGAGCAGGCGCTCCAATTGGCGCGCTCCTGTCTGGAACAGACCGGGCTTGGGGACTCCGCAGGCTGCTACCCTTATCAGCTTTCGGGCGGGATGAAACAGCGCGGCGCGCTGGCGCGCGCACTGGCGATGAGCCCGGAAGTCTTGCTGATGGATGAGCCGTTTTCCAGTCTGGATTATCTGACCCGCCGGAATGCGCAGGACACCCTGAAAAAGCTGTGGTGCCAGGGCGGCCTGACAGTGCTGTTTATCACGCATGATATCGGCGAAGCTCTGCTGCTAGCGCAAAGAATCGCAGTTTTTGACCTGCCATCACGCCGCATCGGGCACATTTTTCCAAACGATGGGACGGTTCCGGATTTAAAAACCTGTCTGGAAGAACTGCTGCGGGTTGAATAAAGGAGGCCTGCACTGTTGTGCAGACCTCTTTTATTTTTTCACACGATAGACAGTTACGGTATCGTGCTCCCCCGAACCGATAAGTTCCTGAATGCGCACTCCGTAATGCGGGTTATCAAAGTGTCCCACTTCTTCGCAACCTTTCTGCAAAAATGTTTGCATCTGCTCGTAATAGCCCGCCGTATTTCCGTATATGGCATTCCATTTCGGTCTGACCGAGTAAATATACTCCAGCTCGTCAGAAATCAGCAGGTATTCCACCCCGTTTTCGCGGATGTAATCATCAAAACGAAGCCCGTTTTCTTTCAAATAGCCGAGGTTGCGATAATCCAGCAGACAGCCGTTTTCAAAATAAAAATCGCTGTTCAGATTTCCGAGCACTTTTGCATCCGGCGGTACCAGCGCCGATAGCCCTCCGAGATATTCCTCATAGCTTTGTGCAAGATTGGGACGCACGCACTGCGCGGAGCACAGGACGATGGCCGCGGCGGTTACGGCAAAAACAACCTTGCCCGCCAATTTGCCGAACATCGTGCAGAAAAACGGGAAAAGCATCCAGCACAGCGGCATCAGAAAGACGATGCCGGTTTGATTATAGCGCCCGATCAGCACGGTGCCGAGCAGGATTCCGACAGCGGCGCAGACAACCTGCGCGAGACGCTGGCTCATAACGGAATCTTCCCGGCGCATGACAGCGGCGTATGCCAATGCGCAGAGGAGAAGCAGGGGAAACAGCAAAAGCTGGGGTTTTATATTGGGGAGATAATAAGTTCCGCTGACGCCGTACCAGAGCTTTTGGAAAAAGACCCCCAGCTCGGCGGCCTTGCTGGTAACCGGCACCAGCAGGTCGAACTCGCTATCTCCATAGGCAAGGTAATGCCGGATAAAGTCGGGGTCCATCGCAAAACTTGCCGCGATAAAAACAGCTGCAAATCCACCTGTAATCACGGCATAGAGCCCCAACTGGCGGAACGAGGCGGTTTTATAAACAAGGATGCGCACCAGAAAAATACTGCCGCACAGGCAGGCAATCAAAAAGCTGTTGGGATGAAGCCCGACTGACAGCCCGGTAATCACGCCGAGGAGGATGCCTGTTTGGCGGGGCAGCATCCCATCCTGCCGCAAAAACAGGCACATGCAGGCGCAGATTGATACGCAGATCAGAATTTCCTGCCGGGCAAAATGCGAGGCATATAAAAACTGAATATCACAGGCCAGCAGCATAGCGGCGAAAAGCGGGACGGCCTCTCCCGTAGAAAGGCGCCTGACCGCGCGTCGGAACAGGATCAGAACGGCGCATCCACCCAGAAGTGAAAGCAACCGCACCGAAAAAACGCGGTAGCCAAACAGGGCAAGCAACGGCATCTGGAGCAGATGAAACAGGCTTTTGATGGCATGGGGATACCGGGGCTTTAGGTTGAAAAACGGTTCGGTTACGGCAAATGAACGCCGTTCCATCATCGTCCGGGTAAGCCCGGCCAGCCAGCTTTCGTCTGAATGAACGATTGGGAAACGGGTTAAAAATAGCAGGTTCAATAGAAAAAACAGCAGCAGGAACAGCCAAAAGGCGGCTTTTGAAATAGCCGTCTCTTTACCGCCGCTATAAGATTTTTTGATATGCCATCACCTCCGGATAGGCAAAAATGAGATCACGAGCACATAATTTGCCGGCTTTTAACCATTCTATCATATCTGCAATCGTTTTTGAAATCTATTAAACAATCAGATGCAGCATAACAAAATGTTATGGCATTTTTCAGGGTTTGTGAAGTATAATGATAAAGAAATCTACAATGAAGAATTTGAAGCGTTTTTTATTGTAGGGCACAACGGTTTACTAATTTTTAGGCAGTTTTGTTTGAAAAAGCAAAAAGGAGGTAATACACGAGGATGATTGCTAAAAAATTAACAATGTTCGCGGTTTGTGCACTTGTCCTTGCATCTCTTACCGCATGCAATCCATCCAAATATGAAGAAAGCAATCAGAAAATCATTCCCGCAAAATCGCTTTCCTCATACATAGGGAAGGAAAATGTAGCAATCGTGGATATGCAAAGCGCAGAGGATTACGCCGCTGGGCATGTTGAGGGCTCTGTCAATCTCTCAAAGGATGATATTGTAATCAATGTCCCAGTTGACAATATGCTGACATCAAAAAGCAAAATTGAAAAGTTGATGTCCGCGAGCGGAATAGGCAATGACACCACAGTGATTGCGTATGACAGCAATAAGATGAACGCGCCGCGCTTTTTCTGGACTATGCTGATGTACGGTAACGAAAATGTGAAGGTTGTAGACGGCGGAATCGAAGCAATTAAGGCGGCGGGAGTTTCCCTTGTAACAGAGGTACCCACGGTCTCTCCGACGACCTATGCTGCCGGAGAAAAGCAGACGCAGTGGCTTGCTACCGCAAAAGATATCCTGGCGCAGGTGAACGAGCCGAACCCCAATGTCGTGCTGCTGGATGTCCGTACAGATAAGGAATTTGCCGAAAAGGGAAAGGTTCCTTCATCCGTCATGTACGATTACATCAATCATTTTTACAAGGACGGTACCTTTAAGAGTACAGAAACCACGCGGATTGATTACATCAATCTGAATATGCGCCCGGAAAAAGAGATTATCATGTACTGCCAGACCTCGATGAGAGCCGCCCCGGTATTCCTCCGCCTTTATGATGCGGGGTACCGGAATATCAAGATTTATGACGGCGCTTATCTGGAATGGTCGTCCAATCCCAATAATCCGGTTGACCTGCCTGCGGGCGAGGTTGCCGCAAGCAAAAAAGATGCCTCGTAATCAGATTGCCTGGGGGCATATCAATGCACTGAATCCATCCCAATTTTGTTAGGAGTAATAAAAATGAAAAAATTAGCTGCGCTTATTCTATCATTGGCACTGGCATCCTCTCTGCTTGCCGGCTGCGGCAGCAAACCTTCGGAAGCGTCTTCCGCACCCGCCTCTTCAGCCGAAGCATCGTCTTCAGAAGCCGCTTCTTCGGAGGCATCTTCCGGTTCCGATGTGGTAACCACTGCCGCAATGGGCTATTTTGAGAATTTTGACAAAGCAAAAATCATGAAGAGCGTGTCCGATTTCTTCGCTGCCATTGACGCGGGTGAAGACATGTTTGTTCTTGACGTCAGACAGCCGGATGCTTATGCCGAAGGCCATATCAAGGGCGCGATCAATATGCCGTTCGGGCCTGCCGTGGCAGAGGGGCTTTCCCTCATTCCGGACGACAAACAGGTTTATGTTTACTGCTATACTGGCCAGACCGCCTCTCAGGTGACTGCGCTTCTCAATGTAGCAGGAAAGTTTGCCGCGAACGTGCAGCTTGGTTTTGACAATGGTATTTCCAAAGCCGAGGGCTTTGAGAAGTACCTTGACAAAGAAACTGTATCGGCCCCGACAGATACTTATGAGGTAGATCCTGCCATTCAGGAGGCAATTACAAAGTATTTTGCAGATGTGGAAGCCGCAAAGGGCACAGCATTTGCGAGCTTTAACTTCAAGTCCGCCAGTCTAAAGGAAGTTCTGGATGCCGAAGACGACAGCTATTTTGTCTATTCCATCCGGTCGGCGGAAGATTATGCAAAGGGCCATATTCCCACCGCGGTGAACAACCCGTTCGGTCAGGGGATGCAGGAAAAGTTCTCTGAACTGCCGACAGACAAGACAATCATTGTCCAGTGCTACACAGGACAGACTTCTTCCCAGACGACCGCAATCCTCAGACTGCTGGGATATAACGCCTATTCGCTGCATGGCGGCATGGGCAGTGCTGAAAGCGGTGCCGGATGGCTTGGCGCAGGCTATGAAGTAGTTACAGATTAATCACTGAAAAAAGCATAAAAAGGGACCGGCGCATTGCGCCGGTCCCTTTTTTCAGATTCCGTTTTGGAACGCTGCCCAGGGGTTGACAAAAACGTTATTGACCGCGAGGCCGAAATGAAGGTGGGGGCCGGTTGAATAGCCGGTAGTTCCTACCGCGCCGATTTGCTGGCCCTTTTGCACCATATCACCGGTTTTCACATTGAGGGAATCCATGTGGTAATGAAAGCTTTTCAGTCCGTAGCCGTGCTCAATAATGACAGTATTTCCGGTGAGCTGGAGGTAATCCGCGAAAAGAACACGGCCGTTATTGCAAGCCAAAACAGGGGTTCCTTTCGCCGTCGCAATGTCAATGCCGCTGTGGCGGGTGGGGGCGGGGTCGTCATTGGTATAGCGGATGCAGCCGAATTCGGTGGTGATTTCACCCTGTACAGGCTGTAAAAACGGGTTTTCCCAGTATTGCTGCGGGTCCGCGATTTTTTTCAGCGGCTCGATTTTTTGTTCCCATTCTGCATTGGCGGCGGCGCTCAATGCGGTATCCGCGGCGGTGCCGGGGTCCATTGTCAGATACTGGATTTCAAACTCTTTTTTCTGCACCTGAATCTCATAACGGAAGGTCAGTTCGCCCGTCTGCACAACAAGCGGATAAACGCCCGGTGCGGTCGTGTAACGTATTGGCAGAAGGGCCATTTGTGTATCTCCGTCTCCAAAAAACTGCGGGGTAAAGTCCAGCCCGCTCTGTGCGGTCAGCGTGACTCCGCTTGCGTAATCAGCCCGGATTAGAATAGTTTCCCCCTGCTGAGCGGTGGTGGGCACTGTAATCTGAACAGGGAACTGAAAATTCACACCGAATTGATAGGAGGATCCGTCCGGCAGGGCTACCTTATATGTGTATACCCCGTTTTGGGGCGGCCTAAAATCTTTTATGGCTCCCACAGTCCCCTCAAAAACGGAGGTTCCGTTCCAAACAACGTTGCATTGCGCATCCGGCACGGAAAAAGCAGGCAGGTTTTCCACGGAACCAACATCAAATGTGGAAAGCTCGGCACCAGCCGTTACAGATACGGTGGCGCCGCCGACAGCCACTTCAAGGGTAGGGGCGGGGGCAATTGAAGGCGCAGGTTCCGGCTCGCTCAAAGCATCCGCGTCAATGGACTCCAAAACGGATTGCTCCGATACGGACGAATAGGGGGCGGCCTGTTCCTGCGCGGCACACGCGGGCAGAGTTGATAACGCAACCGCCAGAACGGTTACACCAGTCATAAATCGATTCATAGCATCCTCACTTCTTTTATTCTTCCTTTCATTATATGCGCGATTTTTCCGGGTTTCAACCGGAAAAATCTTATAGTATTCCCTACGCAAGGAAATAACCTCTTTCAAATAAAAACCGGGTATTTATCCCAGCGGATAAATACCCGGTTCCGTTTTTATCGAACCATGCAAAACTGTTTGAGTTCAAAATGCTTTTGCATCACCTCATAAAGACGGAAACCATAATGCTCATACAAACTCAGGTTTTGTTCGTTGTGCGTTTCCAGTGAGGTGGTCAGGTGATGCTCGTCGGCATACTGCAGAACGCTGTTCATCAGCTTTCCGGCGATTCCTTTGCCGCGCATTGACGGACGCACAGCGAAGTAAATGATATGCATGCGCCGGTCTGTGTTGATCGAATCTGCCCAGCTGGACGACAAATAATCCTTCCCTTTGATGAAATTCCAGAGGGTAGCTAGCGAATGGTCGTCACGGATGAGGTAAAGCCCGGATTTGAGCGCGTAGAAAAGTTCAAGCGCGTAGTATTTCAGCGGGTTGTACGGTTCCGTCTCGTCGGAAACAATAATAATTCCATTGAGGTCTTTGCTGTCGGCATAAATTTCACAATTTTCAAACATCTCATCCAAATCACAGCTAAAAAGTTCCGGCAGAAGTTTTTTACGTTTGTCTCTTTGCGGGATTAGCTGACAGTAGAGAGGGTCTTTCTGAAAACATTCGGTCAGAAGCTGATTGAGCTTGCCAAAATCTTTTCTCTCTACGCGATATAGTTGGTCGGTTTTCACGATTTCACTCACCTTTTAAAATTGTTACGAGTTAAACTTCGAATTTGATTTGGTGAGTTTGACTAGTCCATAATTCCACCCCTAATTAATAGTTTGCCGGATGGAACTGTGTATTTGGATTACTTCTATTTTAACACCTTGCACAAGTTTTTTGCAAACGCATTTTGCAGGGACAGTTTGGAGTTGGATGGAGTAAAACACCATCAGAAGATGAATGCTTGCAAATGCTCGCATATACTCGGTATTTCAGCGTATATCTCGGGATTTTAAGAGTTCTTGCAGCTGTGCGGACAGGGCGTCCAATGCTTCGATTTCTTTCGACACACTTTCTGTGAGTTTCTCGGCGAGTTCCTCCCTGGCGCTTTGCAAGATGGAAATTTCGTCATCGATCCTGCCTCCGCCGCGTTTTTTCAAAAGGGATTTCACAACGCCCACGAGATCTACCAGTCCGCAGATGCGCCCCGCTCCCCACATCAGCCGGTCCGCTGGCTGATGGAGCACATAATCGGTGAAATGGCGGCATACATCTTCGTCAAAATAATAAGCGTACCAGGTGGTGTCAATTTGATGGAGCCAGTGGTCCAGCGCGCCGTTTACATCGCCGTTGTTCAAGGCGCGCAGCGCTCCGTCCAGGAGTGCCAGATTCAGCTGCGCATATTCATGCGGGAACAGTACGGCATCGTGCCACCCGAGGCGGGTAAACCGGTCTTCACAGAATTGAAAGGCCGATAGAAGACCCACGTGCAGCGTGCGGCTTTTTGCGTACAGCGCGTCAGCGGCGCCACGATCGCCGCTATCCAGTGCGTCGGTATAATGATGATTCAGTGTGCACACCTGCTTATAGAGCAATTCTGCCGTCGTCAGCGCCCGGTTGACGGAAAGAATGAGCCCGCTGGCATTGGCTTTGCACTGCACCATCCGCTCGATATCAATGCTGTCCTTGAGCGTCGCCAGACGCGGGACAAAATCCAGCGGGGGAACGGCGCAGCGGTCATAGGCCAGAAGCAGGGTGCCGTAAAGCGCATGGTGGAACCGATAGATACTTTCGTCATAGGCGTCGTCGTTATCAAACTGGGTATGGTAGTGGGTCTCCATATAGCTGCCTTCCGCAAAATCATTTACCAACGACGGGACACCCGCAATCGCCATCGAAAAATCATCCGACCAGGTCATAACGGGGGAGACGATTGAAAGCCCGTCGGGATAGAGATGGGTGATATCCGGAACTCTGGAGACAAAAGCATTTAGAAAAGTGGAATATTCGTATACACAGCGAATGACGTCTTGCGTGTCATGTGCGTAGGCGGGCAGTTCAAAGTTGATATTTGCCGCAACCTTGCCGACCCAATCCGGGTGCACACGAAAGATTTGGTTGTAGGCGCCGGTAGACCAGTCATATTTGGAATTGGAGACGCCCCATTCCTCTGCGGCCATTGCACAGAAAACCAGTGTTTTTTCCGGCTGGTAGCCGCTTGCGAGAACCGAGCGGGCAATGCTCAGCATCAGCGCGACCGCGGCGTTATCGTCCTGAAAGCCGGAAAAATAGGAGTCATAATGCGCTGACATCAACAGCATGGAATCCGGGTCGCGCCCGGGGATTTTCCCGACAATGTTGTAGGAGGTGCCGTCGAAGCCGACGGTGGAGCAGGCGTCAAAAAATACGGCGGCGTCTCCGCCGCAGGACGCAATGTAGTCCTTGAGCAGGTGCGCGTCCGCCTGCGAGAGGGAAAAAGCGGGAGCGTCGGCAGGCCCCGCAATGTTCTGCGCGTTGAGCGCGGTGGAATCCACTTCGCCGTACCCGTTGTTCTGCACGGCAATCACAGCGGCGGCCCCATACAGGTGCGCCTGATACACCGGATAACTGATCCACCAGTCGTCTCGCTGGTTAATATCGACCAAAACCAGCTTTCCCTTGACATCCAGCCCCGCCAGATCCTCAGAGGTCCCTTTTCCGGCATAAACAATCCCGAATTTGGTTGCTCCTCCGGTGTGAAAATTAGTCTGATAGCCGCCCAGTTCAAAATTCCGGACAGTGCCGTCGGTGTCCCTGAAGGAAAGGCGGGCATGATCGAATTCCCAGGTGTCAAGGGTAAACGCGTCCTTGCAGACGTCGGTCAGACCGATGCGCTTCATCTCGTGGAACAAAAGCTCCCCGGTTTCGAATTCCGCGCGGGAACCCGCGGTTCGGTATCCAAGCACCGAATTGGATTTAAACTGTTCCATCTGCTTCGCAAACCGATAGGAATAGTTCACATCCAAAAATGCCAGATAGGTTCTCTGCGCATCCGCCAAAGTCATCATTTCACTCACCCTTTTCTAAAAATTCCGTTCATTCAATCGCCCTGCGATTGCTATCGCCTACTTCTTTCCGTATTTTGGGCAGATTTTATTCTGCAATTTGATAAATTTCATATGCGTTTTTGCATGTCTGATCCAATAACAGCTGCGGGTCAACCCCATGCAGTTCCGCCAGCTTATGAGCGGTATAAGCGATCATAGAGGAATCGCATCTGGTCCCGCGGTGCGGCTCCGGCGTCATATAGGGGCAGTCGGTTTCTACCAGAAGCCACTCCAGCGGCACGGCGGCGGCCGCTTCCAGCGTTTTGCGCGCGTTTTTAAAGGTAACAGCGCCGCCAAAGGCGATATACATGCCGAGCTTGAGAATTTCTTTTGCCATTTCCGCGCTGCCGGAATAGCAGTGCAGAATTCCGCGCGGGTGGTATTTTTGGAGCAGCTCCATCGTATCCGCGTGGGCCTCCCGATCATGAACGATGATGGGGAGGTCAAGCTCGAGCGCCAGCTGAATCTGGCGCTCAAAGACCCGTTTCTGCGTCTCGCGCGGCGAAAAATCATAATGATAATCCAGCCCGATTTCCCCGATCGCCACCACTTTCGGCAATTTGGTGTAGCCAGCCAGCAGTTCCACGTCCGATTCGGTAAATTCGTCGGCGCTATGGGGATGAACACCCACCGAGGCATAAATGAAGTCATAGGACTTGGAAAGTTCGATGCCGGTCAGGCAGCTTTTCTTGTCGCAGGCGGCGTTGAGCACCGCGCGAACCCCTCTAGATGGCAGGGAATCCAGCACCGCCTCGCGGTCGCCGTCAAACCGTTCGTCGTCATAATGGGCGTGGGTATCAAAAATATGATTGAGCAAGGGAATTCTCCTTTCGAATCCGCCTAAAGCGGGGAACGGTGCCGAAATATAAATAGGGCGGGAGCCTTGCCCCCGCCCACATATTCTATCACTTTCAGCGGACGGTCGAACCGCAGGGGACGCTGTCGTCCACAAAAATGACTTTCACGTCATTTTCCCCGGCGTCGGCAGCCAGAATCATTCCATTGCTCTCCACACCGCGCAATTTGGCGGGCTTAAGGTTGGCAACCACAATGATTTTTTTGCCGACCAAAGCATCTGGTTCATACCAAGGATGAATGCCCGATACCACCTGACGTCCGGTTTCTGTGCCGTCGTCCAGCTGGAGCTTGAGCAGTTTGTCGGCTTTGGGCACCGGCTCGCAGGCAACCACCTTTGCGACGCGCAGCTGCACCTTCGCAAAGTCGTCGATTGCAATGAGAGAGGCAACTCCCTGCACGGCTGTGGGCTGCGGCTCTTTTTTGGCGGGTTTTTCCTCCGCCTTTGGAGCCTGCCGTGAGGTCTCCAGATCGGCAAGCTCTTTGGCTACGTCAATGCGCGGGAACAGGCTGTCGCCCTTTTGAATCACGGCATTCTGAGGCAGCAGGCCGAAAGTACCCGCCGATTCATAAGTCGTGATGGAGGCATCGGCACCGATCTGTGCAAAAATCTTTTGAGCGGTTTCCGGCATAAACGGGGTCAGCAGGACTCCGCAGATGCGTACACACTCCAGCAGGTTATACAGCACAGACGCGAGTCTGGGATTATTGGTTTCGTCTTTCGCGAGAACCCACGGCGCGGTTTCATCAATATATTTGTTGGTGCGGGAAACCAGCTTGAATACTTCAATCAGCCCGTTCTGAAACGCATAGCTTTCCATTTGGGTTTCGTATTTTTCCAGCAGATTGCGGGCGATGGAGAGAACTTCCTCATCCAGAGGTTCGCTTTTGCGCTCGGAAGGAAGCGTACCGCCGAAGTATTTGTCCACCATGGCAACGGAGCGGGAAACCAGATTGCCCAGATCGTTCGCGAGGTCAGCGTTGATGCGGTTAATCAGCCCTTCATTGGAAAACAGGCCGTCCGAACCGAACGGAAATTCCCGGAGCAGGAAATAGCGGATGGCATCCACACCGTAGCGCTGGATCAAAACCACCGGGTCAACAACATTGCCCTTGGATTTGGACATCTTGCCGCCTTCCAAAAGAAGCCAGCCGTGGCCGTAGACCTTCTGCGGGAGGGGCAGGTCGAGCGCCATCAGCATGGCGGGCCAGATAATCGTGTGGAAACGCATGATCTCCTTGCCGACGAAATGCACGTCAGCGGGCCAGTATTTTTCAAAATCATGATATTTTTCGTTGCCGTAGCCAAGTGCGGTAATATAGTTGCTCAGAGCATCCACCCAGACATAAACCACATGCTTGGTGTCGAAGGTAACGGGGATTCCCCATGTGAAGGTGGTGCGAGAGACGCACAGGTCTTCCAGCCCCGGCTTAATGAAGTTATTCACCATCTCGTTCAGGCGGCTCTGAGGCTCCATAAAACGAGGATGCGCTTCATAGTATTGCACAAGACGGTCCGCAAACGCGGAAAGCTTGAAGAAATAGGCTTCCTCTTCGGCATCGATGATCTCTCGCCCGCAGTCGGGGCATTTGCCGTCCTTCAGCTGACTTTCCGTCCAGAAGGATTCGCACGGCGTGCAATATTTGCCCTTATAGGAACCTTTATAGATATAGCCCTTGTCGTATAGGGTCTTAAAAATTTTCTGAACCGATTCCATATGATAATCGTCGGTTGTGCGGATAAAGCGGTCGTTGGAAATGTTCAGCATCTTCCACAGCTGCTGAATCCCCGCGACAACATTGTCGACATACTGTTTCGGAGTAACTCCGGCAGCCTGTGCTTTCAGCTCGATTTTTTGGCCGTGCTCGTCTGTTCCGGTCAGGAACATCACATCAAACCCCTGCATTCGTTTATAACGCGCCATGACATCTGTTGCAACGGTGCAGTAGCTGTGCCCGATGTGCAGCTTGTCCGACGGGTAATAGATCGGCGTTGTGATATAAAATGTTTTTCCAGTTCCATTCATAATGGAAAGCCTCCTTGCAGTGAGTTGATGTCCTACACACAGGTATATAGTATAGCACAAAATGCATAAAATGAACACCGTTTTCACAAAAAATGGCAAGCCGCGGCAATTAACAGGTATGAAACCAAATTACGGGGCATCCGCCTGCGCGCAGCAGGCAGATACCCCGTAATAAGTATGTTTTATTTAGACTCGCGAGATTTGATTGCTGCCGACACAAAGCCGTAAAACAGCGGATGCGGGCGGTTCGGTCTGGACTTGAATTCCGGATGGAACTGGACGCCAACAAACCACGGATGATCGGGAATCTCGATCATTTCGACAAGACGGGAATCCGGGGACAATCCGGCAATCTTCATTCCGCTATCTTCATATTCCTTGCGGTACTGGTTATTAAACTCATAACGGTGACGATGGCGCTCATAAATCAGCCCTTCCCCGTAAAGAGACCGTGAGATGGTGTTTTCTATTAATTTGCACGGATAAAGGCCCAGACGCATGGTGCCGCCTTTGTCCGTGATCTCCTGCTGTTCTTTCATGATATGAATCACCGGATGGCTGGAAGACTCATCAAATTCCGCAGAGTTTGCATCTTCAAATTGCAGCACATGGCGCGCAAATTCAATGACTGCAATCTGCATGCCCAGGCAAATCCCGAAGTAGGGGATACCGTTGATACGGGCATAATGGGCGGCTGATACCATCCCTTCAATGCCTCGGTCGCCGAATCCGCCGGGAATCAGAATTCCGTCGCAGTCGTTAAGAATCTCATGCGCGTTATCGTCGGTGATTTCGCCGGAGTCGATCAGCCGCACGTCAACATTTGCGTCGTTGGGGATGCCCGCATGGCGAAGAGATTCGTTAATGGAGATATAAGCGTCGGGAAGAGCGACGTATTTGCCAACCACGCCGATCGTTACATGCTTATATGCTTTTTTCTGCCTGGCCACCATTGCCGACCAATCGGAAAGCTCCGGCTTGTGGTTTTTCAGTTCGAGATGATGGCAGACGGCGTCCGCAAGACCTTCGCGCTCCAGCATCAGCGGCACTTCGTAAAGTGTGGAAGCGGTCAGATTCTGGATAATATCCTCGCGGCGCACATTGCAGAAGAGCGCGAGCTTCTGGCGCATTTCCTCCGGAAGTTCCATCTCCGCGCGGCAGACAAGAATGTTGGGCTGGATGCCCTGAGAAAGCAGTTCTTTTACAGAATGCTGTGTGGGCTTTGATTTCAGCTCGTTGGAGCCGGAAATGAAAGGAACCAGCGTGACATGGATGTAGATGGCATTCTCTTTGCCGACTTCTGTGACAAACTGTCGGATAGATTCCAGAAAAGGAAGACTTTCGATGTCGCCGACGGTGCCGCCGATTTCGGTTATGACAACGTCGCTGCCCTGTTTGCCCACCCGATAGATGCGGTCCTTGATTTCATTGGTAATGTGGGGAATGACCTGTACGGTTCCGCCCAGATAATCTCCGTGGCGCTCCTTGTTGATGACGGACCAATAGACCTTACCGGTGGTGATATTGGAATTGACCGACAGGTTTTCATCAATAAAACGCTCATAATGCCCCAAATCCAGATCTGTTTCGGCCCCATCATCGGTAACAAATACCTCTCCGTGCTGATAGGGGCTCATCGTACCCGGGTCCACATTGATATAAGGGTCAAACTTTTGCATGGTAACACTGTATCCTCTTGCTTTGAGCAGCCTGCCAAGCGAAGCGGCAGTAATTCCCTTGCCCAAGCCGGATACGACACCGCCTGTGACGAATACGTATTTGACTGGCATAGTTTCCTCCATCCCGCCGCCCTTCCCATCTGTACGCAGCAGACGAAGACAAGCGGCATTTTATATTGATTTACAAAATTATGCCGTGCATCGGGAATGTGGTTTTTCTGGAAGCCCGCAGCAAACCTGAGAAAACGCCACGGATAAGCGGCTTCTCATATTGGTTGCGGTCAATGCGCTTCCTCGTTGGAGCATTCCTGTCAGAACGGCACATGTCACACTATTTTTCATTGGCCTTTGTTATTTTCAAAGGCAAAAGCTGGCTGGAATTTGTGAGAAACCCGATAAACAGCCATTTTATCGGGTTTAGACATGAAAATCCAACAAACCAAACATTTTTTAATTCTACCCTTTTTTACGGATAATTGCAATATACAAAATGTGAAAACTTGTCGGAAAAGAACAGGAAATTTTGTGTGCTCGGCAAATCGGGACTTTACAGAGGGCAACGCACACCGTCAGACAGATAAACCCATGGAATAGAAAAACGGTCATTTAGATAATCAATTGTATCACTGTTTACAGCGGGCGGAGCGGAGCAGTCATCCGCAACCGGAAGGGTGAAGATGACGGTGGTTACTTCAGTTTCAACGGAGGTCAAAGCAATTGTACCCCCGAGCGCGCAAACCGCCTGCTTTGCGATGGGAAGCCCTAGCCCGTTGCCTACGAAAGGTCCGCCGTCTTTGCTGAAAGAAAAATAGGGCTCAAATACATGGGGTTGAACATGGGAGGGAATTCCCGCCCCGCGATCGGTTATAGAGATGCTGACGGAATTCTCCATCTGGCGCACCCGAATATCAATGCGGTTGTTCTCCTGTGTAAAACGGCAGGAATTGGATAGTACGCACATAATGGCGCACACCAGTTTCGTCTGGTCACAGCTGGTAACCAGGACACCTTTTGGAACCTCATAAAAAAGCGGGATGCCGCTTGGGGCAGTCATCTCTGCACAGACTTCAAACAAACTTCTGAGAAAACTGAACAAATCCATCCGAACCGGACGAACCGGGGAAAGACCACTTCTCAGCCGGGCATAAGTGGTCAGCATTTCGCAGCTCCGTAATACCTTGTAACAGTTCTGATTAATGGTCTTCAAATGAGCCAATAATTTTGAAGAATCCAACCCGATGCTGTTTTGATTGATTTCCTGAACTAGGAGGGAAAGTGTGGAGAAAATAGTAGAGATCTGCGTTCGGTATTGGCTGTTCATTGCGGATAAAACACGCGATACACCTTCCGGCTGCATACCGGTTCCCTGCGGAGAAGAGGCCGAAAGCTGCATCAGATAAAGTTTTGAATCTTCAGAAGGCAGAGCACAAATCGAAATCGAGGAATTTCCGAATAGTACGTCGCCGAAACAGGAATACACACCTGTTTCCGCAATTTCTTCTTTAACCCGGGAAAGATCGCGCCCGCAAAGAAGCGAACGGGCGCCGTCTGGAAGCGAAAGGCAGGGAAACTGGAGCTTTGCCGAGTCGCTACACCAAATAATATAAAAATCACAATCCAGAATGGCAGCTGGATACCCCGCTTTTGCATACATGGCGACTAGACGGTCTACAAAGCCGTCGCTATTTTGAAAATTCATTGAAAATCCTTTCGGAAATGTTATAGCATTATTTTTTCGGGGGCATGCGCAAATATGCACATTTTTACAGCACAGTAAATCTTTCTGGAAAAACTAGAAATTCGACATAAAAACCCTAATTATATTATAGCCGATCAATTATGCGTTTTCAATAAAAAGCAAAGCATAACGGGAAGAAGATTGCAGAAAACAAAAAAAATTGTTTAATAAATCACAAAGAACTTGTAGTTTCATTGAAAATGATATAAAATGAAGTAAAACAAATACTAGGAGGTCTTTCCAAATGGCAATTAAAGTTGGTATTAACGGTTTTGGTCGTATCGGCAGACTGGTTTTCCGCGCTGCAGTTGCACAGCCCGAAACATTTGAAATTGTTGGTATTAACGATCCGTTCATCGATCTGGACTACATGGTCTACATGACAAAGTATGACACCATGCACGGCCGCTTTGATGGCGAAGTTTCCACAAACGGTGACAAGCTGATTGTAAACGGCAAACCCATCAATGTTTCCGCCTGCATGAATCCCGAAGAAATCCCGTGGGGCCAGTGGGGCGCTGACTATGTAGTTGAGTCTACCGGCGTATTCACTACAGTGGATAAGGCTTCCGCTCACCTGAAAGCAGGCGCAAAGAAAGTCGTTATCTCCGCTCCCTCCAACGACGCACCGATGTTCGTTATGGGCGTTAACAATGACAAATACACTAAAGACATGACGATCGTTTCCAACGCTTCCTGCACCACCAACTGCCTTGCTCCTCTTGCAAAGGTTATTCATGATAACTTCGGCATTGTGGACGGCCTGATGACCACTGTTCACTCCACAACAGCCACCCAGAAGACCGTTGACGGACCTTCCAAGAAGGACTGGAGAGGCGGACGCGCTGCTTCCGGCAACATCATTCCTTCTTCCACCGGCGCAGCGAAAGCAGTTGGCAAGGTCATTCCTGAGCTCAACGGCAAACTGACCGGCATGTCCTTCCGTGTGCCGACTCTGGACGTCTCCGTGGTTGACCTCACAGTTAACCTGGCGAAACCGGCCTCCTACGCGGAAATCTGCGCTGCAGTGAAAAAGGCTTCTGAAAATGAGATGGAGGGTATTCTTGCTTACACAGAAGATCAGGTCGTTTCTTCTGACTTCCTGACCGACCCCCATACTTCTATCTTTGACGCAAAGGCCGGTATTGCTTTGACCGACAAATTTGTCAAACTGGTTTCCTGGTATGACAACGAGTGGGGCTACAGCAACAAGGTTCTGATGCTCATCGCTCATATGGCAACTGTTGACGCGAAATAAGAATGGCTGGTAATGCGGTTTTATAGCATTTGTAAAGTTTTAATAGATTGCTCATGTTATGAATAACTTTGATTCGTTATGATAACTGTTTAATACCAGTGAGTTGAACACCCTTTATTAGAGTATTTTTGTACTTTAGTAAGGGGTGTTTTCTTATATATTAAAGAGCGGATGGCTCTTCAAGAGAGCCATCCAAAGCTTCTAGGAACTAAACTTGGGCAGACTGACTGTAAATACCGACCCTTTTCCCAGTTCGCTGACAACATGAATTTCTCCTTTATGCGATTCCACAATCGCCTTAGAAATGGTAAGCCCAAGCCCGGACCCTCCGGTCAGTCTGCTCCGCGACTTGTCCGATCTGTAAAACCGTTCAAAGATACCGGGAAGATCCTCGGGGGATATTCCTTCTCCGTTGTCCTGTATGATAATTTGAGCGGTGTGCTCCGTCCCCGCTATTCGTATTTCAACACAGCCTCCCGAAGGGGTATATTTCAATGCATTGGAGATTAGATTCACAAGGACCTGGCTGATTTTATCCCTGTCTGCCATGACCATTTCCGCATCTCCGGAGAAACGCAGCTGAACCCCTTTTTTATAAAATTCCGTCTCAAAATTTTTTATAATGCGCCCGGTCAATTCAGACAGGTCGAATTCCGAAAGGGTTAACGCTTTGTTTTCTGCTTCAATTCGCTCAAGTTTTTCAAGATCTCCCACCAGACGGTTGATCCGCAAAATCTCTTCATGGCAGCTTTGCAGGCGCTCCCTGTTTGGCTGCCAGATGCCGTCAATCATTGCTTCAAGCGAGCTTTGCAGGTTGGCAAGCGGCGTCCGGAGTTCGTGCGCAACATCGGCGGACATCCGTTTCCTCAAGCTCTCCTGATTTTGCAGGGAGTCCGCCAGATGATTGATGGTATTTGTCAGTTTCATCATTTCCAATGTGCTATAATTTTCGGCCAGTCGCTGTTTCAAATTGCCTTTTGCAATTTCACCTGCGGCTTTTATGGATTTTGAAATCGGCTCGCTGACCCTTTTTGCCATAAAAGTCCCGAGCAGAACAGCCATGAGCAGGGAAAGAAATCCGACGGCGATCAAGACTTCATTGATGGTATTCAAAAAAGCACTGTAATTCTCATTATAATAATAAGGCCCGTAGTATCCAATTTCAACAGTACCAATACGCAGGCCACCCGCAGTCATCGGGTAGTTCGTCTGCTCATATCCGCCTTTAAAGTTGGGGTAGTGACGCTGCATGTTGTTCGCCATATTTGTAAGCATCTGCACGCAAAGCCCGTTATTATGCACGGTGGCGTCCCATACGGTTCTTTCGCCGCTGTCTTTAATTTTAAGAATGATGCCCTGCTCCAAGGCATTCACGCCAATATTCTCGATGATATTAATATTCCAGAGAAGTCCGGAGGTCTGATATTGATGCTCCACAAGACTGACGAATTCCTTGTTTTTTTGCTCCTGCTGTTTGATAATATAATTTTTAAACTGATTTTGCAGCAGGACGTTAATGCAGAAGCTGATTAGGGCAACCAGCAGAAGTGACATGACCGCGTAGGAAAAGGAAAGCTTCGACTTTAAACTGTATCTCATTTCAGTTTCCTCCGAACTTGTAGCCAAACCCATGGACGGTAAGAACATAGCGGGGATTTTTGCTCTCCGTTTCAATCTTTTGCCGGATATTCTTAATATGAGTGTCGATGACTCTGTCAAAGCCGTCGAAATCCTCCCCGATGACAATCGTAATCAGTTCATCACGCGTGAACACTTTGTCCGGATATAGAGCAAGCGTGCTGATCATTTTATATTCATTGGGTGTAAGGCTGACAGGGTTTCCGTCTTTTTTTACACTGTGGCTGTCCAAATCAACGGTCAGCTCCCCATTCCGAAAGGAAAGAACATGGGGAGTATGACTTTCCACCCTGCGCAAAACGGCCTCCACCCTTGCCACGAGCTGTCTGGGACTAAAGGGCTTTGTAATATAGTCGTCAGCCCCGCTGCGAAGTCCTTGCAGAACATTTTCTTCCTCCACTTTCGCCGTCAGCATGATAATCGGTACTTTTGACCTTTGGCGAAGCGTTCTGCAAATTTCCTCACCCGAACAATCGGGTAGCATCCAGTCCAGAATAATCAGCGCGGGGCTTTCCTTTTCAAACTTTTCATATGCCGTTTTGCCATTCTCCGCAAAAGAAACGAGATAGCCGCTGTGCTCCAGGTAAGATTTTACAACATCCACGATCTTAGGCTCATCATCCACCACAAGTATGCGGTTCACTATGTTACTCATATCGTTCACCCGTCCAAAATGGAACCACCATAATTTTGTTTTATATTTTAAATATAGTATACCACAAAAGCAAAATGCGAAGTATCGATGGTAGATCATAAGAGTATCCTAATTGCTTTGCAGCTTCTATCCTTTTTTCCAGTTTCCAAACAGCTCTTGATACTGATTGATATAGTTTTCCGATATCGTAATGGTTGTTCCGTCATCCGTCTTGTCTTCCTCAGAAATCGGGACAGGGTTGCATCCGTTTTTTTCTTTTTCAATCTGGTCGATTTGGAAACGGTTTTTGCAGTTTTGGCAAACAAGTTCGTTTCCTTCCTGTTTGTAATACCCGCGGCCGGAATCATAACAAACCTGGCAGGTGTTAAAGGCTGTCCGGACAGTCCCGTCAGACGCTTTCACCGCAATGAGTTCCATGTTTGTTCCGCCAGCATGATACGGAATAAAACTGGCGGTATCGGTAATTTCGTTTTTCGCAATCTGAACGTTCCCGCCACGCTGCACCGGCAAGCTCTGCGCTCCTTCTTTAGCGTAATTCTTTCCAAAGAACAGGGAAAGGGCTGCAATTAAAACGAGCAATGCGCCAAGCACAATGAGCAGGATTGTTCCCAGATGAGTCGATCCGGATTTTTGATTGACAGGCTGTTTTTTTGAAGTTCCCATTTTATACGCCCCTTAATTTGTTTTGCTTAGCATAGCAGGTCGATATGTAGATCTTATGAAGACAGAATGCACGGTATCCGGTGCGGTATGGTTGCCTTCTTTTTTTCTTCTGGCGCTATTTTGCTTTACTTATGGGGATTTTAATGGAACAATACAATTGAATGTGATTCGGTTCTTATAAAAACCAAACCGGGCAAATGTGTCCGGTTTTTTTATATCGGTTGATAAGTTTTCTATTAATTTTTTGCCTTTCAAATTTTTGCTTTTATGGTATACTATATCGGTTGGCCTGTTTTAGGACGACAAAACCAAAATAAAAGAGGTAGAGCCATGGGTTCACAGTATCTTCGCTCTTTGAAAAATGAATTCCGCGCTTACAACGCGGGGAAATTGATGAAAGACATCCTCGCGGGGCTGACCGTAACTGCGGTGGCGCTTCCGCTGGCGCTGGCTTTCGGGGTGTCCAGTGGCGCCGATGCGGCCTCCGGCCTGATAACGGCAATCATCGCGGGTTTAGTGATGAGTATGCTAGCCGGCGCCTTTTATCAGGTTTCCGGCCCGACCGGAGCGATGGCGGCGGTTTTAATGTCAGTCGTTGCGCGCTATCAGATACAGGGCGTATTTCTCGCAACGTTTATGGCGGGCATACTGCTCCTGCTGGCTGGATTTTTGCATTTGGGCAGGCTTACTGCCTGCATTCCGGCGCCGGTCATCACCGGATTTACGTCCGGTATTTCCATTATCATTGCGCTTGGGCAGGTCGATAACTTTTTCGGTGTGACATCGAAGGGCGAAACCGCCGTCCAAAAGCTGCTCAGCTATGGAGAACTGGGATTCTCCCCCAATTTGGCGGCCTGCGGAATCGGACTATTTGTGGTGCTGTTCATGTGCTTTTTTCCGAAGAAATGGAATGCCGTCGTTCCCGCTTCGCTGATCAGTATTATTCTGGCGACCATTCTGGCGGTTGTCTTGCGGCTTGACGTGGCAGTGGTTGGAACCATTCCGCAGACGCTGTTTCCGGAAAACAGGCTCACCCTGTCCGGTATCAGCTGGGAACAGATCAAAGGCCTGTTCAGCCCCGCCGTCAGCATCGCGATGCTCGGCATGATCGAGAGCCTGCTTTGCGGCGCATCCGCGGGACGGATGGCTGGAGTAACGTTAAACAGCGATCAAGAATTGATTTCGCAGGGAATCGGAAATCTGCTGGTGCCGTTTTTTGGAGGAATTCCCGCGACAGCCGCGATTGCCCGCACCAGCGTTGCGCTCAAGTCCGGCGCGCAAACCCGCCTGACCGGCGTATTCCACGCGGTGGGGCTTTTGATTTCCATGTTTGTGCTCGCACCGGTCATGTCGCGAATCCCGCTTTCTGCGCTGGCGGGTGTGCTGATGGTGACGGCGTGGAGGATGAATGAGTGGCACGCAATCCGCTACATATTCTCTCACAAATTTAAAGGGGCTACGCTGAAATTTATTCTGACGATGGCGGCTACCGTTATCCTTGACCTCACGATGGCAATCGTAATCGGCGTAGTCGCGGGTCTTGTGCTGTTCATTTTGAAAAGCGCTGTGATTGAAGTGGCTGTCGAGGATGTGGATCTCGCCAGAATCGGTGTGGAGAGTACGCGGCTGGATCAGAACTGGGCGGTTGTTTATGTAACCGGGCCGCTGTTTTTCATGACTGCGGAAACGGTTCTGGAACGCCTTGCCGAGCTGTCGGATCGGGATATGATTATTTTTTCGCTGCGCGGAGTTCCCTCCATCGATATTACCGCAGTCGGAATTTTAACGGATTTTTATAAGCGAGCTTCCGCCGAGGGAAAGCAGGTCTTGTTTTCTTCCATACAGCCGGCAGTCATGCGTGTTCTGGAACGCTCCGGTCTGGTTGAAATTGCAGGGGAGAAGGCGTTCTATTTCTCGGTTGACAAAGTGCTCAAAGAACTGATCTAAAAAATACCCGCCGCCCGGCTAGGGGCGGCGGGTATTTTTCTATCCCAGCATCGAAAGAAATCGGCTGGGTTTCGCGCTGTAAGCATTCAGCGTGTAATGCGACCAGGAAAGAGAAAGCCTGCGCTTTGCTCGTGTGATGGAAACATAGAAGACCCGCTTTTCCTCTTCCACATTGCAGTCGCGCACCGCCTGATAGGAGGGGAAAACCCCTTCCTGCAAAACCGGCAGGAACACATAGTCAAATTCGCAGCCTTTGGCCTGGTGCGCGGTAATCACCGCCACCTGATTGGTCGAGGCGGTCATGCGGTCAAGCTCGCTTGCGGAAAGCGCGGTCAGCTCCAGAATATCCGCAAGCTGCTGGCGCACCGGTTTGCGGCGGTCTGCAAAGTCGGAGATAAAATCTTCAAACAGTAACAGGTTTGACAAGCGCTCCGGCTCGTCTTGATAAAGTTCCCGCAGCCCAAAAGCGTCTGACAGTTTGGACGCAAGCTGCGGCGCGTTCATGGTGTCCATGTCCGCGGCAAGTCCAGATAGGATTGAAACGGTATGCGCAAATTTTGCTATGTATTTGCGGTAGCAGACCCTGCGCTCCTCTGTTTTGGGGCGCAGGAATCGGTCTGTCAGCGCCACCAGAATGTCGGCGGTTGCAAGGATGTCATCCATGGCGTTGTGGGAAGGATCGTTTGCGGCATCCAGAGCTGCGGCAACGGTAGACAGCTTGTGGTTTTCCAGTTTCTTTAAAAATCTGCGACTGATATCCAACGTATCGTAATATATATTGTCGAATTTACGGTTCGTATTGTATTTTCGTAGATTTTGTGCGGTAATCGTCATATCAAAGGCCACATTATGACCGACGATGACATCTGTTCCGGCAAAGTCCAGAAATTCCGCAAACGCCTGTGCGGGATCAACTCCATTTTCGGCGAGGAATGCGTCAGAAAAACCGTGCACTTTTTCCGAATCTCCCACCGGGCGCAATGGCTTTAAGAATCGTTCAAAGCGCGACAGCACGTTCCCTGCCGCGTCGATACGGGCCGCCGCCATCTGCACAATGTCGTCGGTAAAAACATCGGTTCCGGTGGATTCCACGTCGAACACCACCACATGTCCATTGTCCAGCGCGTCCAGCAGCGTGCCGAAATAATCCCCGGTAGTTGTGCGCGTGTCCACAAGATCAGTGAGCGCCACGCCAATGCCGGACTGGTAGAGCGAGAGGATCGCGTTGATCGTGCCCGCGCCTACGCCCTTTGCAAGACGGGTCAGGACGCGTTTGAGACTTTCGCTGTCCTGCGGGTTTGCCAGAAGGCTCAGGCAGGCGATGGCATCCTTGATTTCAGGCCGTTTGAACAGGCGGAATTCGTCCGCCAGCATAAAGCGGATGGGCTTTTTCGCAGAAAGGCGGCAGGCTTTCAGCAGCTCGCAGACCTCCATGCAGGTGCGGTTGTTGCGTGTAATAATCGCCACGCGGGAATAATCGGTGATTGGCAGTTCTTCTATCGTCTGATAAATCCAGTTTACTTCTTCGGGCATGGTGTCAAACTCCCGGATAACCACGTCCTCCCCGGCAGATCCGCCGGGAACCTGCTCATCAAACGCATTGCGCAGAAAATTTTTGGAGACAGCCAAAAGACCCGGGCTGCTGCGGTAGTTTTCCACAAATTCCACTGTAATCGGGTGAAAATCCGATCGGTAACGCGCCGTAAGCGCCTCGGGATTGGAGCCACGCCACTGGTAGATCGTCTGGTTGAAGTCGCCGCAGAACAGCAGTTTTGCGCCCGCACAGAGCTTCACAATCAACCCGTATTCCGCAAGGCTGACATCCTGCACCTCGTCCACCTGCACAAATTTGTAGCGTCCTTTCCAAAGCCCTGCCAGCTGCAGGTCGGAAAGCGCGGCGTTTGCACGCAGGAGTAAATCGGAAAAATCCAGCAGATTGTTGGACAGCAGCTTCTCATCATAGAGCTTAATAATGGAAGCGCCGTATTTCGCAAGAAAATTAAAAAACTTCCCGTCGAACCGATACTGCCGGTCGATGCAAATCCGCTCAAGTTCTGCTTTCCGGTGCAGAAACGCGAACGAGCAGGCGCCCGCGCGCCCTCCCTCGGGGTGTTCCAGCCAGCAGTCTTTGACCAGCCCGATAAAATCCTGGAGGATTGACGCGGGGAATTCCTCGATTTCGCGCTTGGTGACTTGAAAAACCACTTCCCGGATGATCTCCAGCGCGTCAGACTGATCGCAGACGGCGAAATCATGACGCAGGTCGGTGCCGTCAGGCGGAATCTGGCGCAGCAGCCACACACAGAAGCTGTGAACCGTGCGAATCAGCACCTCCTGCGCCGCCCCTCCCGCAATCTGCGCAATCCGCTCGGACATCTCCCGGCAGGCGCGGTTGGTAAAGGTCAGGCAGAGGATTTCCTCTGGACGCGCGGCTCCGCTTTCCAGCAGGCGAGCAACCCGCCGCGCGAGGGTGGTGGTTTTGCCGGTTCCCGCGCCCGCCAACAGCAAAATGCTGTCCAAGTCGTTTTCTACAACACACTGCTGCTCTTTGCTCAAAGCGCCCGCGGCTACCGCGCTCATTGCCAGTCCTCCTCGGTTGTAACCTGAATCCCGTTCGATTTCAGCAGGGCCGACGCAAGTCCGTCCCCTTCGATCAAATGTCCGGAAAACAGTCCGTCGTAAACCTTTCCGCAGCCGCAGGACGGGCTTCTCTGCTTGCAGATTGCCTCTTTTGCGCCGAACCTTTGCGCCAGCTTCAGCATCATTTCCGCACCGGCCTGAAACGCTTTGGTGCGGTCAATCCCGTCTTTCCCGACAACCCTTCCGTCACGCAGCTCACAGGGAGGGCGGGGACAGGGAAGCCCGCCGGAAAGCTCGGGGCAGGCGGGCAGCGCAACACCTGCTTCCACAAGCTGCTCAATGGCGGGTACGCGGTTGCCGCCGCCGTCATAGCGGCAGGATTCCCCCGCGAGGCAGGCGCTGACGATATACCGGATTGGGTTTTCCTGTCCGGTCAGTTTCCAGTAAGCCAGGGTCTTTTCCCAATCGAGATAGTCGCAGCGCGGACGGATGCTGCGGGACAGAATCTCTTTTTTCATCAAAGCGAGGACTGCCGGAAACGGGTCGTCGCCCTCCATGCGCTCCACTTCGCAGGAACTGTGGGTAATGGCAGTTCCGTCGCACAGATGCATGGTGAACTGATAAAACAAAGTGCCGCCGTAATCTGCCGGTACTACCGCGGGGATGTAAACCAACTGCTTATCAACAATTCCGCTATCCGCTATCTGCTGTGCAGTCATAACAATTCCTCCAAACAGAAAGGGGCGGGCCAATGCCCGCCCCTTTTCGGATTTTATCATACCATGTCGTATCAATAGCTGTCAAATTGTTGCAGGAATCAGCGCTCTTCCCTGAAATACGGATTTCCCAGAGAGTGAGGAGGCTGGTTTTCCCTGCGCTTGCCCTGCACGATCAGCACGAGGACGATGATTGTCATCAAGTAGGGAATCATATCCAGCAGCTGGGAAGAAATCTGAATCTGTTTGCCGAACAGGCTCATATCCGCGTTCTGCAGCTTGTAGCCGATGCCGCGCAAAATGCCGAAGAAATAAGCGCCGCCGATTGCTTTCAAAGGGTTCCAGGTGGAGAAGATCACAAGCGCGACCGCAATCCAGCCGATTCCCGCGGTGATGTTATCCTGCCAGTGGGGCACGAACACAATCGACAGATAGGCGCCGCCCATGCCGCACAGAAACCCGCCGGCAACAATATGCAGATATTTATACAGATTCACCTTGATGCCGGAGGCATCCGCCGCGCCCGGATTTTCCCCAACGGCGCGCATGTTCAGCCCCACATAGGTTTTATTCAGATACAGATATAGCAGAATCGCGCAGACCGGCGCAATCTGTACGTAAATGCTCTGCTGGAAAAACATCTCTCCGAGAATAGGAAGTTTGGAAAGCCCCGGCACAGAATAAGCCGCGAACGCCGCAATGACATTTTCCGGCTGGGCCATACCGGTGAGCTGTTTTCCGAGCAGCCCCGCGACACCCGAACCGAAGATGGTCAGCGCTAACCCGGTCACGGTGTGATTTCCACGCAGGGAGACGGTGATCACTGCGTAAATCAACCCACCGAAAGCGCCTGCGATCCCTGCGGCGAGCATGGCAAACGCCGGATTTCCGGTAGAAACGGACGCCATAAAGCCGAAAACAGCGCCCATCAGCATCATACCCTCCACGCCGAGGTTGATATGCCCCACTTTTTCACAAAGGATGCCGCCCAGCGTGCCAAACAGGATGGGGGTGCCCATCTGGACAGAAACCTGCAAAAACAGGGAAAGCTGTGTCAAACCGTCCATTTATGCCGCCTCCTTTGTGTTTTTGTGGAACACCAGCTTGTAATTCAGGAAAAATTCACTGCCAAGCACAAAGAACAGAATAATTCCCTGCAGCACCTCCGCGACAGCGGCGGGAATCTGCATGGCCGTCTGGATGTAGGCACTGCCCTGCAAAAGCGCGGCAAACAGAAAGGAAACCACGATAATCGCCGGGGCGGAAAGACGCGCCAGCCAGGCGGTAATCACCGAGGTGAAGCCGAGCCCCGCGGAAAGCTGGTCGGTCAGTGAGCGTTCAATGGCGGACGCCTGCATAAAGCCCGCGACACCGCAAAGGCCGCCGCCGATAATGACGGCAATCAGCGTGATTTTGGCAACTGAAATCCCCGCGTATCGGGCGGTATATTCGCTTTCGCCGATGACAGAAACCTGATAGCCGAATTTGGTTTTATTCAGCAGGATATGCACGAGAACCGCCAGAACAAGCACGATAATCCAGCCGATATGCACGCCCAACACCTTTGGAAGAACCGCGGCGGTAACAAATTTCGGCATTTTCGCGAAACCTGCCGCCTTCGGGTCTTTCCAGGGGCCGTACTGGAGATAGGTAATCCATTTTATCGCAATATAGTTGAGCATCAAAGTGACAAGAATTTCATTGGCTTTGAATTTGGATTTCAGAAAGGCAGGAATCAATGCCCACAGCCCGCCGAACAGCAGCGCTGCACAGAACATGAACGGCAGCATCAGAAACATTGGCAAGCGGTTGAAGTTGAAGGCTACCCAGGCGGCAGCCATTGCGCCCATATAGAACTGGCCCTCCGCGCCGATATTCCAGAATTTCATCTTAAACGCCACAGCAACGCCAAGTGAAAGTGTGGCGAGCGGAATCGTCTTAACGATGGTTTCGCGGATGCGGTGGAGGGTGCCGGTGGAACCGATGAAAATATTGCCAAACACCCGAAACGGATGGTAACCGAGAGCCGCCATCAGCAGGGATGCGCAGATGAGCGCGCAAAGCACCGCAAACAGACGCGTCAATAAATCCTGCATCCTGGACGGATCGGGACGCTTTACAATCTGTATCATGCCACTACCTCCCCATGCGCCTGCCCCAGCATCATCAAGCCGATTGCTTCCTTGGTGACATTACGGGGGTTTACAATTCCCATAATCTCACCGTCGTGGATGACCATAAGGCGGTCTGAAATCTCCATCAGCACGTCCAGATCCTCGCCGATAAACAGAATCCCGACCCCTTTTTTCTTTTGCTCGTTCAGAGTGTCGTAGATAAAGTAAGAAGCGCCGATATCAAGGCCGCGAACAGGGTATGCCGTAATCAGCAGGGTGGGGTTCTGGTCGATTTCACGCCCCAGAAGAATTTTTTGGATGTTGCCTCCCGACAGCTTTTTCACGATGTGGTTCACCGAGGGAGTATCAACGGAAAAGCGCTCCACAATGCGCTGGGCATCCTTTTTCCCGCCCGCGCGGTCAAGAAAAGGCCCTTTGCCGCGCCGGAAAGATTTGAGCAGCACATTGTCCACAATATCCATACCGGCCACCAGCCCCATGCCAAGCCGGTCTTCGGGGATAAAGCTCATCTGGATGCCTTTGCGCATAATGTCGGCAGGTTTGCTGCCGACAATCGATTCGCCTTGAAACTGAATGTCGCCGTCGGAAACCTTGTAAAGGCCGGCGATAATTTCACAAAGCTCTTTCTGTCCGCTGCCGGCAATCCCGGCCACTCCGAGAATTTCGCCGGACGACAGCGAAAAGCTCATGTTTTTCAAAACAGGAAGGCCGTTCAGCCCAACAGCCGACAGACTCCGCACGTCCAGCATAGGGTTCTTCTGCTCCGGCAAAACCTCGGCACAACCGATTTCCAGAGAAATTGCACGGCCCACCATCATTTCCGTCAGAGAATGGGCGTCAGCTTCCTTGGTCACAACGGTTCCGATGGCTTCGCCTTTCCGGAGCACAGTCACCCGGTCGGAAATAGCGAGCACCTCATGCATTTTGTGCGTAATGATGATAATTGCGCAGCCCTCTTTTTTCATGTTGCGCAGAATATCAAACAGAGATTTAGTCTCCTGCGGCGTCAGAACTGCCGTCGGCTCGTCCAGAATCAGCACATTAGCGCCGCGATAAAGGACTTTGAGAATCTCCACCGTCTGTTTTTCACCGACAGACATATTGTAAATCTTTTTGTCAGGATCAACAATCAGCCCATATTTCCGGCCAAGGGCGGATATCTTTCGGGCTAGCTCCCTTTCTCTCATCACAAGGCCGCACCCCTGCTGCCCGAGCACCATATTTTCCTTGGCTGTCAGAATATCCACCAGCTTAAAATGCTGGTGCACCATGCCGATCCCGGCGGCAATGGCGTCGCGCGGGGAAGAAAAATGCGTGGCTTTCCCGTCAATCAGAATATCACCGCTGTCGGGGGCGTAGATGCCGGAAAGCATATTCACCAGCGTGCTCTTTCCCGATCCGTTTTCCCCAAGCAACGCGTGAATTTCGCCTTTTTCAACCGATAAACTGACGCCGTGATTCGCGGCAACACTGCCGAATGATTTACAAATATCCTTCATCTGGATATAAGGCACTCCGCTCATAGTATCTCACTCCTTGTAATGATGTCCGCCGCCGTCTTGAAGAAGCGTAAGCAGCCGGCGGGAAACGGCAGAATCCTCAAACATACAAAATCCACGAAGGGGCAGAGTAGTTCCTACTTTGCCCCTTCGCTGTTCGTTGCCATTTTTAATTTTAACCGGGCTCTGAATGAGCCAGTAAGATTCGGGACAGATTATTCGAGTGCGGTACCAACCACATTTTCAACAAACCAAGGCATGGTCCACATTTCCTCGTCGGTCATTTCGGAACCGGCGGGAACACGCTCGACACTCTTGTTGTCCTTGAGCGGGCCGGCAAATACTTTCAGCTCGCCGGAATCCAGTTTCGCTTTGGCGGCATCCACCGCTTCCTGAGTTCCGGGTTCGCAGTTGTCGGAAAGCTTGTCAAGATAAACAATGCCGGTGCTGGCTTCAGCCCAGACCTTCGCGGATGCCCAGGTGCCATCGATCATTTTCTGAACTTCAGCGGTATAATACTTGCCCCAGTCCCAGATCGGGGAAGTGAGGTATGCTTTCGGAGCGGCATCAAGGGTGGAAGCGTTGTATCCGACCGCAAAAGCGCCCTTTTCCTGAGCGGCAACCTGCGGAGCGGTTGTATCGCTGTGCTGTCCAAGGACATCGCAGCCACTGTTGAGCAGGTCGATTGCCAGGTTCTTTTCAGCAGCGGGATCATACCAGCTGTTGAGCCATTTAACCTCGACGGTGACATCCGGATTGACGGATTTTGCACCCAGCGCGAAAGCGTTGGCGCCGCGAATGACTTCAGGAACAGGCATTGCGGCAACGTAGCCGAGTTTGTTGGTTTTGGTCTTCATTCCGGCTACGACACCGGAAAGATACCGTTCCTCGTACATTCTGCCAAAATAAGTAGACATGTTCTCCCCGGTGGTGGAACCGGTGGCATGCTCAAAAATAACATCCGGGAATTCACGTGCAACGTTTGTGGTCCAGTCCATATGGCCGAGGCTGGTTGTGAAAATGACGTTGCAGCCCTGGTCGATCAGGTTGCGGATTGCGGTTTCGCAGTCCGATGTTTCGGGAACATTTTCCACAATCATCGTTTGGTCTTCGTTCAGGCCCAATGTTTCGACCATGGATTTTCTGCCGTTGTCGTGAGCCATGGAATAACCGCCGTCATCCGCCGGTCCTACATAGACGAAGCCGATTTTCAAATCCTCCTTGGCAATGGCGGGGAAGGTCTTGGCGCCGGTTTTGGCAGCCCAGTCGTCAGTCTCGCCGGAAGCGGCTTCAGAAGATGCGGCGCCGCTCGCGGCGGATTCACTGGAAGCCGCCGCGGGCTCCTTCTGTGTGCAGGCGGAAGCAAAAAGCATTGCTCCGGCCAATAGCATGGCTAAAATCTTTTTGTTCATTTTCATTTTTTCCTCCCAAATTCGAAGTACCGGGTTTGGGGGATTGCGGGAAACAATCCGCAGTCCCGTTTATCTTGTAAACGCCGCGACTCCAAAACAGCATCTCTGAAATTGCGGCATTGACAACGCAAAATTTAATCGCGGAAAAAAACTTCGCCGGTCTTGTCGTTCATGCTGTCTACGATTGCAAGGGATTCAACGCGCACGCCTTGGCTACGCACACGCCCGCCGCCTTCTTGGAAGCCCTTTTCGATCACGATTCCCGCGCCAATCAAAGTTGCTCCGGAATCGCCCACCAGTTTGCACAGCCCCTCAAGCGCAGAGCCTTTTGCAAGAAAGTCGTCGATAATCAGCACACGGTCATCGGGCCCGAGAAATTTTTTGGATACAATAATGTCATATACACGTCCGTGGGTAAAGGATTCAACGCGCGAAGTAAATACCTCACCGTCAATATTTTTGCTCTGCGACTTTTTTGCAAAGACAACAGGAACGTTAAAAAACTGCGCTGTGACGCAGGCGATCCCAATGCCGGAGGCTTCGATCGTCAAAATTTTAGTCACACCGCAGTCTGCAAACAGACGTTTAAATTCCTTTCCGATCTCGGAAAAAAGGCCGATATCCATTTGATGGTTCAGAAAACTGTCCACCTTCAGTACATTTCCGGCTTTCACATGTCCGTCCTTCATGATTCGCTGTTTAAGCAGTTCCATAAGCAGCAGATACCTCCAATTATTCTTTCGCACAACATGCCACACGCCGTTAAAAGGGCGGATAAAAACCAAATGTCGAACCCTTATGAGAAAAGTGTTCGACATTGAATCCGTTTCTATAACCATCAGTTTATCTTAAAAAGGCCGTTTGTTCAAGGGTGAAACCGTAAAAATTCTGCTCAACATTGTGGCAGAATGTTGGGCAGAATCACGATTAGTATACAGAAAAATTGTGAGCATTGCTTAAAAAAAATTCTTATTTAAAGCCTCAAACAGGTGAATAGCGGCATTCTACACGCACACAGCGAGAAAAGGAACGTCCTGTTCAATAGGACTGTGCGAAAGCAAAAAATGCTTGCAATTTAACCAGTTAAACTGTAAAATAAATAGCAATGCCGTTAAGGCAATGCAAAGATAAAATGTTGGAAAAAGGAGGAGCAGTATGAACGAACAGATCAGACAGATCGCCGAGCGTATCAAAGAACTTCGCACCATTTTAGAAGTCGAGGCAGCAGACCTCGCAAAACAGGTGAACATCTCTGTAGAAACCTATGAACAGTATGAAAATGCAAAAACAGATATCCCAATCGGGGTAATTTATGGAGTAGCGGCTGCGCTGAATGTCGACCCTACTGTGCTCCTCACAGGGGAAGCCCCCCGCATGAGCAGCTACACCATTGTCCGTCAGGGCAACGGTGTGTCCGTTGAACGGTATAGGGGCTACAAATTTAATTCTCTGGCATTTAATTATATCGGCCGTTCTTTCGACCCGATGATCGTTGATTTGGAGCCGATGGAAAAAGGCCCGGAACTTGTCACCCACGGCGGACAGGAATTCAATTATGTCCTGAAAGGCACCGTACAGCTTGTAATCGGCAACAAGGAATTTCTTCTTGAGGCCGGCGACAGCGCGTTCTTCAACCCCATGACCCCCCACGGCCAACGAGCCGTAGGAGGACCTGTACGCTTTCTTACCGTTATTAATGAGTAAGAAAGCTGCCCATTTATGAAATTTGAAGAAGGAACGGTGTATTTCCCATGTTAGAAAACTATCTGTCCCGTGAGAACTTTGCTTCTTACGAGGATTTTAAAGCAAACTATCGTTTGAATATTCCCGCTGATTTCAACTTTGCCTATGACGTGATTGACGAATGGGCGAAGCAGGATCCCGGCAAACCCGCGCTTGTGCGTGTCGATGACTTTGACGCGGAGGAGCGCCTGACTTTCCGCGACCTGATGGAACGCTCGATGCAGGCGGCCAACTATTATAAATCCCTCGGCGTGAAAAAAGGGGATTTTGTTCTGCTGATTCTGCGCCAGCGGGTGGAGGCTTGGGTCTGCATGCTCGCGCTGCACCGCATCGGTGCCATCGTGATTCCTGCAACTTTTCAGCTGATGCCGCATGATATCGAATACCGCTGCAACAAGGCCGGCGTAAAAGTGATTACCTGTGCGGATGATCCGGAGCTGCTGACCAATATCGCGCAGGTGCGTTCGCGGTGCTCCGCTCTGGAGCATGTGACCGTTGTGGGAACCCATATTGCCGATGGCTGCAATGATTTTTGCCGGGAAGTGGCGGCTTTCCCGTCGGAGTTTCCTCGTCCGCAGGGACAGGAATCAACCTGCGTCAACGACCTGATGCTGGGCTACTTCACGTCGGGAACGACCGGGATGCCCAAGCTGATTGTGCATAATTACAGCTACCCGCTGGGGCATATCACCACAGCGCACTACTGGCACCAGGTGGAGGACGGCGGCCTGCATTTCGTTTCCGCGGATTCGGGCTGGGCGAAATTCGGCTGGGGCAAAATCTACGGACAGTGGATTTGCGGTGCGGTGATAGTCGCTTATGACACAGAAGGCAAATTTGACCCGCACCATATGCTGGACACCATCCAGCGGCTGCGCCCCACAACTTTTTGCGCGCCGCCTACGGTCTACCGGTTTTTGATCAAAGAGGACCTTTCCCAATATGATCTGTCTTCCTTAAAAAAATGCACGATTGCCGGCGAACCGCTCAACCCGGAAGTGTTCAACAAATTTAAAGCGGCAACAGGTCTGGAATTAACCGAGGGCTTCGGCCAGTCGGAAACAACGGTGATCATCGCCAATTTCCCCTGGTTTCCGATCAAACCGGGCTCCACGGGAAAGTTTTCGCCGCTTTATGATCTGGATATCGTGGATGAAAACGGGAACAGCTGTGAAGATGGTATTGTTGGTACCATTGTGGTCAAGAGTCTGGACAGGCAGCGTCCGGCCGGTCTGCTGGTGGAATACTACCGGGACGAAGCGGCAAATGACGCCGCATTTTTCAATAATCTCTATTCGACGGGGGATACGGCCTGGAGAGACAGCGACGGTTATATCTGGTTTGTGGGCCGCAACGATGATGTTATTAAATGCTCCGGTTACCGCATTGGGCCATTTGAAGTCGAATCGGCACTGATGACGCATCCGTCTGTGCTGGAGTGCGCGGTTACCGCGGCGCCTGATCCTGTGCGCGGTCAGGTGGTTAAGGCGACTGTGGTGCTGGCAAAAGGATATGCCGCTTCGGACGCGCTGAAAAAAGAGCTTCAAAATCATGTGAAAAAGGAAACTGCTCCTTATAAGTATCCGCGTATCATTGAGTTTGTGGACGAGCTTCCCAAGACGATCAGCGGAAAAATCAAGCGCAAGCAAATCCGCCTGGATGACCATGCCAAACAGCAATAAAACGGTTGAAAGGCAAAGGCAGGGACACGCGGGGGCTGAATTTTAATGCCCCGCAGAGAATACCCGCATAAATAGCTTGCATTTGACAAAAAATTATGATAAACTGGTTAACGTAAGAATAGAAACGAACGTGAAAGAGTGAGGTTGACCTCACTCTTTCGTTTATGTATGGAGGGATTTGCTTGACCCAGCCGAAAGGCAGGAAAAACACCGCTTCTGTTTGTGCGGAGCTGGCGGCTCCCGTGGCGGAAAAACTAGGCGTCTATCTTTGGGACACCGTGTTTGAAAAAGAGGGCGCTGGTTGGTATCTGCGCTTTTTTATCGACAAAGATGCCGACGGGGGAGTAACCATTGATGAATGCGAATCATTTTCCCGTGCTATGAGCGATCTTTTGGATCAAGCCGACCCGATCGAGCAGAGCTACTGCCTTGAGGTTGGTTCTCCGGGGATTGAGCGGAAACTGACAAACGACTGGCATTTTCAGAAATATATGGGAAGCGCCGTGTTGGTTCGGCTGATCAGGCCTATTGATGGGCAGAGGGAATTCTGCGGCCTGCTTACCGGATACGATTCCGAAACCCACACTGCCGTGATTGAACTCGATGAGGAGTCCCAAATGGAGGTCACCTTAGACGAGGCGGCATATATCCGTCTTTCCGTGGAGATTTAAATTAAAATCAGAGATACTAATATAGAATAACTGGAGGAATCCGAAAAATGGCTACCAGCAAAAAAGACACCTCATCAAAGGAAAAAGACAACAGCGAATTTTTCGAAGCGCTTTCACTTTTGGAAAAGGAAAAAGGGATTCCTGCCACGATGCTGGCAGAAAAAATCGCCACCGCGATCGGGAATGCAATCCGGCGAGACATGGGCGCGTCCGACGACAGCCTTGTCGAGATTGACCCTGTGACCAGACGTTTTTACGTTGCCATGCGTAAACAGGTTGTGGAGGAAATATCCAATCCTGCGCAGGAAATTTTGGCGGAAGAAGCGAAAAAATACGACAGTTCCGCCACGCTGGGCGATATGGTTGAGGTGCCGCTGGATACAAAACAATTTGGAAGAATTGCCGCTCAGACCGCCAAGCACGTGATCCGTCAGGGAATCCGCGAGGTGGAGCGCGGGCAGCTGTTTGAAGAATATTCCAGCCGCCAGCATGACATTGTTTCTGCGACTGTGATCAAGACCGACCCGAAAAAGGGAAATGTAACGCTGGAAATCGGGAAATCCGAAGCAATTCTTCCCAAAAGCGAGCAGGTTCCCGGGGAGGATTTGCCCGACAATGTGCACATTAAAGTCTATGTTGTCGACGTCGTGAACGGAGAAAAAGGGCCGCGCATCATGATTTCACGCACCCACCCGGGTTTGGTGAAGCGGCTGTTTGAAATGGAAGTGCCGGAGATATTCGATGGTACAATCGAAGTGAAATCCATCTCCCGCGAGGCGGGTTCCCGCACCAAAATCGCGGTGTGGAGCAATGATGAGAACGTTGATCCGGTCGGCGCCTGCATCGGCCCGAAAGGCCAGCGCGTATCCGCAATTGTGGACGAACTCGGCGGAGAAAAGATTGACGTCGTGAAATATTCCAATGACTCAGCTGAATTTATTGCCGCCGCGCTTTCGCCGGCGACCGTGGTCGGCGTGGAGATAGATCCCGAAGGAGCCAAGAGCTGCCGTGTAACTGTTCCGGATCACCAGCTGTCGCTCGCAATCGGAAACAAGGGGCAGAATGCCCGTCTTGCAGCCAAACTGACCGGCTGGAAGATTGATATCAAGCCGGAATCCGGATTTTACGGCGAAGAATAAGAACCCTACCTAAGGAGGTTTTTCATGGTACAAAAGAAACTGCCGGTGCGTATGTGCTCCGGATGCTCCGAGCATAAACTGAAGAAGGAGCTTGTGCGAGTGGTGCGCACGCCTGAAGGAGAAATTTTGCTGGATCTTACCGGCAAAAAATCGGGAAGGGGTGCGTATGTCTGCCCCAACCTGGATTGCCTGAAAAAGGCGCGTAAAGCACACCGTTTTGAACGCGCGCTTGACTGTAAAATTCCAGACGAGGTCTATGATCGTTTGGAAGCGGAAATGGGGGATGCGGAAAATGGATAAGCTCTTGAACGCAATTTCCCTCTGCCGCAAGGCAGGCAAACTCAAAATGGGCACAGACGTTGTGATGGAGCAGATTCAGGGAGGAACGGCCAAGCTGGTGCTGACAGCATCCGATATCGCGGACCGTTCCCGCCGGCAGATCGATTTTGCGTGTGCACAGCATAAAGCACTGGTCAAAATGATTCCTTATACGATGGAAAGCCTCTCGGTGGTTACCGGTAAAAAATATGGCATCCTTGCCGTTTGTGACAAGGGATTCGCTGAAATGATAGGGGGGCTTGTCCCGCCCGCGGGGTAGTATCCGCAACGATAAACTAGTACAGCCGCGGCGCAGTCTGTGGTTGTTTGGCGCAATAGCTGCAGACAAACGGACAAGAGGAGGATATTTTTAATATGATGATAGAAAAATACAGGGTACACGAGGTCGCGAAGGATCTAAATCTGCCGACAAAGGAAGTCGTGGATTTGCTTGCTGCGAATTTTGAGGGTGAGCGTAAAAGTATGACTGCTTTAAATGAAGAAGAATTGAGCGTTATTTTCAACCAGTGTACCAACGAAACACAGGTTGAAAATTTTGATGAATATTTTGCTGCGGGAGAAGCGAAAAAGCAGGCTGCGAAAGAGGCAGCGAAAGAAGCTGCCAAGGCGCAGGCCCGTCCTGCCCCCCAGCAGACTCCGCCGCCCCAGCAGGGCGGCCAGCGTCCGGTTCAGCAGAATAATGTGCAGAACAATAACAATATGCAGCAGAATCGTCCGCAGCAGCAGAATAATGCGCAGAACAATAACAATATGCAGCAGAATCGTCCGCAGCAGGGTGGCCAGCGTCCGATTCAGCAGAACAGACCCCAGCAGCAGAATAATACGCAGCAGAACCGCCCGCAGCAGGGTGGCCAGCGTCCGATTCAGCAGAACAGGCCCCAACAGAATAATAATCCTCAGCAAAACAATCCCCAGCAAAATAATCCGCAGCAGCCCGCCAGGCCGCGTGCGGCGCATCCGGCTACCACTGTGGATATGCGTGCAGGTTCCACACAGGTGGAAATGGAAAAATACAATGAAAAATATGATAAGCTTGCCCAGACCAAGCTTGGGAATAAGGACGTCAGCGTGCAAAAGCAGAAGCTGACGCAGAGAAGTGCACAGCGCCGCGCGGGTAAACCGGTGATGTCCCGCAAGGAAAAAGAAGATGCGAAAATGCGCAGGCTGGAGCTTGAGCGCCAGCGCCGCAAAAATCTGGAAATTACCCTGCCGGAAGAGATCCTCGTGGGAGATCTTGCAGCGCGCCTGCATGTAACCTCCGGTGAAATTATCAAGCGCCTGATGACGCTGGGCGTTATGGCTTCCGTCAACGAGGTGATTGATTTCGACACAGCTTCCATGGTGGCTATGGAAATCGGAGCCAAGGTGGAAAAAGAAGTGGTTGTTACCATAGAGGATCGGTTGTTTGAGGTGGAAGAGGATTCGGACGAGAACTTGTCCGAACGTCCGCCCATCGTTGTGGTTATGGGCCATGTTGACCACGGCAAGACCTCAATTCTTGACGCTATCCGCCACGCCAATGTGACGGAAGGCGAAGCCGGCGGAATCACTCAGCATATCGGCGCTTATCAGGTTATGGTGAATGACCGCCCCATCACCTTCCTCGACACCCCCGGACATGCGGCGTTTACCGCAATGCGTGCACGCGGCGCACAGGTGACGGATATTGCCGTCATTGTTGTCGCGGCGGATGACGGTATCATGCCTCAGACGGTGGAAGCAATCAACCATGCGAAAGCGGCTGGTGTATCCATCATCGTGGCAATCAATAAAATGGATAAGCCCCACGCCAACCCGGATAAAGTGATGCAGGAGCTGACCGAGTATGAGTTGGTTCCCGAAGAGTGGGGCGGCGATGTCCCCTGCATCCCCGTTTCCGCAAAGAGCAATCACGGCATCGGCGATCTGCTCGAGATGATCCAGCTGGTTGCGGATACCAGCGAGCTCAAGGCCAACCCCGCCAAGCTGGCTAAAGGCACCGTCATCGAGGCGAAGCTCGACAAGGGCCGCGGCCCGGTTGCAACAATTCTTGTGCAAAGCGGAACCCTGCATACAGGGGATGTGGTCATTGCCGGCACCGCCGTAGGACGTGTGCGCGTGATGCTCAGCGATAAAGGCGAGAAGGTGGAAGTGGCCGATCCGTCTATGCCGGTTGAAATCACCGGTCTTGACAGTGTTCCTGCCGCGGGAGATACCTTCAACGCGGTTGAAGATGAGCGCTTGGCGAAAGAACTGGTTGACAAGCGCAAATTTGAAAACAAAGAAGAGGAATTCAGCGCCTATGAAAAGGTAACGCTTGATAACCTCTTCAGCCATATTTCTCAGGGAGATATTAAAGAACTGCCCATCGTTGTCAAGGCGGATGTGCAGGGCTCCGTGGAAGCGGTGAAGCAGTCGCTTGAGAAGCTGTCAAATGACGAGGTTCGAGTCAAAGTTATCCATGGCGCGGTCGGCGCGGTATCCGAAAGCGACGTGATGCTTGCAGACGCCTCCAACGCGATCATCGTCGGATTTAATGTGCGTCCGGACCCCGTAGCGAAGGAAACCGCTGATCGTGAAGGCGTGGAGCTTCGCCTTTACAGAATCATCTACGACGCCATCAATGACGTTGAAACGGCGATGAAAGGCATGCTGGCGCCCAAGACACGCGAGGTTGATCTTGGACGGGCGGAAATCCGGCAGGTTTATAAAATTACCGGTGTGGGCACTGTGGCCGGTTGCTATGTGCTCGAAGGCAAAATCACCCGCAACGCGGAAATCCGCGTGGTGCGTGACGGAATTATCATTGCCGATGACAAGCTTGCCAGCCTTAAGCGGTTTAAGGACGACGTCAAAGAGGCCGCTAAAGGTTATGAATGCGGCATGAGCTTAAATAAGTTCAACGATATCAAAGAGGGCGATATCTTTGAAGCTTATGAAATCGAAGAGTATCGGGAATAATCATACAGGGGGCGGGCGTTCTGCCTGCCCCTTTACCTTTCTAAGCGAAAAGGAGGAACCGCCATGGCATCGTACAGGGCGTCGCGTACGGAGGAAGATATCAAGCGGGAACTGACGGACATTATGCGTTCGCTGAAGGACCCGCGTGTTTCAGGATTGATCAGCATTGTGAAAATGGATCTTTCCGGCGATATGTCGCACTGCAAGGTTTATATCAGTTCAATGGACGGCATTAAAAACGCGGAAAATGCAGTAAAAGGACTTTCAAGCGCTTCCGGTTTCATCAAGCGGGAGCTTAATTCCCGGATGAAGTTGCGCAAGCTTCCTGAATTTCATTTCATTGCGGACGATTCAATTGCGCACAGCGCGGACATCGTGCGCATGCTGGAGGATTTGAAATAGCAAACCCTCCAGCCGCCGCCTTTCTCTCGGGGAAAGCGGCTCTAGACGAATAGACTTGTACTCCGGCCCGACGCAGACCATGCAGGCAGGGCTGAAAGGGTGATCTGATGAATAGCAGAGACATCACAACGCAGCAGGCAGCCGAGATGCTGTCTGCCGCAGACCATATTTTAATTTTATGTCATATGAAACCGGACGGGGATACCTTTGGCTGCGGGTTCGCCATGTTGTACGGTCTGCAGGCACTGGGCAAAACAGTCCGTATTGCCTGCTCCGACGGTTTCGGCCCCCGGTACAGTTTTTTATATCCGGAAAACTTCGATGAAAGCGCACAGCCGGATTTCGAACCGGATTTTGTGTTGGCGGTGGATATTGCGGATACGCAGCTGCTCGGCCCCCGGACAGCCTGCTGGAAGGATCGGGTGGATCTTTGCATCGACCACCATCCCTCCAACTCGCGATATGCGAAGCATCTGCGGCTGAATACCGGCGCCGCCGCCACAGCGGAGGAGATCTATGCAGTTTTAGAAGCGCTCGGCGCACCTCTTGATGTGCGCATCGCCACCTGCATTTACACCGGCCTTTCAACCGACACCGGATGTTTCCGCTATTCCAATGTGACAGCCAATACCCACCGTCTCGCAGCCAAAATGATTGAGGCGGGAATTGATCATTTTATGGTCAACAAGCGGATGTTTGAAACTCGATCCGTTGCGCGCATGGAAATTGAGCGGTTGGTGATGGATACCCTTGAATACCATTACGAGAACCGGTTTGCCATCATTGTGATCTCGCAGAAAAATGTTGAAAAAACAGGGGTACCCGAGGACGATTTGGAAGGTATCTCCGCGATACCGCGCACGATTGAAGGGGTTGAGGTTTCCGCGACTCTGCGCGAAAAAGGCAACCTCAAATATCGCATTTCCATCCGAAGCAATGAAAAAGTGAACGCTTCGCAGGTCTGCGGTTTATTTGGCGGGGGCGGGCACGCGCGGGCTGCGGGCTGCATGATGGAGGGTCCACTCGAGGAAATCAAAGCAAAACTGGTGGGAGCTCTTGCTCCGTGGCTTTCGGTTTGATGACAGCAGAAAACAGAACAGTGGCCTTTGCGCCAGAGGAAAGGCGGGAATCAGTTTGCCGGATTTCACCGGGATTCTTTGTATAGACAAGCCATCCGGCTTCACATCTTTCGACGTAGTGGCTAAAATGCGGGGCATCGCGCGGGAACGCCGCATCGGGCACGCGGGAACGCTAGACCCGATGGCGACCGGCGTGCTGCCGCTTTTTTTCGGGCGGGCAACAAAAGCCTGTGATATTTTACCCTTGCAGGATAAACGGTATACGGCGACATTTCGGCTGGGCATTACGACCGACACGCAGGATATTACAGGCACAGTGCTGTCGCAAAGCCCGGTTCATGCGGACAAAAAAGCGGTTGAATCCGCGGCGGCGCGGTTTGTGGGCGCCATTCAGCAGATTCCTCCCATGTATTCCGCGGTCAAGGTAAACGGGCAGCGACTGTATGACCTTGCTCGAAAAGGCGTGGAAGTGGAGCGCCAGGCACGAAAAATTACGATATACAGCCTTGCGTTTTTGGACTGCGACGAGGAAAATCATACTTACTCCATAGACGTTTTTTGCTCCAAAGGAACCTATATCCGCACATTGGTCGCGGATATCGGAGAGGCGCTCGGCTGCGGAGCCGCGCTGACTGCCCTGCGCCGGACGATGGCGGCGGGGTTTTCGTTGGAACAGTGCATTACGCTTGAGCAGGCCGAACAGCTTGCTCAAGAAGGTCTGTTGCAAACAGCGGGCGTTCCGGTCGCATATGCGTTTGAGTCGCTGCCGAAGGCACAGCTCACAGAAATCCAGACTAAAATGGCGTTGAACGGCGTTAGTCTGGATTCGTCCCGTGTCAGCGGTGTCAACGGGGAGGGACGGTATTCTGTTTATTCGGATAAAGGGATTTTTATTGGCATCGCCGCCACTGTCGGCGGGGATTTCAAGATGAAAAAACTGTTTACATTGGAGGTTTGAAACGGATGTCCATTCGGATTTACACTTCGCTGGAGGAACTGCTGCCTTGTGAGAAAAGCGCAGTGGCGCTCGGCTATTTTGACGGGCTTCATGCCGGACACGCGGCGGTGATTTCGCAGGCGGTTGCAAAAGCGGAAGAAGGGCTTTGCCCTTGTGTATTCACGTTTACAGTCAAAAAGGGACATCCGAAAGCCAAACCGCAGGACAGCGAAATCACCACGGAAAGCCAAAAGCGCGCGCTTCTGGAACAATGGGGCGTTAGCATCGTGCTGGAACCTGATTTCAGCGAATTTCAGCAGATGGCTCCGGATGAATTTGTAGAGGAAGTGCTGCTGCGCAGAATGCATGCTGCGGTTGTCTGCTGCGGAAACGATTTCCGCTTCGGTCATCGCGCATCGGCAGGAGTCGATGAGCTGGCTGCTCTTTGCAGAGACCGGAAGATCGCGCTGGAAGTGGTGCCGCCTGTTACCTATCTGGGGGAACGGATCAGCTCCACCCGCATCCGTTCGCTGTTGGAAGCCGGTCATGTGGAGCAGGCCAATATTTTATTGGGGCGTCCGTTCACTTATGATTTTCCTGTCATTCACGGCAGACAGCTGGGCCGAAAGTTGGATTTTCCCACAATTAATCAGGCCATTTCGAAAGAGTTTGTAAAGCTGCAGCGCGGCGTTTATGCGTCTGCCACTTTCGCGGAAGGCAGGCTTTACCCGTCCGTAACCAATATCGGGGTCAGGCCGACGGTGGACGCTCACCAGCCGGTAACGTCCGAAACCAGCATTTTTGGATTTTCCGGAGATCTTTACGGACAGAAGGTCGAAGTTCGGCTGCTGAAATTTCTGCGTGTGGAAGAGAGCTTTCCCACGGTGCAGGCGCTGCGGGAGCAGATTGCGCTTGACAGCGCCGTCGCGCTGCCAATCAGCCGCAGTTATCTGGACGGAACGGGAGATTATGGGCGCATAGGGACTTTACAATCTGCCCATACTATGTTATAATCAACAATTAAGCGGCCTTTTCCCGGAGACAGGGATACACGCCTGTTCAATACAGGATTGTTCACCCGCCTGTCCCTGAGATACAGGACGAAATTTATGATGAGGTGAAACAATTATGATGCGCAAAGAAGAAAAACAAGAAGTTATCCTGTCTAACAAACAGCATGAAAACGACACCGGTTCTCCCGAAGTACAGATCGCAATTCTAACCAAACGGATTAACGATCTGACCGAGCATGTCAAAGTTCATGCAAAAGACCACCACAGCCGCCGCGGCTTGCTGAAAATGGTCGGTAAAAGAAGAAATATGCTCAACTACCTTGCCAAGAAAGATATCGAGCGCTATCGTGCTTTGATTGCAAAACTCGGCCTGCGTAAGTAAGTGTCCATCGGAAGGCGGGCGGAGAAATTCCGCCTGCCTTTCAAAGCATTATTAACCCTGCGGAGCTGTGGGAAGCACTTTTAGCAGTTACTTGAGCGCTCGAGGCACCCTTTGAACGCTGAAATACTTGCTAAAAAGTACGCAGCTCCGTAACAGAAACAGCTAAATTTGAAACGGAGGAACTGCAATGTTTGAAAATTACAAAGTATTTGAAACTGAATTAGCCGGCAAAAAAATTGTCTTTGAAACCGGAAAAATGTGCTGCTTGTCCAACGCGTCTGTTCTAGTCCGCTACGGCGAGACAGTCGTTCTGGTCAATGTAACCGCTTCTCAGAAGCCCCGCGAGGGAATTGACTTTTTCCCTCTTTCTGTTGATTTTGAGGAAAAACTGTATTCCGTAGGAAAAATTCCGGGTTCGTTTATTAAGCGCGAGTCCCGCCCGTCCGACAAGGCAATCCTCGCCTCCCGTCTGGTAGATCGTCCCATTCGCCCGCTGTTCCCGAAGGATATGCGCAACGACTGCTCGGTTGTCATGACGGTGATGTCGGTTGACCCTGACTGCCTGCCCGAGATCGCAGGTATGATCGGAACCTCCTTCGCGCTGTCCATTTCGGATATCCCCTGGAACGGACCGATTGCCGGCGTCAACGTCGGACTTGTGGACGGCGAAATCATCGTCTGCCCGGATGCCGCGCAGCGTGAGAAGAGCGACATGAACCTGACGGTTGCCGCTAATGAAGATGTGATCTGCATGATTGAAGCGGGCGCCAACGAGGTGTCCAACGATGTGATGCTGGATGCTATCATCAAGGGCCATCAGGAAATCAAGAAGATCGTGCAGTTCATCAAAGGCGTTCAGGCACAGATTGGCAAGCCGAAATTCAGCTTTGAATCGATGGAAGTGCCGCACGACCTGTTTGACGCGGTGGAGGCTTTTGCCGCAGAAGATGTGAAACATGCGCTCGATACCGACAACAAGCTGGTTCGTGATGAGCGTCTTGCCCCGATTGTGGAAAGAATTCATGAAAAATTCAACGAGCAGGTCGGCGATAAGACCGCTGTTCTCGATGAAGTTGTTTATAAGTTGCAGAAGAAGATCGTTCGCCGCTGGCTGCTTGATGAGCAGAAGCGTGTGGACGGGCGCGGCATGGATGAAATCCGCCCGCTGGCTGCCGAGGTTGGAATCCTGCCCCGTGTGCATGGCTCCGGTATGTTCACCCGCGGCCAGACACAGGTGCTGACCATCGCAACACTGGGCACGATGGGTGAGGCGCAGAAACTGGACGGTATTGACGACCAGGTAGAGAAACGCTACATTCATCACTATAACTTCCCGTCCTACTCGGTGGGTGAAACCCGCCCGAGTCGTGGACCCGGCCGCCGTGAAATTGGTCACGGCGCGTTGGCGGAGCGCGCGCTGGAGCCTGTGATCCCGCCTATTTCTGAATTCCCCTATACCATCCGTCTTGTGTCCGAGGTTCTTTCTTCCAATGGTTCTACTTCGCAGGGTTCCATCTGCGGTTCCACTCTGGCTTTGATGGATGCGGGCGTACCCATTAAAGCTCCGGTTGCCGGAATTTCCTGCGGCTTGATCACCGAGGGCGACCGCTGGATGACGATGGTGGATATTCAGGGTCTGGAAGACTTCTTCGGCGACATGGACTTTAAAGTGGGCGGTACCAAGAATGGTATCACTGCTATTCAGATGGATTTGAAGATCATTGGTTTAAATTATGACATGATCAAAGAAGCGTTTGAGAAAACCTATAAAGCCCGGATGTATATCCTAAACGACATTATGCTTCCGGCTATTTCGGAGCCGCGCGCGGAGCTTTCCAAATATGCACCGAAGATGAAGACGATGAAGATCCATCCGGATAAGATTCGTGAAGTCATCGGTTCGGGCGGCAGGGTAATTCAAAAGATCTGTGCCGACTGCAATGTAAAAATTGATATCGATGACGAGGGAAATGTATTTGTTTCTTCGATTGATGCGGACGGCCTGCGCCGCGCGATTTCGATCATCGAAACCATCGTAAATGACCCCGAGGTAGGCGCGATTTACAAGGGTAAGGTTACTCGGCTGATGAACTTCGGCGCATTCGTGGAACTGGCTCCGGGAAAAGAAGGTCTGGTTCATATTTCCAAGCTGGACATGGGACGCGTCGAAAAAGTTGAGGACGTTGTTGCTGTCGGTGACGAAGTGATTGTAAAAGTCACGGAAATTGACCAGCAGGGCAGAATTAATCTTTCCCGCCGTGACGCGCTCATTGCGATGGAAGCAAAGAAAAACGCTGCCAAATAAAAATGGCATGAACAGCAGCCGGACGGTTTGTCCGGCTGTTTTCGCATTCAGAATATTTTTTTGGATGTACAGACATCAAATGGAAATTGAATTTTCGGTAAACATATGCTAAAATAAGTTGTTACGGAATGAAATATTTGTTATGATAAAGTGAGCGGAATTGATCCGCTTGAACTGGCTTTACAGATTCTGTAAAGTATGAATTTTGGAGGCTGAATTTTTTTTGGACGGTACAAATGGACTATCCTATCTGTTTCTGCTGATTCTGTTGGGACTATCCGCTTTTTTTTCTGCGAGTGAGACGGCGTTTTCTTCTCTGAACAAGATTCGCTTAAAAAATTATGCGGATGAAGGAAACCGGAAAGCCAAACGCGCGCTGCGCGTTGCGGAGAATTTCGACAAGATGCTTTCCACAATCCTGGTGGGAAATAATGTAGTCAATATGGCCAGCGCTTCGCTTGCCACCTTGCTTGCGACAGCCGCGTTCGGCGCATCCGGGGCCGCGATTGCAACCGCGGCTATAACGGTTCTGGTTTTGATTTTCGGCGAAATTCTGCCGAAATCGCTTGCAAAGGAAAACAGCGAAACTGTGGCCATGGCTTTCGGCGGCCTGCTTTCCATGCTGATAAAGCTGCTGACTCCGATTGTTTTTTTGTTTGTCAAAGTTAAGGAATTTTCGATGCGTCTGGTGCATCATGGAAAAACCCAACCGTCCGTCACGGAGGAAGAACTGAAATATATCGTTGATTCCATCGAGCAGGAGGGCGTTCTGGAGGAACAGGAAAGCGACCTTGTGCGTTCCGCGCTAGAGTTTGACGAGATTATGGTGCAGGAAATCCTGACGCCCCGGGTGGATTTGACTGCAATCAATGTGGACACCAGTCTGCAGGAAGCGCTGAGAATGGTGTTAGATGCCCATTATTCCCGTATCCCCGTCTATCGGGGGACGATTGATAATATCATTGGCGTGTTACAGGTACGCGATCTGCTCAAGGCGGTTGTTACCGGTCAAGAAACGCGTTTGTCCCATCTGGTCACTGATTGTATTTATATACATAAGACCATGCGGATTTCAAAGCTGCTGACAGAGCTGAAAGCAAAGAAAATGCATCTGGCGGTTGTTACCGACGACTATGGTGGAACCATGGGCATCGTCACCATGGAGGATGTTCTGGAACAGCTGGTTGGTGACATTTGGGATGAAAGCGATGAGGTGGTGGACGATCTGGTGAAGACCGGGGACGACACGTATCTGGTGAGCGGAGATATGAATGTGTTTTCGCTGCTGGAAGACCTGGAAATTGACGACCGGGATTTTGACAGCGATTATAATACGGTTGGCGGCTGGGCCATGGAAATGCTGGGCCATATCCCGCAGCCGGAAGAACAATATACCTATCGAAACCTGACCGTAACCGTTATGGTGGTCGAGGAGCAGCGGATTATATCGCTGCGAGTGCAGAAACTGCCTTCGGCGGATGAAGAAACAGAATGAGGAAATCGACATGAGAAATTTTAATCAGGCCAAACGGATTGTGATCAAAATCGGTTCTTCCACGCTGACCCATGAGAGCGGACTGCTCAATATCCGCAGAGTGGAAGAACTGGTGAAGGTGCTGGCCGATATCAAAAACAGCGGACGGCAGGTTGTTTTGGTGAGCTCGGGCGCAATGGCGGTTGGGGTCGGGAAGCTCGGTCTTTCCGGAAAACCCGGGGACATGCCGGGAAAACAGGCGGTTGCCGCCGTGGGCCAATGCGAGCTGATGTATACTTATGATAAGCTGTTTTCAGAGTATAACCACGTGACCAGCCAGATTCTGCTGACACGAGATGTGGTTGACGAGCCTATGCGCAAGCAGAATGTCTGCAATGTGTTCAAACGGCTGCTTGAGATGGGGACTATTCCGATTGTGAACGAAAACGACTCGGTTTCCACCGAGGAAATTGAATTTGGGGATAACGATACGCTTTCCGCGATTGTTAGCGTGATCGCCGAAGCGGATTTGCTGATTGTACTCAGCGACATTGATGGGCTGTATGAGGAAGATCCCCGCACGAATCCGCATGCGCGGCTTATTTCAGAAGTGCATGAGATTACGCCGGAAATTGAGTCCGTAGCTGCGGGCGCAGGCAGCAATCGGGGAACCGGGGGCATGATTACGAAAATTCATGCCGCAAAAATTGCCAATGAAAAAGGCGTGGATATGGTAATCATGAATGGCGACCATCCCAGAAAACTCTATAGTTTGCTGGAAAATGAGGACATTGGCACCTACTTTTCAGCAAAGACAAGGCAGAAAGCACACGCATTGTAACAGATAGAAGCCTGATGAAAGGGTGTGAGCGGATTGAATTCATTGATAGAACTGGGCAAACGTGCGAAAGCGGCCTCGAGGATTTTGTCCTGTCTGTCTACCGCACAAAAGGACGCGACGCTGCGTGCAATCGCAGTTTCTCTGCGGGAGCATGCGGAGGAGATCATTGAAGCAAATGCCCGCGATCTCGATGCGGCGCGGAAGAATGAAATGTCCGCGTCGATGCAGGACCGCCTCCGGCTGACAAAAGAGCGTATAGATGCAATTGCAGGAGCGGTGGAGGACATCATGAAGCTGGAAGACCCTGTCGGTCAGGTGATCGGCGGCGGCAACCGTCCCAACGGACTGAAAATTGAAAAAATCCGTGTCCCGATCGGCGTTGTGGGGATGATCTTTGAAGCGCGCCCCAATGTGACGGTGGACGCCGCAAGCCTTTGCCTAAAATCCTCAAACGCATGTATTCTGCGCGGCGGCAAGGAAGCAATCCATTCCAACACCGTGCTTGCAGGGCTGATGCGCGGTGCATTGGCGTCGCAGGGACTTCCCGAGGACGCCATTCAGCTGGTTGAGGATACCTCCCGGCAGAGTGCCGGTGACCTGATGAGCCTTAACGGTTATCTTGATGTGCTGATTCCCCGCGGGGGTAAGGGACTGATTCGCGCTGTGGTGGAAAACGCCACAGTGCCTGTGATTGAAACCGGCGCGGGAAACTGCCACATTTTTGTCGATGCTTCCGCCGATCTGGATCTCGCAGTTTCAATCTGCGATAACGCAAAGACCTCACGCCCGTCGGTATGCAACGCGGTGGAAACGATCTTGGTGCATCGCGAGATTGCCCCGACATTTCTGCCCAAGCTGAAAGCGGCTCTGGATACGCATCAGGTGGAATTGAGGGGCTGCGCGCGGGTAGCTGCGCTGATTCCGGACGTGATACCTGCCACAGAGGAGGACTATGCGACGGAATACGACGACTATATTCTTGCGCTGCGCGTGGTGGACAGTCTGGAGGACGCAATTGTGCACATCCAGTCCTACTCGACAGGGCATTCCGAAGCAATTCTCACGAACAATTACCGGAATGCGCAGGAATTTACCGCGCGCATTGACTCCGCAGCGGTATATGTGAATGCGTCCACGCGGTTTACGGACGGCGGAGAATTCGGATTTGGCGCGGAAATCGGGATTTCCACACAGAAGCTGCATGCGCGCGGGCCGATGGGCTTGACGGAATTGTGCTCCTGTAAATATATTGTGACCGGCAACGGACAAATCCGCTGATGGGAAAGGAAAGAGCGATGGAACAGTCGAAACGAAACAGGCCGGCCCGGCTGGCCGAAGAAATGCAGCGTCGCAGGAATAAGTATGCCGCGCCGCTTGGCGGGGTGTTTATTCTTCTGGCGCTGATCGGTATGGTGGCTCTTGGAGCTTTCTGTGTTCAGTTTACGCGCGGAATTCTGGATAACTCCGGCGAAAAGGAAATGTTTGAAGATGTGATCACCCCTGTGCTGATGTTTGACCCGGTGCCTTTTGAAAAGGCGTCGGACGCGGATCCTGTGTTTCTATTGCAGTCTTCGCTTTGGAGCACCATGCTCGGGGACAAGAGGGACAGCTATCAGTTTGATGCGTTGGGACGGCTGATCGTGCCTGCTTCCGACGTGGATGTCGCTTGCGCGAGGCTGTTTGGGCCGGAGATTAAGCTGCAGCATCAGACGTTTGGCGATTATGAAATTGCCTATGTTTACGATGAATCCACAAAGACTTACTTTGCGCCAGTCACATTGCAGGCAAATCAATATACGCCAAGCGTAGAGCGCGTGATAAAAAAGGGAAATGTGTTCACCTTGACAATTGGTTACATACCGCCCGCGAATGCGTGGACGCAGGCTCAAAATGGAAAAAGCAGTGAACCGGTTCCGGAAAAGGAAATGATCTATGAGCTGCTGAAGAACAAAGATAACTACCAGCTGGTGGCGATTCGCGACCTTCCCAAATCCAGCTCTTCCAGTTCCTCTTCCACTGCTGCCCCTTTCGGGCAGCCTAAGCCGGCAGTCCCGGCAATAACAACGCCCGACACATCAAGTTCCATGGATTATGGAACGGAGATTGACAGCTCAGACGCTGCATAACTGAATGCTAAAAAAGGCTGGTCATCGCATGTAACATGCGATGACCAGCCTTTTAAATTGGCAGTTTATAATGAGCGGAAATCCGGTCTGCACAGTAATTTAATTCATTCGGGGCGCAGTGAAAAAACTGCGGAGGCCGCATAGAGCCCCATGCACAAATAAAAGACAGCGGCAAAAGAAGAAAGCCCGATTTCAACAGATTTGTCGGCAAATCCCGCAATCAGAACACCCAGAGAAAGAGATACGGCGACCAAAGAAAAGGGCAGTCCGAACATTGCCAGCTGGCGGGCGCCTTTTTTAGCGTCGATGCCGCCTAACACGCGTCCGTTGGCAAGAAGAAATGGAACCATCAAAATCAGCATAACGATCGCCAGCATCTGATCTGAAACGCTACGCATTAGCGTATAGCCCATAAACGTCGTCAGAAGCATGGCGGTTTGCCAGAGAACAGGCAGCAAAAGCAGAGCCCCGTGATAACGGCCGGTTCCCCGATTGCCCCTTAGGCCAATGACGATAAATAAAATACCGGTAATTACCGGTGCGACAAGCATGCAAAAGATGCCCGCAACAGAGAAAAGAAGAGAAAAAACCACGGTTGCTCCGGCTACATCGGGGTTAAAGGTGAGCAGACTGTCCACCTGATCAAACAGAGAAGAACCGATAAAGACCATCGCGGCGATGCCGGAAACGACCAAGCATCCCCGCGCAAAAAGACCCATGTGCAGAGCCGGTGCGTCCGATTTGTCTTTGGGCAGCCAGCCAAACAGCAACAGAACAAGGCAGCTTGCCCCCAGAATCCAGCTAAACAGGGAAGCAGACATCAAATTATTTTCATAGAACCCGGTAGCAGGGTCTATGGCGGAAAGCTTCAAGTAAATACGCAGCACCGCGCAACACAAAAGTGCAGCCGGAAAAATCAATTTTTGTAGTTTAGTAAGCATAAAATCCCTTTCCGACCGAAACCGATCAAGAACGTTATCCCGCTTCTCAGCGGAACATTCCATAATTATACCGCTTGACCGGAAATCGGTCAAGCGGTATCCTGCGGTGGTCAGGGTCTTTCCTGTAACGGAATATAGGAGGAAGGCTTGGAAATGGGTTTGTAAGCCGGACGGATGATTTTGTTTCCTGTGGTGATTTCCTCCAGCCTGTGGGCGCACCAGCCGGCTGTGCGCGCAATGGCAAACAAAGGCGTGTGCAGCTCGTCGGGAATTCCAAGCATTCGGTAAACCAGCCCGGAATAAAGGTCCACATTGTTGCTGACCGGACGGTTGCTGCCCCATTTTTCACGCAGAACGTCCGGAGCAAGCCGCTCGACGGCATCAAGAAGCTGAAATTCTCCTTCAAAATTGGTTCCGTGCGCCATGTGCAGCGCATTTGCCTTGAGGACAATGGCGCGTGGATCGCTTTTGGTATAGACGGCATGACCCATCCCGTAAATTAGTCCGGAACCGTCACCCTCCTGTTTGCTCACAATTTTCCTTAGAAACTCACGAATTTCCTGGTCGTCCTCCCAGTTGGAAACTCCCTCTTTCAGGTATTCCAGCTGTTCAATGACCTTACGGTTCGCCCCGCCGTGACGCGGGCCTTTTAATGAACCGATTCCCGCGGAAATCGCAGAATAGGTATCTGTACCCGACGAAGTCAGAACGCGGACGCTGAAGGTCGAATTGTTACCGCCGCCGTGCTCGCTGTGCAGCATCAGGCAGAGGTCAAGCAGCCGCGCTTCTTCTTCGGTAAACTGTTTATCCGAACGGAGCAGGCGTAAAATATTCTGGGCGGTCGAATAGTCCGCCCGGGGATTATGCAGATACATGCTGCGTCCGTCATAGATTCTCTTTTTTACCTGATAAGCGGATACCATGATCGAAGGCATCCGCGCGATGAGCTGGATTGACTGGCGGATGACGTTTTCGACAGAGGTGTCCTCAGGATTACAATCATAGGTATAAAGCGCCAGCACAGAACGCGCAAGCATGTTCATAATATTGGGGCTGGCAACTTTCATGATAATGTCTTCGGTGAAGTTCTCTGGAAGTTCGCGTGAGGCTGCCAAAATTTCCTGAAACTTATTTAACTTCTCAGCGTTCGGAAGCGAACCCATCAGCAGCAGCCATGCGGTTTCCTCGAAAATATAACGGTTTTCTGCCTGGCAGCCGGCGATCAGGTCGTTGATATTGATGCCACGGTAAATCAGTTCGCCGTCAATCGGCACTTTTTCGCCTTCGCTGAGCAGATAGCCATGTACATTGCAAATTTGCGTAATTCCGGCCAGCACACCGGTGCCGTCGGAGTTGCGCAGACCCCGCTTGACATTGTACTGATTGAATAATGTCGGCTCGAAACTGTTATAGCGGGTATATTCGTCGCATAATAATTGAATATCCTTTTGAAGCTGTTCATTCGGTTTTTCGGGGTCTCTGCTATACATAATGGACATGGCTCCTTTCCTTCCCAACGGGTCATTCAGCGTGGGTGCCGCACAGCAAACTCGCTGATGTTGGCGGCAGAGCTGTGAACGATGTGCGATTCAGACAGCCAGTAAAACCAAACCTGCTGTTCGATGTGCAATGCAAATATTGTATAACAGTAAAGTGGCAAAGTCAATAGAATTTTCTCCGGAAAAACAAGCAAAATGAAAGTTTGAATTGGAAATCTTTCATAATTGAGGGGCAAAAAATGAATATCAGAGGAGTGACCATCGCACTATTTGCCGTAATGATGTTTCTGGTTCCGCTTTTGGCGCTGACCGGCGAAAAACCGGACGTGCAGTTTTTAGATTCCCCAAATGCATATGGAGCGTCCTCTCAAACGCAGCAGCAAAACCAATCCAGCCAGCCGCAGCAGCAGAAAGAGCCTGTAAATCCTTCAGATACCATCTCGGTTTCGGGAGAGAATTTCCGGGTTCTGAATGAGCAAACCGGAAAAATCCTTGAAGTGTCGCCAAAGGAGTATGTGCGGGGAGCGCTTGCAGCGGAAATGCCTCCGACCTTTCATCCGGAAGCAATGAAAGCGCAGGCCGTGGCCGCGCATACCTACGCGCTCTGCCGCCGCGAACAGGCGAGGGCAAACGGCGAAAAATCAGATTTTTCAGCCGACCCGGAAAACTGGAAAGTTTATACCACAGAAAAACTGTTCCGTGAACGGTACGAAGACCTTGCGGACACATACTGGAAAGCAATCTGTCAGGCTGCTGATGGAGTGGCCGGTTATATCCTCACCTATGAGGGAGAGCCCATCGTGGCTGCTTACCATTCCATGAGCAGTGGTAAAACAGAGGACGCGTCCAATGTGTGGACAGGCGGAAAGCCGTACCTTGTCCCGGTCGACAGTTTTGGCGACACACTGGCCCCTGATTACCGCATGACTTTGACCCTTTCGGCAGACGAACTAGCGGGCGCTTTGCGAAAGACCTGGACGGATCTCGTTCTGGAAGGCGACGCTTCTGGCTGGATCGGAGAGGCGCAGCGTTCTGAAAGCGGCTATATTACGGAAATCACAGTGGGCAATAAAACGGTATCGGGGGCGGATTTCCGAACAGCGCTGGATCTGCGGTCCTCCGATTTCACAGTTTCATATGACGGGGGAGAATTTATTTTCAAGGTGGTAGGCTATGGACACGGGGTGGGCCTTTCCCAATACGGAGCCGATTATATGGCGCGGCAGGGCGCGTCTTTTGATGAAATTCTGCTTCACTATTATCAGGGCGCTTCTATTTCCGCCGCGGCTGCCTGATTCTGCCATATTTTGTTTCTCAAAAGACAGGCTTGTATCTTGAGACAAAGCGTGATAAGATTGTGCTAAGAATTTAGAAGCGCCAACAGGGAAGGTATTCCGTCTGGGCAGAAAGAGACAGGACAGAGGGCATGAAAATTGTCATAGTAGGTGACGGCAAGGTTGGCTTTGCGCTGACTCAGCAGCTTACAAAAGAAGGCCATGACGTTGTCGTAATTGACAGTAATAAAAATGTATTGCAGGAATCCCTTGTGATGCTGGATGTTATGGTGGTTCACGGAAACGGAGCCAGCCTGAGGGTACAAAAAGAAGCCGGGGTTGAAAGCTGTGATCTGGTGATCGCCGCCACTTCCGCGGATGAGATTAATTTACTGTGCTGTATTATTGCGAGGAAGCTTGGACACGCACATACCATTGCGCGTGTGCGCAATCCTGAATATGCGGAGCAGCTGTTCTTTTTAAAAGAAGAGTTGGGTCTGAGCATGATGATTAACCCCGAGCGTACGGCAGCAAACGAAATTTTTCGTTTGCTGCAACTTCCGTCTTTTCTCAAACGCGATTCCTTTGCCAAGGGAAAAGTTGAAATTGTTGAAATCGTTTTAAAAGAAAACAGCATTTTGGACGGCAAACAGCTGCTTGACCTTTACAAGATCGCGAAGGTGCGGGTCTTGGTTTGTGCGGTGGAACGTGGCACACAGGTTTATATCCCGGACGGCAGCTTCCGCCTGCAAAAAGATGACAAGATTTATGTGACCGCCCCCACGCGCGACCTCACTGCCCTGATTAAGCATATGGGCTTGTATACGCATAGAAGCAAGGATGTTTTAATCGTCGGCGGCAGCAATATCGCCTATTATCTTGCGGCGGATTTAATTGCGTCGGGTGCTGCGGTGAAAATTATCGAAAATAAACACAGCAGGTGCATGGAACTGGCCGAACTGCTGCCAAAGGCATCTATTGTCGAGGCGGACGGCTGCAGTAAGGCGATTTTGCTGTCGGAAGGGATCGAAAGCACCGACGCTGTGGTGACGCTGACCAATATTGACGAAGAGAACCTGCTGGTATCGATGTATGCGAACTTCTTGCAGGTTCCCAAGGTTGTTACAAAAATTAACCGAACCGAATATAACGAGGTGTTCCGCGGAAAAGGGATTGACTGCGTAATCAGCCCGAAGCTGCTGACCTCCAACGACATCGTGCGTTATGTGCGCGCAATGCAGAACACTTCCGGTGGTTCCGTGATAACGCTTCACCGCTTAGTGGACGGCAAGGTGGAGGCGTTGGAATTTCTTGCGACGGAGGACACAAACTATTTGGGGCAGACGCTCCTGCAGATTCAGCTGAAGCCGAATATTTTGATTTCCTGCATCAACCGCGGCGGCAAAATTATTATTCCGAACGGCGAAACCACCATCGAGCTGAGAGATACAGTGATTGTGGTAACGACAGCCGACCGGCCTATCAATACGCTCAATGATATTTTTGAGGAACCATCGGCCACTCCTATGACCTATGATTCCACAAACTGTATTTGAGTTGATTTCTGCATGATGGACGGGGGAAGGACATTAACATGAATTTTAAAATGGTGGCTTTTCTGATCGGACATATCCTCCGGTTGGAGGCTTTGTTCATGGTGCCGGCAATGGCAATTTCTTTTTTCGGCAAAGAGCCGGTATCGGCCAGAGCTTTTTTCATAACCATTATGGTTTTGCTGGCGGTCAGTTTTTTTGCTACTTTTCGAAAACCAAAAAGCAGAGGCTTCTACACCCGAGAAGGCTTTTTCGTAACAGCGCTGGCCTGGATGGTCATGTCGCTGTTCGGGGCGCTTCCGTTTTTTATTTCGGGAGAAATTCCGAGTTATCTGCTCGCTGTTTTTGAGACGGTTTCCGGCTTTACGACTACTGGAGCCAGTATCTTAACAAATGTGGAAGCAATGTCCAAAGGAATGCTCTACTGGCGCAGCTTTACCCACTGGCTGGGGGGCATGGGAATTCTGGTGTTTCTGCTGGCGATTCTGCCGATGGCGCAGGGCTCCGGCAGCACCCTGCACATTATGCGCGCGGAAAGCCCGGGACCGGAAGTCGGCAAGTTGGTGCCGAAATTGCGCCAGACAGCGAAAATTCTGTATTTGATCTACTGCGCGCTTACCGTAATCGAAATGGTTCTGCTTTTGCTGGGCGATATGCCGCTGTTCGACACGGTCTGCATTACATTTGGGACCGCCGGAACAGGCGGCTTTGGAATTTTGAATTCCAGCTGTGCCAGTTACAGCCCCTACTGCCAGATCGTAATTGCCGTGTTCATGACTCTGTTTGGGGTTAATTTCAGCATTTTTTACCTGTTGCTGATTCGGGAATTCTCGCAAGCGCTGCTGAATCAGGAACTTCGCGTTTATCTGGGGGTTATGATCGGCGCGATCATTTTGGTCACGGTCAATATTCTACCGATTTATAGCGCCAATTTGCCTGTGGCGGCACGCCACGCTGCGTTTCAAGTGGCTTCCATTATGACCACAACCGGATATGCAACCGCCGATTTTAACCTTTGGCCTCAGCTATCACGTAGTATTCTGGTGGTGCTGATGGTTTTGGGCGCCTCCGCCGGCTCTACCGGAGGCGGCATCAAATCCGCCCGGGTGCTCATTTTGTACCAGTCTGCAAAACAGTCGCTGCGCAAAATGCTGAATCCCCGCGAGGTAAATATTGTCAAAGTGGATGGGAAAGCTCTCGATGCCGAGGTAATTGAGGGTGTACATGTTTATATGACCATTTACTGCGCAGTTGCGGCGATTTCTTTCCTGATTGTCTCGCTCGACAATTTTTCACTGGAGACGAATATGACAGCGGTGCTTTCCTGCCTGAACAACATCGGGCCAGGACTCGGCGATGTCGGACCGACCGGGAACTTCTCCGGGTTTTCCGCGGTTAGCACGGTGGTGCTGATACTGAATATGCTCATCGGCCGTTTGGAAATATTCCCGATGTTGTTTTTGTTTGCTCCTTCCAACTGGAAACGCGCCAGAGCAATCCATTCAAATACCTAATGTGAAATAGAATGTTATTGATAATTGCCTCCTGATTGTAAACACTACTAGAAACAAACAATCAGGAGGCGATTGATATGTTTAAACATGAAAAAGCATTGTTAAATGATGTGAAAGTAGAAAAACCAAATCCCCAGTTTGCGGTGCTGATGCAGGAACAGCTCGGCGGAGGCAACGGAGAACTCAAAGCTGCAATGCAATATATCTCCCAGAGTTTTCGAGTGAAAGACCCCGCGATTAAAGACCTGTTTTTAGACATCGGCGCGGAGGAACTCAGCCACATGGAAATGGTAGCGACCACGATAAACCTTCTCAACGGACATGACGTCAACTATAATGCAGTTGAAGCCGGAGAAATTCAGGCACATGTGATTAACGGCTTAAATCCTGGCCTGATTAACTCCTCCGGATATTCGTGGACGTCTGATTACGTCACAGTGACCGGCGATCTCTGTGCGGATCTTCTTTCCAATATTGCGTCCGAACAGCGGGCCAAGGTGGTCTATCAGTACCTTTACCGTCAGGTCACAGACCGGTATGTCCGTGAAACCATTGACTTTCTTCTCAACCGGGAAGAGGCGCATAATGCCTTGTTCCGCGAGGCGTTCAACAAAGTACAGGACACCGGTTCCAATCAGGATTTCGGCGTCACACAGGACTCCAAGCTGTACTTTAATCTGTCCAGTCCGTCTCCCAACAATCAGTTCGGAAAACCGGAAGCGACTCCTCCGAGCTTTTCCTGATACCATTGAAAAAAGGAAGCAGGCAATATGCCTGTTTCCTTTTTTTGTTGGGCCCTATTTTTCCGCAATTGCAAGCAGGTCGGATGGACTTTCAAAAGCATGCTGAAAATCTATTTCTATTCATCTCCATCATTTGTTTTCATGACTGTGCGCAGGGCGTTTCTGATCTCCGAATAACTTGTGCACCGGCAAATGTTGGATTGCAGCCATTCTTCCATGACAAATTCCTCAGCATCCGGGTGCTGTGTCATGAGCGCATGGCACACCATCAGGAACCCGGATGTGCAGTAGCCGCACTGGAAGGCTTCGCAATCCACAAACGCTTTTTGTAGCGGGAAGTTCTGAAGCCCCTCAACCGTTGTGACAGCATGCCCGACTGCCTCAACGGCCAATACGAGGCACGACTTCACAGGCCAGCTGTCCATCAACACCGTGCATGTTCCGCAGTCTCCGTTTTTGCATCCCGGCTTTGCTCCGGTCAGCCCGAACTGCTCCCGCAGCACATCCAGCAATACATCAGACGGCCTCACCAAGGCAGTCCTCATTTCTCCGTTAACCTGCAACTCGATTACGCATTTTCCTTTATATTTGACCATATGGCATCCCCTCAAATTCCCGCAGTGCGTTGTATACCGTGTTTTTCAGGACAAATGCTCGGTATTCCGCGGAACCGTCCAAATTGTTTAAAAACGGTCCCGGAAGCTGGCGCGTGATGCGTTCTGCTTTTTCAGCAAGGGGGTAATCGGGATGGTTCAGTGTATCTTCTATCGTAGCAGATCGAAACGGAAATTCGCAAAGACCGGAAAATGCCATCCGGATACGCCTGCCGTCCCGAACTGCGACAAGCGTAAGCAGCGGGTAGTCAATTTTCTCATTTTTTGTCTTTTTGACATGGATATAGGGAGCGCCCAGCCATTTTTGATCGATTGCAAACCGGGTAATGAATTCTCCTGTTTTCAGCAGGACGCTTTGGCGGAACACGTCTTTGATTGGCACCTTGCGCTCCCCGTTGACGCCCCAGACATAGACCGAGCAGTCGGTGAGAAGAAGCGGCAAAACCGATTCTCTGTAAATGATGGTCCCGCAGACATTCCCGCCCAGCGTAATCCGGCACTGGTTGGTGTGGTCGGCAATTCTGCCCACCGTCGTTCCCAGCATGGGGAACATCTTTGATTCCGCGATTGCCGATAAGGTTACGCAGGCCCCGATCAACAAAGACCCCTCGGAAAAGCCCATATGGGCACACTCCGGTATCGCTTTCAGGTCGATTACCGCACCTGGCAGGATGCTTCCCGCCCGCGACATGGTAATCACCTCGGAGCCGCCCGCATAATAAACCGGAGCGTTATTCAGCGCAACTAGCTCCCGATAGAGACCGTACGCCTCTTTCAGCGTATCAGGCCGGTAATATGCAAAGTCGTGGGCAATCATGGTTTGCCTCCTTTACAGCTTTTCCAGATGGCTTCAGGGGTCAGCGGAAGCTGGTTTAGGCTGGTATTTGCGGCCGTGGACAGAGCGTTCGCAAGGGCGGCGGGAATGCCGATGATGCCATGCTCTGAAAAAACGCGTGTGCCATAAGGCGCATCTTCCTGCGGCGTTTCAACAAATCCCACCAGATAATCCGGCTCCTGCCCAATATGGAGGAGCTTATAATTGCGCAGGCTGGTTGCCTGCATGACGCCCAATTTGCTGTAGGGAAACTGCTCGCGGCTTGCAAGACTAAGCCCCATCGACATGCCCCCGCGGATGATTCCTTCGGCGGCACGGGGATTAATCAGCCTGCCAACGTCCATGACAGTCGCGGCCCTGATGATGCGATAGGTGAATTCTGTGGTATCCAGTTCCACCTCCACCGCCTGTGCGCCGACAGTCCAGGCTGGCCCGGTTTTGCCCCTGCCGGTTTCCGGGCAAAGCGGGGTAAGATGCCCCATAATAAAGCTTCCGCGCCCGATAATTTGCCCGCCGAACGCGTTGCCGTTCGGATAGTTCGAACCATGCACAAGCTCATGAAATGGCAGGCTTAGCTGTGGGTCGGAACGAAGGTACACCCACTCATTTTCAATGTCCAAATCCTCGGGTGCGCAGCGCAGTGCGGTGGCCGCGACTGCTTTCAGCTGCGCGATGATGTCGTCCGCGGCCCTCATGACCGCACGTCCCGCCATATAAGTCGTCATGCTCGCCACCGTTTTCCAGTAAAGCGGGTTGAGCTGGGTATCAACATCGAGGCGCACATGCACACTGCCGATGTCCATCTTCATTCTGTCTGCCAGCATCTGCGCCAGTTGTGTCTGCCCGCCGGAGCCCATTTCCACGACGCCTGTATTCAGGTTGAGACTGCCGTCGGAATTAAAGGTCAGGATTGCTCCCGCAGAGGCATCTGTGGGCGAGGTGGACGTTTTCCAGAGACAGCTCATCCCCTTCGCACGAACCTTCCCTCCTCCAAGCTCGATGCGGGTGCCCTCCTCCCAATTGATGAGGGAGCGGAGCTTCTGGATGCAGGCGGATGTGTTTCCGGTGTTGCTGCTGGTAATCCTTACCTGAGTGGGAGATAGATGCCCGGGCAGGATAGCGTTTTTCAGGCGGAATTCCAGCGGGTCGATTCCGCACCGTTTCGCCAGCGTGTCCAGCGCACGCTCGACGCAGAAGGTGCAGGATTCGTGCGCAAAGCCCCGAAAAGACGTAGCGGGAATGTGGTTGGTATAAACACAGTGAGAGTCGCACCACAGGTTTTCGATGTTGTAAGGGCCGGTGCAGTCCGCGGCAATCGCTTTTGACATATAGGGGCTGCTGGTGCAGTAGGCGCCGGTATCCAGCAAAAACAGCATTTCGGCGGCCATGATGGTTCCGTCGCGTTTGGCGCCCAGTTTGATATCCGCTTCCAGCCCCAGCCGGGCGGGGCAGGTTGCCAGATCCTGCTCTCTGGTAATTGTCAGGCGGACAGGGCTTCCCCCGACCGCAAAAGACGCCATATAAGCCAGCACTTCCAGATGAACCGCCGCTTTTCCGCCAAACCCGCCCCCCACCAAAGGGACACGGACGATCACCTTTCCCTCCGGGATTTGGAACGTTTTGTTGATCTGCTTTTTTACGGCAAACGGGGACTGCGTGGAGGTCATAATTTCAACCGTTCCGCCCGGCTTGATTTCGGCCTGTGCAATTCTCACCTCCATCGCGGCATGGTCGGACCCGGGGAGCGTGCAGTGCTCTTCGATAATGATCTCGCTTGCGGCCCACCCGTGGGAAAGGTTCCCTTTTCGGATTTGGAAGCTGGCGGCGATGTTCGTCTTTGCCTGCGGAAAAAGGTCTTTTGCGCCCTTTGTATAGGACATCATTGATTCGTGAATGAGCGGGGAATCCCGCAGAATCGACTCGCGCACGGAGTTTACTACAGGCAGCGGTTCATAATCCACTTTCACAAGTTCCGCGGCGAACGCTGCCTCCGCTTCACTTGCCGCGACAATGATCGCCAGCGGTTCGCCGAAATAGCGCACTTTATCAATGGCGAGCGCCGGCTGGTCTTTTAGAAGGGTACCGAATAAAGCGGAGAAGCTCCTCCCGTCGAGAACGGCCTTTACCCCCGCCTGCTTTTTTGCTTCAGAAAAATCGATGGAAAGGATTCTCCCGTGTGCGACACTGCTGGTGACAAGGCGCGCGTGCAGGATGCCGGGTGAATAAAAATCCCCGGTATAGTTCGCTTTGCCCGTAACCTTTTCCCATGACTCAATTCGTTTCACATTTGTGCCGATGGCGGCTGTCATACTGATTTCCCCATTTATATTTGATACCTTTAATATTCACTTTTTTTTAGGGAATAGACAGCAGCCCGCCATTTTTCTTTCAAACATAGCCGCCTAGGATAAACGCAACTCCGACGTTTATAATAGAGGTAAACCGGCAAAGAATGAGAGGTTATTATGGAAACGATAGGCTCTTTAAGCAAACCCGAACTGATTATCATTGTAATTGGAATAATAACCGGAACTGCGGCACGCATGATTACTCTTCGTGTAGATTTCAGGCAGGTTCCTACTTACCCGAGCGCCCTGTTTAACAATGTTGTGCAGGGCTTTATTGCAGCGTCTTTGGGAGCTGTTGCAATTCCGGCGGTGATGGCCGGAGACTTTGCGGCGGTGACTTTTCTGACCGTCGCGGTGCAGCAGTTCCGTGATATCAGATCTGCCGAAATGGAAAGCCTTGAAAGTCTGGAGCATACAGAATATACAAAGCGCGGGGAGGCTTATATTGACGGGATTTCAAAAACATTTGAATCCAGAAGCTATATCTCGCTGGTGACTTCGTTTGTGTCCGTTCTGGCCATGCAGCTGACCGGCAGCGAAAACGTTCTGCTTCTGGTAATTTTGGGAGGCGTATCAGGAGCAATCGTGATGACAGCGTTATACCGGTTCACAAAAGGAAAAATGATTGGAGCTATCTGTGATATCGTCCCCGGAGAAATCGAGGTGAAGGGTTCGGAACTTTATGTAGACGGAATTTTTGTCACCAATTTTCTCGGGACAGACCTCAGTAGGGAATTCATGTCCACGCAGGGGCTTGCCGTTGTCATAAAACCGCGCGGCGAGGGCAGCCGGATGACGCTCGAAAACGCGGGACAGCGCCAGGCCTTGGCGTTTGAGGCATTCAGAACGCTCGGTGTGAAGCAGTATAACTTTGCGCGCCGGGACATTCCATCCGGAAATGTAATTTTAGCGTTTGTTCCGGTTGAACGGGATCTGGATAAACTGATTTATGTGGTGTCGCACACGCCGATTCTGGAAAACAGCCGCAAAATCAAAAGAATTATGAAGCAGTAAGGAGCACCGCAAAATGGGAAAAGGCTCGGAAATTCTAGTTTATATTACCGCAGACGAAAACAAGGTCCTTGGCGGAGACCCGCTGACCCTTCTGGTACGGGATCTTGAGGAGCAGAAATCCCTGTCGCTCGAACTGTCCCGCGCGCTGGATGCAACTGTTGTGCAGCTGAGAAACGGAGACTTTCTGATCATTCAAACTGACAGCTAAAGTCTTCCATTTTGTCGAAATTATGATATACTGTTAGCGGGAGCAAACGCTCCCGAATCTAATACGCAGAGGGTTAAAATGTCGGAAATTGAACAAAATCTTGTCAACATGTTTGACCTGCTGATTTGCCTCACCAAGGCGGTTGACTTAATCAGTCACGAACTGGAAAATCATCATCAGCAGGTTGCCTATCTCGCGCTGCGCATCGCGGAACAGCTTGGGCTGCCGGTGGAGCAGAAAAAAGATTTGATATTGGCCGGTCTTTTACATGATATCGGAACAATATCACTGGATGAGCGGTTGGAACTAATCGAAAGCGAGCCGCTGACTGTTCAAAACCACGCGCTCCGGGGGGCGCAGCTGATCGAGGGCTTTTCGCCGCTTCAGAATGCGGCGGATATCGTCCGGTATCATCATGTTCCATGGAAGTATGGCGAAGGGAATTTCTTTCAGGGAGATGAGGTATCACAATTAAGTCATCTCCTGCATTTGGCAGACCGTGTTGCGGTTCTGACGGGGAACGATCAAAATATTCTGGGAAAAGTCAAGCAAATCCAACAGGTGATTCTGGATCAAAAAGGCAAGGTGTTTCAGCCGGAATTCGTGGATGCTTTTCTGGAAATCAGCGCACAGGAATACATATGGCTGGATCTGGTTTACAGCCCCTTGATTTATGTTTTGCCGAAAGCGGTCCCTTTTGACACGCTGGAGCTTAGTCTGGACGAAGTGGTGGGTCTGACCGAAATCTTCTCCAGTATCATCGATTCCCGCAGCCCTTTTACCGCTTATCATTCCGCGGGAGTGGCGAGCACCGCGGAAAAACTGGCCGAACTGGCGGGATTTTCCGAAGTCGAATGCAAAATGATGCTGATTGCGGGGAACCTGCACGATCTGGGAAAACTGGCGGTCAGGCGTGAGGTGCTGGAGAAGCAGGACCGGCTGAACGCGGAAGAATTCAACGAAATCCGGAGCCACACGTTTCACGCCTACCGCCTGCTGGAACTCATCAAAGGCTTTGAAACAATCAACCAGTGGGCCTCTTTTCATCATGAAAAGCTAAACGGAAAAGGGTATCCGTTTCATTTAAAAGGTGCGAGCATTCCGCTGGGCTCGCGTATTATGGCAGTCGCGGATATTTTTACGGCCATTTCAGAAGACCGCCCCTACAGAAAGGGAATGGAACGGCGGGAAGTGATATCCGTTCTTGAGTCTATGGTGCGGGACGGGTCGATCTGTGCCAACGTGGTTTCGCTTTTGCTCGATAATTACGAACTGATCGAGGAAACTCGCAGAACTGCTCAGCAAAAAGCAAGACATTCTTACCCGGGATCAGTGGATGAAACCAGAAAGAAAACCGCAATCTTGCAGAGGGGATAGAACTCATCGTTAAATTTTCTTCGGGAAAACGAAGAGCTTACGGTGTAGCGTCGGGCGCCTTGGCAGCGGACTTGAGTGTTATGACTTGATCAACCAAAACACCGGCGATCACAAGCACAATTCCCAGAATTTTCAGTGGGTTTACTTTTCCTGCGGTCATGGAATCAATCGCAAAACCTGCGCCCAGCTGCCCGATCAGAACTAGCGCGGTCGCGTAGATCATTTGCGTGTTGACCATTCCTTTCAGAATGAAAAGCATGGAAATCAAGCCGAAAATGCCGCCGGTAAAATAGAGGGGAGAAATGCCCTCAAGACGCGGCGAATCTGTCAGATTACCTGAAAACAGGACGATCGAGAGAGAGATCAGTGTCCCTTCCAGATAGTTGATCAGTGTCCCGTTCGCAGTGCCAAGCCGCCGCTTAGCTTCAAAGTTCACCAGCTTGTTGATGGTGTTCAGAATTCCGTTCAGGATAGCCAAACCGGTATAAAACAACATAAAATAGCCCCTTTCAAGTGTGCAGAATCAGCAGCAGTCCCGCTCCTATCATGAGATAGGATGGGATTCGTTTAAGGCTGAATCTGACCACCGGCAGGTGAAACAGCCCGAAATGATCGATAACAGCCGAGGAAATCAACTGCCCGGCGATCGACAGCGCCATAGTCAGAGTGGCACCGATCTGATTGGCGCAGACACTGGCGGAAGTGACAAGAGCTACGCCAAAAAAGCCGACAAAATAGATATAAGCCGGCCCTCCCCGAAGGCAGAACCGCTCTTTTTTGGAAATTAGAATGTACCCTGTCAGCAAGATCGCACCGATCGCGTGGACGAGAAAGCTGATTTCAAAGCTGGACAGGTAAGCTGCAAGCTGCCCGTTCAGGCTGGTCATTAAGCCCAGACAGACGCCGCCTGCCAGCAAAAGGAATAGATTCATACGCCGATCCTCCGAACTGATGAATTCTTTTTTATCAGTATGACAGAAAACTTACAAATCGGGGTATGACGCCTGTCATATTGCGGCTAAAAAATTTCAGAAGGGCAGCAAAAGAAGACGATGAAACAGATGCGCTTGGAAAATCAACCGCGTTTAAAAGAAAAAATCGAACTGGTGAAGCAGCATCTATCAGCTGCGGTTTTTGAAAAAATGCAGCTTTGCCTGTTTCAAAACGGCGAGTTTCTTTGTGTAGAAGGGGAACGCGTGGCGTATCTCTATATTGTTCTGGACGGCAAATGCAGGGTTTTTAGAACGCTCGAAAACGGAAAAGTCCTGCTGGTCTGCCATTACGAGGACATTCAGATATTAGGGGAGTTTGAGCTTTTCACCGATTCGATCGCCAAAACCACGATTCAGGCTATGGGAGAGTTTTACTGCCTCGCAATTCCTATTCCAGAGCAGCAAGAGCTGCTCTTAGCGGATAATCGGTTTTTGCAATGGGTTTGCCGTTTGACCTGCGAAAAAGTGGAGCGCAACAACCGGACGACCGGAATCAATTTGCTTTACCCGCTGGAACAGCGGCTGGCAAATTATATTCTGGTCATGCAAAATGACGGGGTATTTTTCAGTAACTATACGCACCTTTCCCAATATCTGGGGTGCAGCCACAGGCACCTTTTGAGGACACTCGGATTATTATGCAGCAAGCAACTCCTGGAAAAAGAGAGCGGCGGATATCGTTTAAAAGACCCGTCCGCGCTCAAACAGCTGGCCGGAAACCTCTTTCAAGCGCAAAAAAAGGCTTGACAATTTGAACTGCATCCGTTATGATAGCGATAATTTACTTGTAAGATTGAAAGGACACAGAGCTATGAACTTTATGCTGCCCGCCCTTTTTGCCAATATGATGAACGTAGTAGTAAGCGGAATCGTACTATCGATTATTCCGCTTATTATTGTTGTAGTCATTTTGATTAGCAAGAGGCGAACGGGTGTGTCCTTTTTTCCGGCTCCCGCGGTGAGCATGGGATAAAGAACTAGACATTGAACCTTCGCCTCTGATCGGAAAACGCAGGCGAAGGGATTCCATAAAAAGGGAAAACCTCCGTCTGTGGATCAGGCGGAGGTTTTTTATTTTTTTCGGAGGTGGATTATGGAATTAAAAGAGATTGAACAGGCTGCCGCAAGGCTTCGCAGTGTTGTGCATAAGACGCCGCTATGTTCTTCGAGAACTTTTTCAGAAATGAGCGGCGCGGAACTGTATCTGAAATGTGAAAACCTGCAAAAAACAGGGTCGTTCAAGGTCAGGGGCGCCTATAACAAGATCGCAAAGCTGGCGGAAAACGGTCAGGCGACTTCTGTGGTTGCCTCCAGCGCGGGAAATCACGCGCAAGGGGTCGCCTATGCTTCCAGTGCGGTTGGCATTTCTTCCACAATTGTGATGCCGCGCGGTGCGCCGATTGCGAAAATTTCCGCAACCGAGGGTTACGGGGCGACGGTTGTTCTGCATGGAGACTGCTACGAAGACGCCTTTTCAAAAGCAATGGAGATTCAGCAGAAAACAGGGGCGGTATTTGTGCATCCCTTTGACGACGGGGATGTTATCGCGGGGCAGGGGACGATCGCTCCGGAAATATTCCGCGATCTTCCGTCGGTCGATGTGGTGCTGATTCCGGCAGGCGGCGGGGGACTTCTCGCTGGCGCGGCGGCCTATATCAAGCAAATCAATCCGCGGGTGCGGGTGGTCGGCGTGCAGGCGCAGGGCGCAAATGCGATTGTACAGTCATTTGAACAGAAAATGCTGGTATCCACAACCCATTCGGCAACCATCGCGGACGGGATCGCGGTGAAAACGCCGGGAAAGCTGCCGCTGAAGCTGATTTGCCGGTATGTCGACGAGGTGGTATCGGTCTCAGAGGAAGAGATCGCGGAAACGGTGCTCCTCCTGCTGGAACGCAACAAGATGGTGGTTGAACCGGCGGGGGCGGTATCGCTGGCCGCGGCGCTCCACCAAAAGATCGAGCTTGCCGGAAAGCGGGCGGTATGTGTTCTTTCGGGCGGCAACATGGATGTGAGCATGATTCACAAAATCGTGGAAAAAGGGCTGGTGACACGCGGCAGGCAAATGAAGTTTCAGACCGTCATGCTGGATGTCCCCGGAAGCCTCCAGCGGTTCTCATCCATCATCGCCGGCTGCGGCGCCAACATCATCATGGTGCAGTATGACCGCATGCACGCAGGGTTGCAGCTCAATGAGGTCATTCTCCACATCGCCTGCGAGGTGAGTGGCAGGGGACACGGGCAAAAGGTCATTCAGCAGCTTGAACAAAACGGTTATCAAACCACTATGGAATAGGAGGAAACGACATGCAGATGACAGGTGCACAGATTTTAGTGCAATCGCTTCTCGATCAGGGTGTGGAAGTGATCTTCGGCTATCCGGGTGGTTCGGTGCTGAATATTTATGATGCCCTCTATGAGCGGCAAACGGAGCTGCGGCATATCGTAACTTCCCACGAACAGGGCGCCGCGCATGCGGCGGACGGGTATGCGCGTTCCACCGGAAAAACCGGCGTCGTTCTTGCAACTTCGGGGCCGGGAGCCACCAATCTGGTAACAGGAATCGCCACCGCGTACCATGATTCCGTTCCGCTTGTTGCCATCACCGGCAACGTGCCCACCGGGCTGATCGGGCGCGACAGCTTTCAGGAAGTGGATATCGTGGGCATCACCAACCCGATCACCAAGCATAACTATATTATAAAAAATGTCTGCGAACTTGCCGGAATTGTGCGGGAAGCGTTTGTAATCGCCAATTCGGGCAGAAAAGGCCCGGTGCTGATTGATATCCCTAAGGACATCACTGCCCAGAAAGCGGAATATTGCAGGCAGTCGGTTTTTGAACCGCGCAAAAATTCCGCTCCGTCTGAATCGGACTATGAGACAGCACTGGCGGCAATCGCGCAGGCAAAGCGCCCCCTGATTTACGCGGGCGGCGGAGTGGTTTTCTCGGACGCGTCGGAACTGCTCGTGCAGTTTTCCCACAAAATCAGCGCGCCGGTCTGCGTGAGCATGATGGGGCTGACGTCGATGTCTTATGACGACCCGCTCTATCTGGGCATGATCGGAATGCATGGAAATGCCACCGCCAATGTGGCGGCGCGCGATTGCGATCTGCTGATCGCGGTGGGTTCCCGCTTTTCCGACCGTGTAGCGGGTAACCGGGAAAAATTCGCAGCCAATGCGCAGATTCTCCATCTGGACATTGACCCGTCCGAAATATCGAAAAATGTCTCCGCCGGACTGTCGCTGCTTGGCAGCGCGCGGGAAGTCCTTTCCGGGCTGCTTGCACGCACAGGGCAAATCCAAAATTCGGAATGGGTGCACAGCCTGCTTCGGCATAAGGCGTACCACGCTCTGCCGAGCGCAACCAACGGGGAGGAGCTCACGCCGCGTGACATTCTTTTAAAAATCAAAGGCACGGCGGGTAAAGACACAATTGTCGTAACAGATGTAGGGCAGCACCAGATGCTGACCGCACAGTATTACCCGTTCTCGCGGCCACGCACGCTGATCAGCTCCTGCGGGCTTGGAACCATGGGGTATGGCCTCGGGGCAGCAATCGGGGCAAAAATCGGGAATCCCGACCGGCCGGTGGTATTGGTTACGGGCGACGGCAGCTTCCATATGAACCTCAACGAGCTTGCAGTTGCAGTAACGCACCGGCTGCCGATTGTCATCCTGGTCATGAATAACGGCGTGCTGGGCATGGTGCATCAGTGGCAGAAGCTATTTTATGAGCAGCGGTATGCCTACACCGAAATCAACCGCGCTACGGACTTTGTGAAGCTTGCCGAAGCATTCGGCGCCGCGGGTATACGGTTGACAGACCGCAATCAAATCCAGACCACCCTTTCCAGAGCGTTTTCCTGCGGCGGGCCCTGTGTTGTGGATTGTGTAATCGACCGCAAGGAGCGGGTTTATCCGATCATTCCGCCCGGCGGGACAGAAGAAGATATGATTTTCTCGGATTAAGGAGGAAAACATGAAACAAGGCATTTTATCAATTTTGGTCTCCAACCATTTCGGTGTGCTGACAAAGGTAACTGGCCTGTTCGGCAGGCGGGGCTATAACATCAAAGCTCTGTCGGTCGGAGAAACGGAAAATCCGGAACTGTCCCGCATCACGATATTAACAGAAGGAGATCCGTCCCAGCTGGAGCAAATTTATAAGCAAGTCTGCAAGCTGGAGGAAGTCAAAGCGGCGGCAATCCTGCCGCAAGAACAACTGATCGAGCGGGAGCTTCTGCTCATTAAGGTCTGTCCGGGCGAGCGGGACACAGGCGCGCTGATGGAATTGGTGACAAACAGCGCGGCAAAGGCGGTTGGGCTGCCGGACGGCGGCGTCATCATTGAGGCAAGCGGCCGCCCCGAGCAAATGAATGAGCTGGTTAAGCAGATTCAGTCATACGGCGTTGTGGAGCTTAGCCGCACTGGCGTTACTGCTCTTCACACAACCGGAATGTCGCTTGTCGATCATGCATTTCAAACAGGGTATTCAAAATTCAGATAATTATGGAGGAATTCAAATGGCAAACATGTATTATGAAAGTGACTGCAAACAGGAACTTTTAAAAGGGAAAACCATAGCGGTCATCGGATATGGCAGCCAGGGGCACGCACATTCGCTCAACCTGAAGGACAGCGGTGTTTCTGTCGTAGTGGGGCTTCGCAAAAACTCCGCACGATGGGAAGAAGCCAGCAAGGCCGGGCTGACCGTACAGGAAGTTCCGGACGCGGTGCGCGGCGCGGATGCGGTAATGATGCTGGTGCCGGATGAACTCGCGGCGGATATTTACAAGGAAGCGGTCGCCCCCAACCTGAAAGAAGGGGCCACGCTGATGTTTGCGCACGGCTTTAACATCCACTTCAACCAGATTGTGCCGCCTGCCGGCGTCGACGTTTCGATGGTGGCACCCAAGGGTCCGGGGCATCGGGTTCGTGTGGAATATGTGGAGGGGAAGGGCGTTCCTTCCCTCGTTGCTGTTTATCAGGATGCGTCCGGCAGCGCAAAAGACTTCGCGCTGGCTTACGCGTGCGCGATCGGCGCGGGCCGCGCGGGAATTTTTGAAACCACCTTCCGCGAAGAAACCGAAACGGATTTGTTTGGTGAGCAGGCTGTGCTTTGCGGCGGCGTGACAGAACTGATGAAAGCCGGTTTTGAAACACTGGTGGAAGCGGGTTATTCCCCCGAAATGGCATATTTTGAATGCGTGCACGAGATGAAGCTGATTGTTGACCTCATCAACAGCGGCGGATTCGGCATGATGCGTTATTCCATCAGCGATACGGCGGAATATGGAGATTACTGCACCGGCAAGCGCATCATCACGGAAGATACCAGAAAAGAAATGAAAAAGGTTCTCAGTGAAATTCAAAGCGGTACTTTTGCAAGCAAGTGGATTGCGGAAAACCGTGCGGGAGGCCGCGCAAACTTTTTGGCAACACGGCGGCTTGAAGCGGAACATCCTGTGGAGGTTGTCGGCGCAAAGCTTCGCAAAATGATGAGCTGGCTCAAAAAATAATGAAAACGAAAAAGCTGTGCGGAACTTTCCCCGCACAGCTTTTTTTAGCATTTAACCGGCAAAGGGATCAAGTGGGAACCACACATTTTTACGGCAAAATAAAAAAGCCGCAAAATCATCCTGATTGCTGATTTACGGCGCTTGATGAGGCAAAGCGGGGCGAAAGCCCCGCTTTTTACTGTGTAGAAATACATCAAATAATCAGAAATAATATACTGTTATTTTCCAAGCCAAACATCAAATAAAAACCGCCTGAACCTGCACAAATGCCGCTCGGCCGCGCATCAGCTGGCAGTCTCTGGGACAGATCGCATTTCAGCTGCAGCTTTTGCAGTCGACTGCAATCTTGTTCGATACC